>JANTHP010000407.1 GCA_024762395.1 Anaerolineae bacterium | reverse complement strand
ACAAGAGATTGGAAACTGGAGATTAGAGATTAGTCCAGTCTCAAGTCTCTAATCTCCAGTCTCAGTTCCGTAGGTTATTTAATTTCCGTTCCTTATTGTTTGCATTGTAAGGAGTGCGGTGGGGTTTGGCAATGGTAGGCTGGTCTTATAACTGACCGGTGGTGGGGTCCCAATTGGCTAACATGGCCCGATAGGCAGGATTATCGTAGCGGCTGAGGAGAAAGTCCGGGGCGTAATCGGGCAAATAACCGCCGGTTACGTGAGCGGCCAACAATTCACCGGCGGCCATGGCGGCCATGATGCCGTAGCCGGACAGGGCGGCGATGACGTAGGCGCCTTCGACTGGCAGCGGCCCGATAAGAGGCCGGTTTTCCTGGGTTTTGCAATAGTAGCCGCCGTCGGTGAACGGCCGTCCCATCTTCCCTAAATATGTTGACAATCCCGGAACCATCCGTACCAACCCGCGCATGATGATTTCGGCATACTCGTCCGGGAACTGTGGCGGGAAAACCGGTTCCTGCTCTTTCACATCATACGTCCAAATGGCCAGAACGGTTTTGGCCTCCGGCCCGCCTTCCGGCCGGAAGTGAACGCCGGCCGGGAATTGCTCTGTCAGCCAGCGTGTGTCGTCATAGGCGGCCAATTCCTCTCGTTCCTCATCGGCCCATTCCAACTGAACCGGATCGTTCCAAATCATCAATGGAGCATCGCGGGGAATGACGCCCAGCGGGTCTTCAAAGGAGATTTTGCCGTGTAGTTCGTTGAAAACGGGGAAGTCTACGCCAATCATGGCCCCGGCTTGTTTGAGCATTGGGCCGGCGGCAATGATGTATTTTTCGGTAGCGATGGTGTGGGAACGGCCGTTTTGTTGGATTTGGACGGATTGGATACGGTTGCCAGTTATGGTCACATCGGTCACCCGCCCCCGAACCAACCTGGCTCCGTGCGCTTTGGCTTCTTGCAGCAGGTACATGCCCAACTGTTGGGCGCTGAGCCAGCCGCAGCGACGGGCGTGGAGGAGGGTAACGGCCGTATCGCTCAAAAAAGGATAATGGGATTGAATCAAAGACGGGTCAGCCAGCAAATCAGCGCCATCCAGCCCCACATCATACCCCTCGCCGGACGAAGAGACGTAATCGCCCGCGCTGGTGTGAATCCGCAAGCCGCCCGCGCCTAGTTGGGCAATCTCTGACGCCGTTTGCCGCATCGCTTGAGCGCGGTTGGCATCGGCCGTGAGGAAAATGTAACCGCGCCGGTTCAGGCTGAAATAATTATCACTTTCATCAGCCAGCGCTTCCAACAAATCAATGCTGCGATTCATAAAACGCACCATCGTATCCCCTGGACCGGGCCACCAGTTGCGATAACATTCGGTAGATTTGTCGCTGGTAAGGGTTAACGGCTCGCGCTCATCAACCAACAAGACATTTTTGACGCCCTGCTTGACGGTTAAATGATAGGCCGCCGAAATCCCGGCAATGCCCGCCCCGCAAATGACGACTTGAGATGATTGATCCATGATTTAATCTTTGTAACTATACAGCGTTGTCGAGAAGATTTGTCAAATTTTCTAGCATGACCAGGCGCTTGCCAGATTAAATTTGACAAATCTAAGGGAAACACCTGAATAGTCACTAATCTTTTTTCTTCAACCGCACCGCCCCATCTCGTGTGATTTGGAAATGGTCGAAGTCGCGGGCAACGGCCGTGTCGGGGAAAATGGCGCGGGCTTCGTGGCGGATGTCGCGTTCATAATAACGGCGCGAAAGGTGAGTAAGGATGAGGCTTTTGATATTAGCGTCACGGGCCAATCGGGCGGCGCCGGCAGCCGTCATGTGCCCAAATTGCCGCGCCATTTCCTTTTCATCCTCAATGTACGTGGATTCGATAACCAGGGCGTCGGCATCCTGGCAAACCGCGCGGATATTGTCGTCAATCCGGCCAATATCGCCGATGTGAACGTATTTGGTTCCGGGTATGCCGTCGCCCAACACTTCTTCTGGATGGATGGAACGGCCGTCAGCCAACACAACCGTCTCCCCCTGCACCAAACGTCCCCGTTCCGGCCCAAAAGGCACGCCCAGCGCATCCGCCTTCTCCGCCAGAAACGGCCGATGCTCCTTTTCCTGAAACACAAAACCAAAATTACCGCTCCCACGATGGCTAACCGGAAACGCAGACAGCGTAAACTTGTCATCTTCCAAAATAACGCCCGGTTCTAATTTGACCAGATTAATATCAAGCGGCGGGCGCGCGCCCGGAAAAACAACCTTGAACAGCAAATTATTTACCCGCGACAAGGTGGAGCGGCCGCCATAAATATCAAGCTGCTCCAGGCTTTCCCAACGGCTCAATGTCGAAACCAGGCCGCCAAGTCCCAGGATGTGGTCTAAATGCCCATGCGTCAGCAAAACTTTGTTCAACCGCTTAAACCCCAGGCCGCTGCGTAGAATTTGCCGCTGCGTTCCCTCGCCGCAGTCAAGCAAAAAACGGTACTGGCGGTGTAGAATCATGTGGGAGGATAAGCCCCGATGAGCAGATGGGGCAGAGGAGGATGTGCCAAAAAAGATAAGTTCAAACATGCAGTCAGTGTAGCATATTTCACGGATGCGCCAAAAGAAAAAAGCCCCTGTGAAACTAACACAGGGGCTTCTGGTTGCTGTCCAAATTAGTAATTGTCTAAGATTTACTTCCTGAGACTGGAGACTGGAGATTCACGACTACCAGTCTCCAGTTCACTAGTCTCCAATCTCAAAAAAGGGAAGTAATTTATAGACGTTCACTTAGTAGGCGCCGTCTCCTTTGAGAACCGCCGGAATGGTTTGGAAGATGATGCGGACATCCAGGCTGATGGACCAATTGTGAATATATTCCATGTCCAGACGAACGCGCTCTTCATAAGTTGTGTCTGAACGGCCGCTTACCTGCCACAATCCGGTTAATCCAGGCATCACGCTCATAAACGTCTCGCCCCATTGACCGTATTTCTTGAGTTCGTCCGGGGTGATGATGCGCGGGCCAACCAGGGACATATCTTGCTGCAAGATGTTAAATAACTGCGGCAGCTCATCCAGGCTGAATTTTCGTAAGAACCGCCCCACGCGCGTAACGCGCGGATCATCTTTTAATTTATAATTTTTATCTAATTCAACCCGCAATCCGGGATATTTTGCCAGGATTTCATTCCCGTTCACGTACATGGTGCGGAATTTGTAGGCGTGGAAGACACGGCCGTTCAACCCCAAAACCTTGCGCCGATAAATAATGGGGCCGGGAGAATCCAGCTTAACCAAAACGGCAATGAGAAACAGCAGCGGCGCAATAAGCAGCAGCCCAGGGATAACCAGCGCATAATCCACAAAAGCTTTTATTGCTTTGCTTAAAGGCCGGGATTGAGTCCGTTGAACCAGCGTGTAATTCATCGGTACCATCTCCCCGGTTTTGGAACGTTCAATAACAATTTTTGCTGCAGTGGGCGCCTGAATCATGGTTACTCCAAAAATGCTTACATGCACTAGAAAAAAGCAAGAATAACCTTCCCTACTTCTCTCGATAGGAGTTTAGTACCAGATTCTTACAGCAATGCTTACACTACCGGCTCTTTGAGCTTTTGTGTGGTCAAAACGCATTGTAAGCAAGTATGCGGGTAGCGAGTGGCGGGTAAGCGGGTAGAAACCAGGCTATCCGCGCTCTACGCGAACTCGCAGACTCGCCACCCGCTACTCGCCACATGACAATTGTCGCCACACAATTCCTCAAAGAAACACATACCTTGCGAGGCAAAAACATACAGAAGACACCACACCAGAGAACCTTCACGTTTCACGCATCACGTTTTACGCAGTTTTTTTGCAAAACCCCGCGAAATCCTGAAGACCCAGAACGATTTACCAAAGGGTGTGTTTCATCTCAGTTGATGTATCGGGAATTGGAATTCCCGATACTTGGCTCAACGTTTCGGGAATTCCAATTCCCG
>JANTHP010000406.1 GCA_024762395.1 Anaerolineae bacterium | reverse complement strand
TGCGCGGGCGGGAAAGTATTTGTTTCCATTTAGAGTTCATGGTTTATACGCTCCTTTTTGCGTGATGCGTGATGCATAATCCGTAATGCGCTTGTTGTTACGCATCACGGATTACGCATCACGTCGTTTCACACATAAAGACGGTGACGGGATGTATTTGGTTCCCGGTAAGTTGAATTATAGGGGAGAAGGGGGAGAATTTGTAGGAAACGGCCGTTTGGTTCTGTAACCTGAATACTTGTCCACATATTCAGCGGCGGACTGCATGTAAAACGCGAGTAATCATACAGCTACCAGAGGTGACAGTCACTTATTAAACATCGTGGCTTTGGCTAACACCACTGGAAAAAGTGACTGTCACCAACCCTCTATCGCCCCTGTTCCGATTGGAGGAGCCGGAACAACGACCGTTTAGCCAATAAACTGGCGCTGATTTTGCCCAACACCGTCCCATTTTCCACAACCGGCATCGCCGAAATGCCATGATGCTCCAGCTTCCGAATAACCGCCAGGAAACCATCGTCCGGGGAAGCAACCACAACGTCACGGGTCATGATCTGGGTCAATGGCGCGTCGTTGGGCGCATCCTTTGCCGTCGCCTGGGTAATGTCCCACTCAGTTACGACGCCGGCCAGACTGCCATCCTGCACAACCGCCAAGATGGAACTGTTGGCAGACAGTAGTTGGGCGGCCGCTTCCTGGATGGTTTTGCCGGCGGCGATGGTGGGGATGGGGTCCATGATGTCGGCAACGGTGCGGTCGCTCTCGCGGGCGGCGATGCGGCGAATGCTGATTTGCTCGGCCGCTTCGCAGGGGAGCATGTCGGCGTCGGTTGTCAACAAATCCACCAATTCGCGCATGTTGCGGCGAATGACTTCGTCGCGGTAGGCAACGGCCGTTTCCAATCGTTTTCCCGCCAATTCAGCCAATTCGTCCGCATGGTCGGCCAGCCATTTATTTACCGCCTCTCGGCTGCCCAACATCTCAGCCGGAATGCGTAGATGGGACGGCGTTTTGATGAGATGTTCTTGCGCCGCATAAATGACGCCGCCGGAGTTGACCAGATAATCGGCGGCGATGAGCGTCCCCTTTTCTCGGTAAACAGCCCGTTCCATCCGCGCCCGCGCCGCTTTTCGCACCGGATCGGGCGAGTAAGTGTTGGCTCCCTCAACGATAACGGCCCAATTCCCCATCCGGTCAACCGTCATGGAGGGGCGAGTCGCCGGGTCGGTATCCAGATAATTGGGCATGGGCGCAGCGGGGATGAAACAGAAAGCGGATTCGCGCAGCAGGTCATTGGGATCGCTGGCGTATTTGGCGCCGTTCGGCCCTCGTTTATCAGCCAGATGTTGGGCGTAGAACGGCCGTGTCGCCACCCCGTCATCCTGCCAACGTCGGAACAATTCGGCCGTCGGCAGCCCCGCCTCATCGTACAAATAGCCAAGAATATCGCTGACGCCGACGAGGCGGGAGCCGGGCAGCATTTCCTGCAGCACACGCGCCCCATGCGCCCCCACCGCGCCAAACCCTTGAATCAACACCGTCAACGCTTCAACCGTCGGAATTTCCAAATTAGCAAATTGGGGCAGCGCGCGCAAACGAGGCATCTCCTTGAGCAGTTCGTCCAGAGCGATAATCGTACCGCCGCCGGCCGCGCCCAGTTCATCAATCCGGTTGCCGCCCATATCCACCGGCTTAGAAAGGGCGCTGTCTAGCCCATTTTCAATGGCGACCGTTTTCATATCGGCGTCATTGGTTCCCACATCGGGGCCGGGCAGGTAAATATCGCTGTAACGATTGATGAGACGAGCGAAACCCTGGACGACGGCCGTATGCTCCTCATCGGTCAACGCATTGTTATCAGCCACAATCCCCGATTTGCCGCCGCCGTAAGGCAGTTGCGCCGCTGCATTTTTCAGCGTCATCCCCCGCGCCAGGTTGTGAATGGCAGACGGGGTCACATGGGGCAGCATCCGAATCCCGCCCATCGAAGGCTTTCCCATCGCCAAATTGTCCACGACCAGATAGCCGCCAATCGCCAATTCCGACTCTTCATCCCACATACAAGCGACCATACGCGGCCCCAGACTGTCTACCACAATGCCCAATCGGGCCAACTGGTCAACGTCCGTCGCTCCAAATTCCAGGTAGCGACGGCCGTCGTCCTCAATAAGCCGGTTCTGAAAAGTCCGTTCCGGCAATCGTTCATGCAAAAAGGTTTTCATCTGTTGCGGTATCATTTTTCCTCCGGTAAATGGAGACTAGAGATTAGAGATTAGAGATTAGAGACTATGCGCCAATCCCCAATCTCCAGTCTCCAATCTCAAATCTCAAAACTCGCCAATGTCAGCGTAGCGAAACCGTTCGATGGCGACAAAACCAATCGCGCTAACCAGCATAAGTATACTGCTCATCGCCAGGGCTTGCCCGAAATTGAGCGCGCCGGGCTGGCCCAAATAGCGCTGGATGGCGATGGGCAAGGTCAAATAGCCGCTGTTGGGGCGGACGATGAAGCTGGTGGCCCCGAATTCACCCATGCTGACGGTGAAGGCGAAAACGGCCGCTACCAACAACGCCCGCCCCACAATCGGCAAATCCACCTCGCGCCAGACGCGGGCGGGGGATGCGCCCAACACCGCCGCCGCCTCGCGCAGGCTGGGCTTGATGCCCTGCATCACCGGCAGCAGGCTGCGGACGACGAAGGGGAAAGCGACGAGGGTGTGGGCGATGAGAATGAGCAGCGGCGAGGTGCGCAGTTTATCAAAGGTAACGACGTAGCCAAAACCGAGCGTCACGGCCGATGCGCCCAGCGGCAGCATGAAGATGGGATCCAGCCAGGCCCGCCAGCGGCTGGGACGGGCTAACATGGCGGCGGTTAACAGTCCCAAAAAGCCCGCCAGCAGGACGGTTAAAAGAGCATAGCCGGTAGAATTGCGCACGGCCGTTAACGGCGGTACAAAAATCACGCTGCCGCGTTTCAATGTCGGCAGGGCCTGGTAGTAAGCGAGCGTAAACTGGCCGTCCCGATCCAAAAAGGAACGCCAAATCAAGGCCAGCAGCGGCCCAATCAAGAACAGAAACAGCCCGGCGACGACGGCGTTGGCGAATAGTTTTTGGGCCGGGGTTGTCGGGCGGCGTAAATTGGCTTGTTGGGGGCGGAAATCGAGGGAAACGGCCGTTTTCCTTTGCCAGCGCGCATAAACCGACATCAAAACCAGGGTGAACAGGATTTGCAGCAGCGATAACGCCGCCGCCACATCCGGCTTGAGAAAGGTAACGTATTGGCGGTAAATTTCGGTTTCGATGGTGCTAAAGCCCGGCCCGCCCAACAGCAAGATAACGCCGAAGCTGGTGAAAGTGAACAGGTAGATGAGGATGGCGGCGGAGATGAGAGACGGCCGTAACAACGGCGCCGTCACCTCCCAAAACGCGCGCCACGGCGACGCCCCCAACACCCGCGCCGCCTCCACCTGCCGCTGGTCCAAATTCGCCCAAAAGCCCCCCACCAACCGAATCACAATCGTCACATTATAAAAAACATGCGCCAACAAAATAATCGTCAACGTCTGCTCAACATCAATTGACAATTGACAATTGACAATTAACAATTGACAATTCCGCAGCGCCTGATTAACCGGCCCATTCGCCCCCAACAGAGCGCGAAAAGCCGCCGCCACAACCACCGTAGGCATCACAAACGGGATGGTGGTGAGCGAGCGCAGCAGCGCTTTGCCGCGAAAATCGTAGCGGGCAAACAGGTAGGCGGCGGGCAGGCCGATGAGCAGCGTCAAAAAGGTGGACAGCGCCGCCTGCCAGACGGTAAACCAGATGACCTTGAGGTATGTAGCGCGGGTAATGAGTTGGAGAAAGCCTGTGCTGAGCGGAGCCGAAGTACCGGCTCCCGTTAAGCTTAAGCCGAAAATGTGTGCCAGGGGGTAAAAGAAGAAGATAGCCAGGAAGAGGAGGGGGAGGAGGACGGCCGTTCC
>JANTHP010000405.1 GCA_024762395.1 Anaerolineae bacterium | reverse complement strand
TCCCGTTCCATGTCGGCAAATTGGCCGAACACCACCTGTGTGCTAAATTGGCGCACATCAGACAGATAAACGCTGCCAATCGCCGGGGCGACCACATTTTCCACCAGTTCCGCGCCCACGCGGCGGCTCAAAAAGTCGGCCAGCGGCTCGTCTGATGATTCAGCGCGCGGCGAGACAAACGGTTCAGCCAGAACGCGCAGCTTGCCTTTGAACGACAGCAGCGGCGTGCGCACGGCGTCGCCCAAACCCATAGGCACGACAGCGGGACGGCCGTTACGCAGCACATAATTTTTGCCCCGTTCCGTCGTCCCCACCAGCCGGTCGCCCAGGCCCAGCGCCTGGCACAATTCCCACGCCTCCCGCTTGCGCGTCACAAACGATTCCGGCCCGCCTTCAATGATAAAATCGCCGCTGCGGTCAGTAGCGATTTTGCCGCCCAACCTCGGCGCCGCCTCGATAACGGTACAGGTCGCATTTTCCGCTTGTTGTTCCAAAAAATAAGCCGTTGCCAGCCCCGAAATCCCCCCGCCAATGATGACGATATTTTGATTGTTTTGATTGATCATTATCTTCCCTGTTCTTTAGCTTTTAGCATTTAGCTTTTAGCATTTAGCTTTTAGCTTTTCAGCCGGTCAGTCGTGAGATTTTATCGTAAATTTCTGCATAAATTTATGCAAAATTATGCAAATCTGCACTTACTTAACCGATTCTAATGGTCATCGCGGGCGGCGTCAATGCCCGGCATCAAATGCGTGACATCCGTCATGCAAAAAAGCATGACCGCTATGTGACATTATTCGTTTGGGATGAAATGGGGGTTGGGGAGTGGGGACTAGAGATTGGCGACTAGAGAGGGTCTTTAGGATTTTATGGGGTTGACATGAGTGGCGGGTGGCGAGTAACGAGTAATACCTCTGGACAAGCCACTCGCTACTCGCCACTCGCAACCTAAAACCCCGCGAATTCCCAAAGAGCCACTAGAGATTGCAGTCTCCAGTCTCCTTATTCATACATCTCAGCAATGGCCAGGTTGACGGTGTTGAGCAGCTTGTTGATCCGGCGCATGAGGCGCACATTGGCCTGCGGCTGGATGCGGGTTTCTTCGGGGAGCTGCAAGGCTACTTCGACCAGCATATCGCGGAAAAACATGGCGGCCTGGAGGGCGTCGGTGAGGGGCAGTTTTTCTTCAAGGGCTAAACGGCCGTATTCCAAACCAATCGCGTGCGCCTGCTCCAAGATATTCCCATTCCCATTGGGATCGGAAACATATTGCAGCGTCAGCCCCATCAACTGCCGCCCCAACACACGATGTTTTTCCCGGCTGTCGTCGTCCTGCCGCGCTATCCAGGGCCGGTCTTGCCGGGTGGCAATGCCCTGCCGCGTTTGCACCAGCGCCCGTTCCGCCCAGATTTCGCCCACATCAGGGCCGCGGCTCAACCGCCGCCGGTCGGTGGCGAACCGCTGCATGTCGGACGAGGAAAAACGGCGATGGCCGCCCGGCGTCAACATAAAAGGGATTTCTCCATTGTCAGCCCAGCGGCGCAGTGTGGTGGGATGCACATTCAACATTTTGGCCGCCTGCGAAAGAGTCAACCATTGTTCCGTTTCCAAAAGATAATCCGACATGCGATTTCCTGCCTCAAATCTACCTAAAAGTAAGCAAAGTTACCATATCCAGCGGCATTCTAACGGGCAAGAAGGCAACTGTCAAACCAGCAATTCCAATTCTAGGATCGGTTGTAGGGGCAGGATGGGCGGGAAAACATCTTGTCTCTACCAAACGGCCTTGTCTCCCGCCCATCTCGCCCCGGTTTTGGCCGTATACGGGGCGAGATGGCGCGGAGACAAGATCGTTTGTTTGGCCAAAATGAACCCTCGCCATCCCGCCCCTACGCCAAAATTGGAATTGCTGACATCACAAAACCGCCAGCGCCTGTTCGACGGCCGTTACCGTCGCCTCAATTTCCGCCTCGCCATGCGCCGTGGAGATGAAACCGGATTCAAACTGGGACGGCGCGATATAAACGCCTTGTTCCAGCATCGCCTGGAAGTAACGGCCAAAACGTTCAGTGTCGCAGCGGGCGGCGCTGTCCCAATTAGTGACGGGTTCCTCATTGAAGAACAGGCCGAACATCGTTCCCAGCCGGTTGACGCTGGCGGGGATGTTGGCATTGGCAGCGGCGCTGCGCAGGCCATTTACCAACTTCGCCCCCATCGCCTCCAGCCCATCCCAAACACCCGGTTGGCGCAGGATTTTCAACGTTTCAATGCCGGCCGTCATCGCCAACGGATTGCCCGACAGCGTGCCCGCCTGATACATCGGGCCAACCGGCGCCACCATCTCCATGATGTCGCGGCGGCCGCCATACGCGCCCACCGGCAGCCCCCCGCCAATCACCTTGCCCAACGCCGTCAAATCCGGCTTGATGTCAAACAGCGTCTGCGCCCCACCGGGGTGGACGCGGAAGCCGGTCATCACTTCGTCAAAAATGAGCAGCGCGCCATCGCTGGCGGTAACATCCCGCAGCCCTGCCAAAAAGCCCTCAACCGGCGGAATCATGCCCATGTTGCCCGCCACCGGCTCCACAATCACGGCCGCAATCTGGCCGGGGAACTGGTCGAACAACTGCCGCACCGCCTCGATGTCGTTGAACGGCGCCGTCAGCGTATCGGCGACGGTGGCGGCGGGCACGCCGGGGGAATCGGGCAGGCCCAGCGTGGCGACGCCGGAACCGGCCTGCACCAGCAGCATGTCGGCGTGGCCGTGATAATTGCCCTGGAATTTGACGATTTTGCTGCGTCCGGTGAAGGCGCGGGCCAGGCGCAGGGCGCTCATCGTCGCTTCCGTGCCGGAGTTGACGAAGCGCACCATTTCGATGTTGGGCATGAGGGCCATCACCTGCCGCGCCAATTCGTTTTCCAGCGGGCTGGGCGCGCCGTAGCTGGTTCCATCAGCCGCCGCCGCCTGCAACGCGCCAACCACCTGCGGATGAGCATGTCCCAAAATCAGCGGCCCCCAGGAGAGGACGTAATCAATGAACCGGTTGCCGTCCACATCGGTCAGGTACGCGCCCTCCCCTTTTGCAATAAACAGCGGCTGTCCGCCCACCGCCCGGAACGCCCGTACCGGCGAATCCACGCCGCCGGGCAGCAATTCTTTTGCTTCTTTGAATAAATTGATTGAGTTTTGGTTATTCATGGTTTTATCCGTTTTTTTAATGGTGTTGATATTCCATTTATTTTGGTATAAACTGGATTTGTGAGCTAAAAAATAAATTACTTACTAATTACGCTTACGCATACAGAGGTGAATCATGCTGCTGAAAGTTGGTCCTAGAGGTCAAATTACAATTCCCAAATCGTTACGAAAAACACTCAACATTGAGCCTGGAGACAGTCTCGCTATTACGCAGATCAATGGAAATTTGATGCTACAACCAGTACAAGGCGATATTTTTGACCTTTTGGGTAGCATTCCCGTTGATGGCCCACAAGATTTTGAACAGATTCGTGAAACGGCAAGACAATATGTCGCTCGAAATGTAATGCAAGATTTTGATACCGATGAATGAAATTGCCTGTGTAGACACCAACCTGTTCATACGGATTTTCACAAATGATAATCTTGAACAAGCCCAAGCTTCTTTGTCTGTCTTTCGTGAAGCTGTCAATGGCGGCTTGACGTTAGTGATCAACGATCTGATTATTGCTGAAATTATTTGGGTTTTAAGGTCAACTTACGGTTTGGATGCGGCGCGTACACGCCAGCACATGTTAATGTCTCTAAATACGGTAGGCTTAAAAGTTTTGCCTGCCGATTTGCGCTCTCATGCAGAGGCGCTTAATCTTTCAGTGGAGAAAAATATTGATTATGTTGACGCTTACATAGCTTGTTGGATGAAAGAGCATGATATTTCTATCATCTACACGTTTAACAAACGTCATTTTTCTCGTATTGAAGGTATTCAAGTCAGAGTTCCTGTCTAATTTGCTGTCTGTTCATGGACGTAATCCACGACGCGGCG
>JANTHP010000404.1 GCA_024762395.1 Anaerolineae bacterium | reverse complement strand
GGAGGCAAAGGAGGACGAGGCAACGCCCGCTTTGCCAGCAGCGTCAATCAAGCGCCTCGCATTGCCGAACGGGGCGAACCGGGCCGGGAAATGTGGCTGGAATTGGAGCTAAAGCTCATTGCCGATGTGGGAATTGTGGGCGTGCCCAATGCAGGTAAATCCACACTGCTCTCTGTCGTGAGCGCAGCCAGGCCCAAAATCGCCAACTACCCGTTCACCACCTTGCAGCCCAGCCTGGGCGTCGTCACGCTGGATGATTACGAGACAATGACGCTGGCCGACATTCCCGGACTGATTGAGGGGGCGGCCGGCGGCGTGGGGCTGGGCCACGACTTCTTGCGCCATGTGGAACGGACGCGGGTTCTCATTCATTTAATTGACGGTGCGGCATCCGACCCGTTGGAAGATTGGGCGATGATTAATCAAGAATTAGCGTTGTATGACATCGGCCTGAAGACGGGCCTGGACAAACGGCCGCAGCTCGTCGTCCTCAACAAAATAGATTTGCCTGACGCGGTCGCCTGGGAACCGATCATCGAGGAAGAAATTAAAAAGGCCGGTTATCCGTTCTGTTCCATTTCGGCAGCGACGGGGCAAGGCGTGCGTGAGATGTTGTACCAGGTGAAGCAAATGCTGGACGAAGCGCCGGAACCGGAAATCGCTTTTGAGGATGCGGTTGTGCTTCGCCCCGAAGTGGACGAAGCGGCGTTCGAGATTGAGCGGGAAGGGTTTGGCTGGCGGGTCAGCGGCAAGCAGATCGAGCGGATTGCGGCGATGACTTATTTTGAGTTTGACGCCACGTTGGTGCGCTTCCAGAAAATTTTGGAAGGTATGGGCATTACACAGGCATTGACCGAGGCGGGCGTAAAACCGGGCGACATGGTTTATATTGGCGATGAGGAGTTGGAGTGGGGCGAAGAATAGGCCTGTTGGGCGGCACGTTTGACCCGCCGCATTTTGGTCATCTGTGGGTGGCGGAAACGGCGCGGGAGCAGTTGGGACTGGACATCGTTTTGTTTTTGCCGGTGGGCGACCCGCCGCATAAACAGAACAGGCAGGTGACGCCGGTTGCGCACCGGGTGATTATGACCCGGCTGGCAACAAATGCGAACCCGAATTTTCTGCTGGACACGACGGATATTGACCGCCCGCTTCCCCACAGGACGCATACGCTGCTGCCGCTTCTTCATCAAAAGTATCCTGATTCGCAGTTTTGGTTCCTCATTGGGGCGGATTCGCTGCATGATTTTCCCACATGGGAGAAGCCGCATGAGATTATCAAGCTGTGCCGGTTAGGGGCTTACCCTCGGCCGGGAGTGCGGATTAATTGGCCGATGCTGAAGGGGAAAATTGCGGAAATTGAAACGGCCGTTGACCTTATCAAAGGCCCCATCATGTCCATCTCCTCCACTGGTATTCGCGGTTGGCGGCGGGAAGGACATTCCGTGCGTTATTTAGTCACTACGCCTGTGCTTGATTACATCAATAAACATAATTTGTATGTGAAGTGAGGCAAGATTGAAAATTCACTGACTCAATCTCGAATCTCTAGTCATCCATACAAAAAGTCCGGCTCTCTGCCGGACTTTTTCTGTATCCACCTGCGTTACGCTTGTTTTCCACCTATTCTTCAGCCGTTGTTTGACGCGGCAGAAATCGCTTCATCTGCTTTACCGGCACTTTGATGATCTTCCGGCATTTGATACACTCCACATTGACATGTTTTTGCCGCTTCTCTTCGGCTTCGGCTACGGCCGAAACTATGAAATCGCGGCTTAGATTAAACGAGTTCCGACAATATGTGCAACGAACGTTCATGGTGTCGCTCCTTTATGGTAAGTAACTGCATTGTAAAACGAAATGGGTGAAACGTAAAGAGTAAAATGTAATACGTGATGCGTAAGCCGGCACGCATTACGCATTATGCATTACGTAATTTGTATGAAAAATACAAACAAACCAATCATCACTGAGATGCTGCGCGAGAGTTTGGCGCAGGGAAACATGCCGTTTTTGACGATTGGCAGCGGCAGTATGGCGCCGCTGTTAAAAGCGGGCGATCAGATTGGGTTGGAGGCGGTTGAGGCGTTACAGTTGGAGGCGGGTGATATTGTAACATTGGCAGCGGAGGGAGATTTGCTGACGCACCGTTTTTGGGGATGGGAAGACGGCCGTTTCCGCACACGCGGCGACCGGATGATTGTGTTTGACCCACTTTGGCCGCCCGATTGTTTGTTGGGGCGGGTGGCAGAGAGGAGAAGAAACGGCCGTATCCTCACCATCACATCTGGACGGGGGCAGCGGCTCAACCGGCATCTGGCCCGACTCATCATGACTGAGTCTCATTTTCTCGACAGAAAATGTCTCATCCGCCTCATTCATCGCGCCAATTTTGCTTGGGCCAGCCTTATGACAACGATTATTCAATGAACGATTTACCCATCCCCAGGGAAACGGCCGTTCCACCCCTATCCCCGTCCCAAATCAGCGCCATCACCCAAACCGTCTTCATCCCCGCTCAAATCCAGCCCGCCGACCTGCTGTTTATTTTTGGCACATCCATCACGCCCAAAACAATGTGGCAAACAGTTGCCGCCTATTTTCATGAACGATTCTTTCCGCAAATCCTCGTAACCGGAAAGACGGGCATCGCCTATGGGGAAACGGGACGGCCGTTAGCCCACATCATGCGCGACCAATTGTTGATACACGGCATCTCCGCCAGCGCCATTTTAATGCAAGACCAATCCACAAATACCTACGAAGACGTCCGCTTCAGCCTGGACAAATGGCCCGAGCTGGCGTCGTTGACCACCATTACCTTCCTGGCCAAAGCGCATCACAGCGGACGCTGCTGGCGAACGCTGCGAAAATTTTTCCCAAAAACGCAGCTTCACGCGCTTACCTACGACGCCATGTATGACGGCGTCGCCGTTGCCAGACAAAATTGGTACGACCATCCCATTTCCAGAGGGCGCGTTTACGGTGAATATCTGCGCATCCAAAAATACGCCGCAAAGGGAGATATTGCTCCATGAAACAAACAAGTCAGTCAAAGACAGCTAAACGACCAACGGCTAAACGACCAACGGTCGTCTACTTCACCGCCTTTACTGCCATCGGATTAGCCAGCGCCGTACTTGGCCCCACACTGCCTGATCTGGCCGCCAATACCGGCGCGGCCCTCAGCGAAATCGGCTTCTTGTTCACCGCCCGCTCATTGGGATTTATGGGCGGGTCGCTGTTGGGCGCGCGGCTGTTTGATAAACTGCCAGGGCATCGGCTGATGGCTGCCGCTGTCGTTGCGATGGCGTTTATGCTGGCTTTGATTCCGGTCATTCATTGGCTGTGGCTGATGACGGCCGTTCTCTTCCTCCTCGGATTCGCTGAAAACATGGTAGACGTGGGCGGTAACACCCTGCTCGTCTGGCTGCACGGCGAAAAAGTTGGCCCCTACATGAACGGCCTGCACTTCTTCTTCGGGCTGGGCGCGTTCCTATCCCCCATCATTGTGGCCCAGGCGCTAATTCACAGCGACGGCGTTGGCTGGGCGTACTGGCTGTTGGCGCTGATTATTTTGCCAATATCGGTTTTATTTGGCGGGCTGCCGGGAGGAACGGCCGTTTCCCACCAGACCAGGCCGTCCACCAACCAAGCCAACCGCCTCCTCATCGGCCTCATCATGGCCTTCTTCTTCATTTACGTCGGGCTGGAAGTAGGGTACAGCGGCTGGGTATTCACCTACGCCGCCGCATTAGAACTGGCCGATAAAGCCGACGCCGCCTACCTTACCGCCGCCTTTTGGGGCGCATTAACAGCGGGACGACTGCTCGCCATTCCCCTCGCCGCCCGCCTGCGCCCACGCACTATTTTACTGGCAGATTTACTCGGCGCGTTGGTCAGCGTTGGCGTAATACTCACTTGGAACAGGTCAATCAGCGTGCTTTGGCTGGGCACAATTAGTTTAGGATTCTCCTTTGCCTCCGTTTTTCCTACCACGCTTGCCCTGACCGAACGACGCATAACAATTACCGGGCAAATCA
>JANTHP010000403.1 GCA_024762395.1 Anaerolineae bacterium | reverse complement strand
AGCTCCAACCGGTGATCCAACCTAGAATTGCCAACTCCGGTTTATGGCAGCAGGTTTACATAGGATTTATTTAACCAAGATAACTAGTACCAGTAAACAGAAGTCAGTAAACAGTTTTCAGTAGGTACTTTCCAGAGGTAGACCGTACTGATAACTGTTTACAGATTACTGAACACTGATACTAGAAGCGCGTTTGCCGCCAATCTCCAGCCTCCATGTCCTATTTTTTCAAGTACCAGTAAGCGCCGCCTGCTAACGCCAGCGCCAGCACAACCAGGGTGATGGGGGCTGCGCTGCCAGCCGGCGTCCCGGTCTCAACTGGTTCTGGGATGGGTTCGGGGGCTGGCTGGGTCGGTTCGGCTTCAACCGGGGCAATGGTGGGTTCGGGAACGGCCGTTGGTTCGATGGTCGGTACGGCCGTTGGCTCTTCCGTTGGTGCGGCGGTCGGTTCTTCCGTTGGTACGGCCGTTGGCTCAACAGTAGGTTCCTCGACCGGTTGCGAAATCAAAACGGGGACAGGCGCGCTAACCGATACCAACGCCGGGATGGCTTGCACCGTCGTGAAGAAATCGTCGAACGGGCCGCTGCCAAAATCGGCCTGGAAGGCGCCTGTTTCGCTTTGGTAGGATAAGAGCGCGTCCAACGGCGTTACATCGCTGCCGTCTGCATCGAGGGTTTGGAATTCAATGCCCATCGCGCCAATAGCCTGGACAACCATCGCGGTGCTGTTGCCATTTTGGCCTAATCCAGGGCCATATTCCCAGCCGCCTGTTTCCAATCGGGCGTTTGCCAGAAATTCGGAGGCGCGGGCGATGTTATCGTCGTAGTCGGCTGTGCCGGATTTGATCAGGGCCATGAGGGCAACGGCCGTTGCATCAGGATTCCCCAATGTGCCAAACCCATCATCCCAGGAGCCATCCAACCCCTCTTCGGATGATTGCAAATTCACCAACCAGGCCAACGCCTCCGGAGGAACGGGTTCGCCGGCGGCAGCCAACCCCAACAAAGCCAGCGACTGGCCGAAGGGATGAGCGATATTGTAGGAACCATCTGCTTGCAAATGATTCTTCAAGACGGCCACAAAATCTTCACCGGCAAAATTGTAGGGGTCTTGTCCGGCAGCGGTTAACGCCCAAACCAGCTTTCCCGCCGATGCGCCGTCAGTGGCGGCATATGCCAGCATCGCTTCGACGTTATTTTGTAGGTAATCAAGCGTTTCTGGGGGTACAGCGTCGGCGCTGCCGAGGGCAAGCAGAGCGTCCATCGTGCCGCCAATATCGGATGGGGCCAGATTGGCGCCGCCGCTGTAGCTGCTGTAGCCGCCGTCATCGTTTTGATGGGCAGCGATGAGCCAGTTAACGGCCTGGGTGATGGCTTCCTGTGGATCGGGGAAGATGGGTTGGGATGCGGGGGCGGCAACGGCCGTTCCCAGCCCCAGCATCAGCGCCAAAACCAATCCTAATAATGCAATAACTGTTGTGCGTTTCATGTTTCCTCCTGACTCCTTCAAGTCATTAATATGGTAAATGATTCGTAGAAGGGAGGAACTGATAACGAAAAAACAAAGCCCGACGCAGGCACATCTCAAAAATTTTTTGAAACATACCCGACATCGGGTTGAGAAATCGTTAAACGTGTTTTCTAAGCCATGCTTTTGAAACAGCATAGTTCCCAACCCTTCACCACGAGGGTAGAAACTTATCACAGGCGGTCGGCCTGACTTGTTAGTCGTTTAGTCTTGTAGTCTGGTAGTCTGGGAGTCTGGTAGCCGTCTAGTCTTGACTATCTGACTACCCGACTAATTAACCAATTAACTAACTTACAGTTGCGGGACAGTATCGGTCTTTCACCAATTTCGCCTTTACGTCCTTGCCATCCGGGGCAAAGGACACCTGCAATAGGTTCTACTATTCAATTGTTAATCGAGAACATAACAAACAAGTTAGCTTGTGTCAAGGTAATTTTATGCCGGGTCACGGAGCTATGGAGCTTAACGCCGCTTGACAATAAATAACATGTTGTTATAATCCGTGCCGTTGATGCGGGGTAGAGCAGAGGCAGCTCGTCGGGCTCATAACCCGGAGGTCGCAGGTTCGAATCCTGTCCCCGCTACTGAAAAAAGCGCTCGATTTGAGCGCTTTTTTGTATTGTTTTTAACAACCATTCCACGCTTTCTTTATCCAGCTAACTCATCCATTTTTGCCGCCAGTTCAATATCCCAATTACTAATGGCATTACCCAAATCATGCGTCGTTAAATCTACGCGCACGCGGTTGTACACATTAAACCATTCGGGATGATGATCCATTTTGTCGGCATGGATAGCGACGCTCATCATCCAGCCCATCGCCTGAGCAAAAGAACCGAATGTAAAAGTTTTGTGCAGTTTTCCATCCTGAATTGACCAGCCGGACAAGTTTTCTAAAACGGCCGTCAATGCTTCCTGCTCTATCTTGTACCGCGCCATATCAGCCTCCGTTGGTACTACTAAGTAAGCGTCTATAAATAAGTTCCCTTTTTTGAGATTGGAGACTAGTGAACTGGAGACCGGTAGTCGCTAATCTCCAGTCTCCAGTCTCAGGAAATAAATCTTAGACAATTACTAAGAAATCGTTGGCAGCCATGCAGCCATAAGTTGGTTGATGAGCTGTCCGATCAAAATGCCAACTGCGCTGCCCAAAATACCCGTTAACATGCCGGCGCTGGCCCCGAAAATGGCCTGGTTGCGGTTGCGATGCTCAGCGGTGATGTGACGAACGGCCCGACGCACCGGCCACTCTTCTGCGCCCATCATGGTCATCTCCACGATGGTTCTGACAGTTACCTGGTTATCCGGTTTGCCCTCTATCTCGCCGAAAACGCCCATGATGAGACCGACGATGGCTAAACTAGCCGGTAAAACGATGAGACCGCCTACGCCGGAAACGGCCGTGCCCACCATCATCCCCACCATCATCGCCGGAACCAGAAAGGGAACCGCCCCTTGCGCCAACATTTCACTGGGAGCCTCCAATGCCTCAATCACCATCGCTGTCAGGCCGCGACTAAACAACCCGCCATACGCGCCAATCAAAGCAACAAACAACATCGGCGCAAACGATCCGCTGATAATACCCAACACCAATCCGGCCAAAGCGCCGCCGATCAGGCTGGCCCCTGCGGCGACCAGAGCGACAACGGCAGATGTCAGCGCAATCCATTTAACTCTGTGATAGTAAGACCCCAGATAAGCGCCGACAATGCCGCCGGCCAAAGCGGCTCCGATGGCCCCGCCATACCAACTGGCGCTAATCAATCCCAAAATACTCCCGGCGATGAAGCCAACGCCGCCTCCCAACAGCGCCCCCAAGCCAATGGAGCCGACAACCAGGAAAATCTTGGTCGGCCAGGAATCGTTTTCATGGGGCCGGGCATGGGTGATGACGCCGATAACGCCGCCGGCAATGACGCCGCTTAATATGCCAAATAATGCGCCATCCAAAATGCCGCTGATGTTACGACTGACGGGCAGCCCGGCCAGGCTGACGAATATGCCAACGAGTCCTCCGGCAATCAATCCACTCAGAATGCCGCTGTTTTGTTTAAGGGCCAGGTTATATGCGCCAAATAGCGCGGCGAGTACGGCCGTACTCACAACCGCCTCTCCATACCGCCCTACGCCGCCGCCAACCATCCCTAGAAAAAGTCCCACAACGCCGGTAACAATCAATCCTTCTTTGGCTTTAGGCCAACTGCTAACTGCTAACGCCTGTACGCCCATCAGTCTACACCTTTAATTACCTTTTACCTCACGAATTTCAAAACGGCAAAAACCGTCTCCTTTGGCCTTGCAATGCGTTTCAACAATATCAAAATCACGAAAATCCTTGCCGGTGGCATAAACCATCGCTTCGCCTAACGTGCCTGTATACAAATGGCAAACAGCGTGATCGGCGTGGCGCGTGTGGCAGATAGTGCAGGCATAATCGGTGTAAATTAACACGCCGTCCACATCTCTTACATCTACCAACCCATATTCTACAACATCCATCAAGCCTTTTCGCAAACC
>JANTHP010000402.1 GCA_024762395.1 Anaerolineae bacterium | reverse complement strand
TCCAGTGAGCGATAGCCCTAATGAGGTTGGCAAGAGGATAGTTACCTGTTCGGCAGGGAATGGGAGCGGGCGATTGAGTGTCAGGGCATCTATGTAGGGCAAACTATAAGAAACGACGACCTGGCCTTTTCCTCCTCCCGGTAATAAAGGCGCGGTGTCGGCAAAGCCATCGTCCGTTAAGAAATACCTGCTTTGGCTGCCCTGAAACGTGACACTGGCGGCGTCGGGCGGTAAGCTGAAACGAATGGTCGCCGGCGTGCCATCATCCAGGCTGGTAGCTCCGGCGACAGTACGGTCGCCCAAATTGGACAGGCTGTAAACTTCGCTGACTTGCAAGCCGCCTTGTCCGGACTCAAAAAATAGGTGCATGCCGTTCATCTGCACCGCATCAGTTTTTTCTGTGGTAGCCTCAAAGACCGGCACTTCCAGGTCAAGACCCGTTTCGCCCTCAGGCAAACCCATTGGGATCGAATAGTAAGTCGCGTCCTGGTAACTGGCCATCACGGAATACAAAAAGCCTGGCTCAAAGGAAATGTCGTCGAATACGAAACGGCCGTCCCCATCCGTCTTGCCGTGAATCATATCTTGGTTATTAAATTCGGCGTCCAAAACATGGAGCATGATTTCCAAATTGCCGGGCGTTTCCGCCCCCTCTGTTCCATTGACGATTTGACCGGTAATTGGGCCGGTTACGGCCGTTTGCGCCATCACTGGCACGGCCGCCAACAGCGCGATCACAATCAGAATTAGCGCAATCTTCCAGATTCTCATCATCTCACCCCCATTGCTAAGGCTTGTCCGCATGACACGCAGAATTTGTCATTTGGATGGGCTTCCTGCCTACAATGAGGGCAGCCGCTCGTCGCCGGCGTGCCGCATTCGGAGCAGAACATATCAGCCGCGTTCATCTCCACACCGCAGTGGTAACATGACCGACCAGCCGTTTTTTCACTTTTTTGTTGGCCGCGGTGGGCCAGGATGGCCGCTTCAATCCGCGCCTCCAGGTCATCATCTTGGGAAGTGACGATTAGTTCTTTGGCCTGCGCCGCCTGCGCCATCAACACAACCCGCTGTGCTGCGTAATCTTCGTCCCCTACCAATTCCATTTGATGGTCAAAATCCAATTCTCGCAGCGCCAGCAACGCCTGCTGATACTGTTCCTGCATCTCCGGCTTTTCCGGTTCATCAACCAATAAAAACCGCTCGCGGCGTTTATTAACCACAGGGCTGGCCACAACGGGCACGGTGATGATTAACAAGGCCAAACTTATAAAAATTGCTCCAACAGACATGGTTCTCTCCTCTTTACTCCAAATGGCGCAGTTCTTGTTCAATTTCGGCTAGGGTGCTGGGATTGACGGTAGGGGTGGTAACGGCCGTCACCGTTTCCTCAATCGCCCTACCCTTCCAACTTCGCAGCGCCTGGACCACGACAACTGACCCCAGCAAAACAGCCACTACTGGTAAAATCCAAACCATCGAAGTAAATCCGCTTCGTTCCGGTTCAGCCAGCACTCGTTCGCCATACTGCTCCACAAAATAGTCTTCAATCTCTTCCTTTGTCCAACCCGCCATAAGCTGGATCTTAATTTCTTCTCGCCAATCCTGGCAGGCCTGCGTCTCGCATACGTCCAACGGTGTATTGGGACAAACAGGGCAGTACAACCCTTTAGCAATTTCATTCACTTCATTATCGGTAGGTTCATTCTCCTGCGCTTGAGCAACGGCCGTGACGTAAAAACCAACCACAACTATCAGAATGACCAACGAAATTCTTTTCATATTCATTATCAATCTCCCGATCCGGGCTGCGGCTGCAAACGACCTGGTTTCAGCGCGTATGAGGGTTTGCGCTGCCTGGAGGCCTGCGGC
Organism: Anaerolineae bacterium; assembly: GCA_024762395.1. Lineage (GTDB taxonomy): Bacteria > Chloroflexota > Anaerolineae > Promineifilales > Promineifilaceae > JACKCC01. Next base: position 2,182 of record JANTHP010000402.1, on the reverse strand, counting down.
CAGGCAGCCACAATCGTCCCTAGAATCAGCACAAAACCGCCGGCCCACGTCCAGCTTATCAGCGGGTTAATGTAAACCTTGAAGGTGGAGGAACTGAAACCAATCTCTTCCCAACCCACTAACAAAACATAGACATCTTCCGCCGGCGTAGAATAAACGGCCGGGATGGTGGATGGCTGTTGTTGGACAATGAAAAAGTCGCGGCGCGGCTTCATCGTGTCAATAAACTCGCCATTTTTGTACAGGCTAGTTGTCGCTTCTAGCACTTCACGGCCGTCTGATCCGGGATACGATTCCAGGTTGTCAAAGCGCAGTGAATACTCGCCAATCGTCAGCGACTCGCCGCGCGCCAGCGCCACCTGCGTCTCTGCCTTGAAATAAGCGTCGCCGATGAAACCCAGACCAATCATCACCACGCCCAGGTGGATGATGTACCCGCCATAACGCCGGTGGTTACGGGCAATGAGTTTTTGCAAGGTCGCTAATGGATTTTCGCCCCGCGCCATTCGCGCCCGCATCCCTTTCCAAAACTCAAACAGGATCGACAACACCACAAAAGCCACCAGCCACAAAGCAAAGTAAGCGGCCGGGTGCATCCGGTGGGCATAACCCCAGACTCCAGCCCAAACCAACGATAGCAAAAACGGATACAACAACATCCGACCCAGTCTTTTTGCCGCTTGCTTGCGCCAGGCAAACAGCGGCGCAACACCCATGAGCAGCAGCAAAACCGAGAACAACGGTGCGGTCACTTTTTTGAAGTAGGGCGGGCCAACTGTGATTTTTTCGGCCACAAAGAGTTCTGACAAAATGGGAAAGACTGTGCCCCAAAATACGACGAAGGTAATCGCCAGGAAAAGTAGATTTTGCAGCAAGAAAACCGCTTCCCGCGAGATGAAACTTTGTAATTCATGCTCTGTTTTCAGTGTGTCTAAACGCTTGAACATCAGCGCCAGCGAACCAACAAAAGTGAAGCTAATGAAGACAAAAAAGACCGGTCCCAGAGCCGATGTACCAAAAGCATGCACCGAACCGACAACCCCCGTTCGGGTGATAAACGTGCCGAAGAGGGAGAGGGAATAGGTCAAAATAATTAGGGCCACACTCCACACTTTGAGCATTCCCCGCTTCTCGGTGAGCCCTGTTCACATGAATGTTTACGTGGCGTGGAAGTAAAACAACGTCATTCGACCATAGTTTCCTCCATTTTGGCCGACGAATTGCAAATAGGCTCATAACGAAGAAAACCGGGGAAAATCCGGCCAAATTTTTCCTAAAATTTGAGAGAAGGCGTTTGAGACGCCGAAATCAGATAAGTGTCAGCCATTTACACGCTGTTTTAGACATATATCGGACATCTCCTTATCATTGATCCCTCAAAATAATTCAGCAGAGGGAGATAAAAATGAACCCGAATGACTTTAGTCAGCTACGGCTGCTCTTCACTGACCCGATCCAGCATGATTATGAGGCTATTCGGCCTGTCGTTTTGTTTGCCGATCCGGTCGCCCAGCGGAGTGAGGAAACAGAGATGGGGCGAACAACCCTGAGTGAGAAGGCTCGCCGCTTTGTAACTGAAGGGATGTTTGGTCTGGCAGATAAGCGAACGACAAATTCCGGTCGCCAAAGAAAAGGGTATCCGGAACCGGTGGCGCGTTATATTCTGCAAATCAAGCAGCTTTACCCACCCATCACCAACAGCGAGATTGTGCGAATCCTCGCCAGAAAGTTTGGCTATTCGACGACGCACCACACTGTCAGGCGATTTTTAGAGAAAAATCCCATCCCGATTCAATTGAAGTTAAAGTTCGAGACGTTTCACGAGTTTGAAGACAGCTTTCTGGCTCGCTGGACGGTAGTGCGTATGTATCATGAAGGATGGAAGAAGAAAAGCATTTCCGATCTACTCAAGGTTTCCCGTCCCCACATTGATACCTTGCTTGCCAAATTTGAGAAAGAGGGGTTTGAAGGACTCAAGGACAAGCGCACCCGACCACCCGATCATCCACATAATCAATTAGCCATGCCTTTTCTCGATGAGGTTTTCGAGGTTCAACAAGAATATCCTGGACTGGGACGAAACCTTCTGTTTGGTGTTCTGGAATCCCGATTGGGAGAAGAGAATACGCCTAGCAAAAGCAGTGTCGGCCGGGCCATGGCGGCCAATCGTTTCTTCCGCAAT
>JANTHP010000401.1 GCA_024762395.1 Anaerolineae bacterium | reverse complement strand
AAAAGTGCGTGTTTCGGGAATTGGAATTCCCGAAACGTTGAGCCAGTATCGGGAATTCCAATTCCCGATACATCAACTGAGATGAAACACACCCATTAACAATTGACCATTGACAATTAGCAATTGACAATTATTGATAACTTTTTGTTGATATTGGCGCGCAAGCGCCTATTCAGGTGTCTCTCGACTGTCATACCCGCGAAGGCGGGTATCCATGCGTGTGGATTCCTGCCTTCGCAGGAATGACCAGTATAGTTACATCGAATTACGAATTACGTAGTTATCGCGGCAATTATAGGTTAGCCTTGTTAGGGGAGCAATAAGCGGATGTAAACGGTTTGTAACCTGGCAACATGTAGGGCGATTTTGCAAAATCGCCTTACACCAAACTCGCCTGCTTCACGTACTCTTCCGGCTTGATGGAGAGGGATTGGCTGGCGCTGTCGCCGCCCATGCTGATGCCGTAGATGGTGTGGGCCGCCTGGACTGTGCCGCGATTGTGGGTGATGACGATGACCTGGGTTTTCAGGCTCAATTCGCGCAGGAGGTCGCGGAAGCGGTTGACGTTGGCTTCGTCCAGGGCCGCATCCACCTCGTCCATGACGCAGAACGGGGTGGGCGAGACGCGCAGCAGGGAGAAGATGAGGGCGGCGGCGGTCAGCGACCGTTCGCCGCCGGAGAGCAGTCCCAGTCCCTGCTCGCGCCGGTTGGGCAGCCGGGCGATGATGTCTACGCCGCTGACGGTCAAATCGTCGGGGTCGGTGAGGACTAATCGGGCGGAGCCGCCGCCAAATAGCTGGGTGAAAACGTCGCCGAAGACGTTGTTGACCTTTTCTACTGTCTCGCCAAAGGCGCGGGAGGTTAGCTCGTCCAGTTCGGCAATGACCTGGCGCAGCTGCGCTTCGGTCTGGTTCAGGTCTTCGATTTGCTGGGTCATGAAATCGAAGCGTTCCTGGGTTTCGGCGTATTCTTCGGGGGCGTCGGGGTTGATGGCGCCCATGCGCTGCATTTGGCCGCGATAGCGCTGGATGGTGTCTTCGATGTCGTCGGGCAGTTTGTCTACCTGGGGCAGCGTTTCGACAAGGTCGCCCATGGGCAGGGGGGTGGGGCCGGTTTGTTTTTTGTCGTAGCTGAGGGCGACGATGCCCAGGTCGGCTTTGATGCGTTCTTGCAGCGCTTCCATTTTGTTTTGCCGCTGGCTGAGGGCGATTTGGGTTTGGGTGTGGCGGGTTTCGCGCTCGTGGGTTTGTTTTTGGATGGCGGCGGCGTCTTCTTCGAGTTGGGCAATGGTTTTTTGGCTGTCCCGAATCTGGGTTTGTAGTGGTTTGATTTGGGCGTCGAGGGCCTCTAGCTGCCGCTGTTGTGTGGCAACGGCCGTTTCCCCTTCAGCCAGTGCGTTTTGTTCCAGTTGGCGTTTGAGGGCGGCCTGGCGTTCTTTGAGACGGCCGATTTGCCGGTCTATCTGGTTTAATGTGCCGCGGCGACTGTCTACAACGGCCTGCCGCCCGGCGACGATGGTTTGGGTAGATTGGATGCTTTGCTGGAGGGTTTGCCGCTGCTGCCGGGCCTCGGCGATGGGCAGGCTTTCCAGTTGGGCGCGGGCGTGAGCGACGGCCGTTTCCAACCGCACGACCTCCTCGCCATAACCGATAATTGCCTGTTCCGCTTTTTCGATTTGGCTCTTCAGCCGCGCCAATTCCTGCGCCTGCCGCTGCCGCTGTCGTTCCAGGAAAGTTTGCTGCTGTTTGGCGCGGTCTAAATCGCGCTGGGCGCGCCCGACGCGCTGGTTGGCTTCCTGTTCCAACCGGCCCAGCCGGTTTTCTTCCCGCTGGAGTTGGTCTACTTCGTTTTGTTTTTCCTGAATGCGGGCTTGTTGGGTGGCGACGGCCGTTTCCATCGCCGCCACTTCCGCCTTCATCCTGCCGCCTTCATCCTGCGCCTCTTTCCACGCCGCTTCGCGGGCCAGAATACTGTCCGCCGCGCCTTGTCCGGCCGTTTCCACCAGCCCGCCGGCATGGGCGACGAAGCCATCCGGCGCAACCGCCATCCCTGCGGGCAGTTTTTGAGCGATTGTGTAGGCTGTTCTGGCGTCGTCTACCAGCAAAATGGAGGCGAGGAGGAGGTTGGCTAACGGCCGTATTTCAGGGGCGCAGGTTACGACATCGGAGGCGAGTTGATAATTGTGAATTGTGGATTGTGAATTGTGAATTGTGAACTTGGGCGGGATGTTGTTGAGGGCAACGGCCGTCACGGCCTGTTTGGGATCAGCGCTGGTGAGCAATTGCCACAACTGCGCCTCATCCTCAACCACCAATGTTTCCAACCGCGCCGCCAATGCCGCTTCCAACGCCGTCCGGTGCTCGTCGGGAATCGTTACCAGATTGGCAAAGCGGCCGATGATGCGTGTTTTTTGGCCGTTTGGCGGCGTTTTGCGGCGCATCTGATCCAGCATTTCGATCCGCGCTTCCATGCGCGCCAGATTGTTGCGCCGCTTGTTGAGCCGCTGCTCCTGCTCCCGGTTGTCGCGGCGCAGTTGTTTCAGTTCATCAATGAGGGCGCGGCGGTTTTTGTAGGTTTGTTCCTGCTCCGGTTTGAGTTTGTCGCGGGAAGATTGGGCGGATTGGAGAACGGCCGTCAACTGTCCCACCCGCGCCTCAACTTTTGCAATCTCACCATCTTCTTCACCCGCCACTCTCCACTCGCCCACTCGCTCTTTTAACTGCGCCGCCTTCCCTTCCGCCTGCGCCAGCCGGTTACGCGCCGCCCGCTCATCCTGCTCCGCATCGCGCAGCGCTTTTTGCCAGCGGTTGATTTCTGCCTGCTGTACCTGGAATCCGGCGTTGAATTGCAAGAGCTGGTTTTGATTTTCCGTGAGACTGGCTTGGGCCGCTTCTAATTCGGCCACAGCCGCCGCCAATTCGGCCTGCGCCGCTGCTTGCTGCTGCGCCAGCGCGGGCAGTTCCCGCTCCGTGTCGGCCAACTGCCGCCGCGCCGCTTCCTGCCGTTCGCGTAAAATGGCGGCTTCGCGGCGGGATTGTTCCACTTGCTGGCGCAGTTCGTCCCGTTTCAGGGTCAAATCGCCTGATTGCTGCTGCCATTGGTTGATTTGGCGGCGTTGGACGTCTATTTTTTCTTGATGGGCGAGCAGGGCGCTGCGGCTTTCTTGCCATAGGGATTCGGTTTGTACGGCCGTTTCCCGCGCGGCCCGCATCTCATCCTTCATTTGTTCCCAACGGTAGCCGTACCAAATTCGCAGCAAATGGCGCAAATCCACCGAAATTTGCTCATAGTTTCGGGCGCGCGTTGCCTGCCGTTTTAATGAGGTCAGGCGCGGCCTGATTTCGGCCAAAATATCATAAACGCGCTGCAAATTGCGCTGCGTTTCCTGCAAACGGCGCAGCGTCTCCGCCCGCTTGCTCTTGTAATGGCTGATGCCCGCCGCTTCCTCGAACAACGCCCGCCGTTCATCCGCCTTCAGCGACAGCGCCTGGTCTACCAGCCCCTGCCCGATGATGGTGTAGGTGCGTTCGGCCAGGCCGCTGCTGGCCAGCAGTTCGGCGATGTCTTTGAGGCGTACTTTTTGGCCGTTGAGGATGTACTCATTTTCGCCGGAACGGTAGGCGCGACGGCCGATTTCGACTTCGGTGTAATCAATGGGCAGCCAGCCGTCGCTGTTATCGAGCGTGAGGATGGCCTGGGCCATGCCGGCGCGGGGGCGGCTCTGGCTGCCGTGGAAAATCATGTCTGTGGTGCGTTTACCGCGCAGGGCGCTGTAGCTTTGCTCGCCCAGCACCCAGCGCACAGCATCGGCGACGTTGCTTTTACCGCTGCCATTGGGACCGACAACGGCCGTTATCCCTTCATCAAAGACAAATTCAGTTTTGGTGGCAAAGGTTTTGTACCCTTGCAAAACAAGTTTTTTTAATCGCATAAAGAGTCCGCAAATGACGCAGATTTTTTAGTTGGCGGCGGTTAGTGTAGTGATAAGTTTACAGGCGGGCAAGTTTTAGAGGCGGGCTGAGATGTTGTATTTGAGCTGCCGCAGTTGGTACGGTTCGGCGCC
>JANTHP010000400.1 GCA_024762395.1 Anaerolineae bacterium | reverse complement strand
GAAGGCTGAAAGCTGAAGGATGAAAAAAGGCGCGATCTCGATGATTGCGCCTTTTTTTGTTGGGTTACGGCCGTTCCTCCCTCCTATCGGCGTTTCCCCAAATCTTCCACCAACAATTTATTCACCAACCCCGGATTGGCCTTCCCCCGCGTCGCTTTCATCACCTGCCCCACGAACCAACCGCGCAGCTTCTCTTTACCGCCCAGGTAAGCGGTGTAAGATTAAGCGTGAACAGCGTGTTCCAAGACATCAAAGACCCACTGGTTGAGGCTTTTACCTCTAGCAGTAGCAGCAGTTACAGCTTCAGCATGTAACTCAGGTGTAATCCGAACGTTGAATTTTCCAGAATATGCTTTTCTCGGTTCAATGCCACGCGCTTTACAGGCCTCAAGAAAAACCTGCAACGACAACGCGCCCTCCTTGTATAAACCATCAATATCCCTGGCATAAAAATCTGCGCCGCCATTAAGACCAATAAACTCGCCCCGGAACATCTCGATTTCTGGGTCATACTGAATAACAGCCTGATAACCCTCGATTTTCATTAGATTCATCATGGTGTCACCTCGTTTGCTTGCAACCATTTACGAATGCTGACTACCGCGCCTTTGTCGGTATCTGGTCTGGGGTGGGGACGATGGTATATCCGAACCTCGCCAAAAAGGAATACTTCAACCCGAGAACCTCTTCGCTCACTGATTTCAGCGCCTAACTCGACAAACAAAGCCTCAATATCACGCCATTTGATACTGCCGCTCACTGGGCGGGCGAAGATTAGCTCAAGCGTTTTATGATGTTTGCGCTTCACGAATTTATAGTACCACCTGGTCGTACCATAGTCAAGATAGTCTATTCTTGTTCTTCCAAAGCTTCCACCAACAATTTATTCACCAGCCCTGGATTCGCCTTACCCCGCGTGGCTTTCATCACCTGCCCCACAAACCAGCCACGTAGCTTCTCTTTACCGCCCAGGTAAGCGGCAACAGAATCAGGGTTGGCGTCCAAAACTTGCTCGATAATGTCTACCAGCGCCGCTTCGTCAGAGATTTGGGCCAACCCTTTAGCGGCGACGATGCTTGACGCCGTTTCGCCGCTGACGAACATTTCAGCCAGCACAGCGGCGGCGGTGTTATTGTTAATGGTTTGTTTTTTGACCATGCCTACCAGTTCGGCCAACATTTCCGGCTTCACTTTGATGTCTGTAATCGCCTGTTTGGATTCGTTCATTAGCTGGAACAGGTTGTTGCTGATCCAGTTGGCGAGGGATTTGGGAGCGCCGCCAGCGGCAACGGCCGTTTCAAACCAGCCCGCCACCTCTTTCTCCTCAGCCAACACGCCCGCATCGTAAGCCGAAAGGCCATACTCCGCCTGGTAACGGCCGATTTTGGCCTCCGGCAGTTCCGGCAAGTCGGCCCGCACCCGCTCGATCCAGGCGTCGTCAATGTACAGCGGCGGCAAATCCGGCTCGGCGAAGTAGCGATAATCCTCCGCTTCTTCCTTGACGCGCTGGCTGAAGGTGATGCGTTTTGTGTCGTGCCAGCCGCGTGTTTCTTGTATGACTTGGCCGCCGGAGTTGAGAACGGCCGTTTGCCTGGCAATCTCAAACGCCGTCCCATCCGCCAACGATTTGAAACTGTTGAGATTCTTCAACTCCGTGCGATTGCCAAATTCGCCGCTGCCCACTGGCCGCAGGCTGATATTCGGCTCCACGCGGAAAACACCCTTCTCCAAATCGCCGGCATTCACGCCCAAATAACGCAAAATCTGCCGAATCTTCATCGCATACGCCCGCGCCTCCTCGCCGGAACGAATATCCGGCTCGGAGACAATCTCCAACAGCGGCACACCGGAGCGATTGTAGTCAACCAACGACCCGCCGCCGTCAAGGTGCGTCAGTTTGCCCGTATCCTCTTCCATATGCACACGGCGGATGCGAATGCGTTTGGACTCGCCCGATTCCAGGTCAATATCCAGCCAACCCTGGCGCCCCAACGGCAGTTCGTACTGGGTAATTTGGTACGCTTTAGGCAAATCGGGGTAAAAATAATTTTTGCGGGCGAAAATGTTGTGATGCTGAATGGTGCAGTTCAGCGCCAACGCTACGCGCATGGCGTACTCAATCGCTTTGCGGTTAATAACAGGCAACATGCCGGGCATACCAAGACAGACGGGGCAAACGGCCGTATTCGGTTCCGCCTCCACGCTATCAACCACTTTGCAGCCGCAAAACATCTTCGAATTCGTCATCAATTCGGCATGGATTTCCAGGCCGATTACAGGTTCATATTCTGTCATAATAAACAGCTAGAGGATAGAGCTAGAGCTAGAGGATGGTACCCTCTAGCTCTAACCTCTAGCTCTAGCTTCCTCCGCTTTTCTTTGTCGAATCCACGCCTGCATCGCTTCCGGCGTCATGACGATGGGGTTGCCCAAATCCTTATCCGTCGCCGTTGCCAACGCCAGCGGCAAATGGTTAATCAGCAAATCCAAATCGCTGCCCGCCGAGGCCAGATTTTTCAACGGGCCGGCGGCGGCGGGCAGCGCTTTGTCCAGCCACAACACCTTTACCTTGTCGCCCAACGGATGATCGGCGGCGATTTGGGCGGCGAGTGAGCCACTGTCGTTGGGATCGCCATCGTCTACGGCGTAAAGCGTCCAACTCATGGGCGTATCCTTCGTCGCCCAGGCCAATTGTTCCAACTTCACCCGCAAAGCATCTTCCCCATTGGGGTTGTCGGGCGATTTAGGCCGCAGCCGGTTCTGTTCACCCCACATAGCAAAAACGACGCCGAGTTTTAACGGCCGTTTGTTGTACCGTAAAAAGCGGCGCGAATCTACCAGCTTGGCCGCGATTTTGAACTCCAGCGGCGCATCATCTCTGCGAGCAGCGTCTGCTATTTCATCTGTCGGCACACGCAAATCTACCAACCGATCCGCCAGCGCATACAAGCTTTGCTGGTCGGCCGATTCGGTTAAATCAAATTTTGTTTTTGCCCCCAAAAAATAACCAGTTGGCATTATCCTTCCTTTGCAAATGTAGAACGATTTGGTAAATCGTTCGCCCGATTTACCAAATCGGGCTACGGCTTTCATCCTTCGTGGTGAGCAATCACCCGTGACGTCTCCTGCATAAATGGGACACGGAGATTCGCAGAGGGACAAAGAGAAAATCCGCGTTCATCAGCGTTAATCCGCGTCCCAAAATTGATTTCACCCATGCCGACGCATGAAGGATTCAATACGGTTCAGCGCTTCCTCGATTTTCTCGTAAGAAGTAGCGTAGCAGGCGCGGACGAAGCCAGCCCCGCTTTGGCCAAAAGCATCGCCGGGGACAACGGCTACTTCCTCTTCCTCCAACAGCGTCCAGGCGAATTTATCGCTGCTCATGCCGCTGGCGGCGACGGCGGGGAAGGCGTAAAAAGCCCCTTTCGGCTCGAAGCAGTCCAGCGCCAACGTGTTAAACCCATCCACCAACAAGCGGCGGCGGCGATCATACTCGTTACGCATTTTGGCAACATGTTCCGCCCCCTGCTCCAGGGCGATGACGGCCGCAGCCTGAGCGGTCGTGGGCGCGGACATGATGGTGTATTGGTGGACTTTGCGCATCGCCCCCAAAATGTCGGGATTGGCGCAGGCGTAGCCGATGCGCCAGCCGGTCATGGCGTAATCTTTGCTGAAGCCGCCCAGCAAAATAGTGCGGTCGCGCATCCCCGGCAGACTGGGCACGCAGGTGTGTTCCACGCCGTAGACCAGTTGGTCGTAGATTTCGTCGGAGATGATGAGCAGATCGTGTTTTTCGGCGACGGCCGCAATCTGCATCATCCGGTCGCGGCTCATCACGGCGCCGGTGGGGTTGTTGGGGTAGCCGAGGAAGATGGCTTTGGTTTGGGGGGTGACGGCCGCTTCAATATCCTCGGCGGTCACTTCAAAATGATTCTCGACGTAGGTGGGAACCGTCACGGGCACGCCGCCGGCAAAGCTGACTTCGGGCGCATAGGAGACGAAGCAGGGTTCGGGAATAATCACTTCGTCGCCGGGATTGAGAACGGCCGTCATCGCCAGATACAACGCC
>JANTHP010000399.1 GCA_024762395.1 Anaerolineae bacterium | reverse complement strand
CGCATCATGTTGCTGTTACCCCGCGATTCCCAAAGGGCCTCAATTTTCAGTAGGTTGTAATCAGCCAGTTAGTAGCCGGTAATTGGTCTGATTCCTGCATGATTTTGGATGATGGCTTGTTCTTCCCGATAATGGGCGGCTAGTTTGTCGTCGCCGATTTTTTGGGCCAGCGTGATGGCTTGTTGGATGTCTTGCATTGCCAGGTCGTATTTTTTTTGGCGGCGGTATGTTTGGCTGCGCAGGTGGTAAAGGGCGGATTGATGGCGGGTAACGGCCGTTACCTCCCCGTCTACTTTTAACGCCAATGCCTGGTTGAGTTGGTCGAGCGCTTCTTCCAGCTTATTTCTGTCCAGATAAAATTTCGCCAACAGTTGATGCGCGTAGGCCTGGCTGGATGGATTGGGCAGGCCTAAGCTTAATGCTTTCTGCAAATGTTGACCGGCTCGTTTGGAGATGTGGGATTTGTTGGCGATGTCGAGGACGGCCGTTTCCAGATACGCTGTTCCCGAACCAGGGTTTTCCTTCAAAAACGACTTTAATTTCGTTTTGGCCCGGTGCACAGTCCCGCTTTGGCGCAGGGCGTCAATGTATTGCAGTTGCAATTGGGCGTCGTGAGGATTGCGTTCTGCCTTTTGTTGTAAGGTTGTAAACTGGTCGCGGGCGGCGATGGTGGTGTGAAACGGCCGTTCAAACCATCCCGTCCTGTCTCCCCAATAAAACAACAACACCAATCCTACATGAAACGGAACTGTCAAACCGCTTAAAATCGGCGTCGTCCCAAAATTGTAAATCGTTTTCCAATCCCCTTCAAAGCCCAGCAGGGTAAAAACAGGGTAATAAATCGTAGAAAAGTAAACCTGAAACCGAAACGCCCGCAAGCCGAAATAGCGTAGAGTAGAGGAGGGATTATTTTTTAGCAGCAGCCAAATGGCGACGCCGAAAATCAATGATCCCAGGGTGCCGGCCAGACTGATAAACCAGTTTTGCGCTAATGTAAAGTTCCCCTGGGGAACAACATAACCCCAAAAGGCGCGGTAGCCAAATTCCGCCACCTGCCCGCCGGACGCCCAAACGGCCAGCGCATGACCAAATTCATGCAAGAAAACGCCGATGGGCACGGCAATGAAGAAGGAGGCTTGTTCGGCCAGGGATTTTTTGTGGGGGGTGAGGGGTTCTTGCGTGAGAGACGGCCGTTCACGCCAAATAACAGCCCCTAATTGCAAGCTGCGAAAAATGTAGATGAGGGAAAAGATGTTGAACAGCCCAAGAATCGCGGACACAACACACCTTTGTCGTCTTTTTCCAGGCGTTTCCCTTCAACCCGGATAACGACAGCTTTTTCTCCTGAAAGAGATCGTTCAATCTCGCATTAACAAGCAGGGATCATACAACAGGGAGGCGTCATGGGCAACCCCGCTTTACCTCAAAATGAGGTGATGGCCTTATCTGGTTGCCGATGAAGGGGAGGGTATTGTCTAAGACAAAATGCACTGAAGCGCATTGGGAGGCAGCCCCTTTTTAGGCGCTTACGCGACAAAAGCGATAAAAATGAGATTGGTCCAATCTTGAAGATTGGACCAATCTGAAATAATGGACGGTTCCTTAATCGGATTCGGGGGCAGCAGATAATGAGAATGTGAAAGATGCGCCCATATCATAATCATGATCGAGCCAAATATCCTGGCCGTGCACGGTCAGCGCCATTTTGCAGAATGTTAATCCCAGGCCGCTGCCGCTTGCATGGTGCGGGCCAGTCACAAACTGCTCAAATATCCGTGTTCGCAAATTAACCGGAATGCCGTCTCCAGTGTCGGCCAGGGTAACGAACAGGCTGCCATTGGCTGTTTCGGCCGTTGCGCGAATAGTTCCTCCGGCAGGCGTATATTTGATGCTGTTATCAAGCAGATTTTTCAGAACGCGCTCCAGCAAATCGGCATCTGCCCAGACATCCGGCAAAGAAGCCGGTACATTGTTGATGAGCATTAACTGCTTGTTCATCGCGCGGGGTAATTGGGCTGCCATGACATTTTCAACCAGCTCGGACAGGGAAATGGATGTTAGAGATAAAGGCAGTTCGCCGCTTTCTAAACGGCCGATTTCCAGAATTTTGTCTACCAATTGCAATGTTTTAGCCGTACTGGAGAAGGTTAAGTCTAGCAACTGCTGCGCGTCGAGCGATCCGCCATCAGCCAGGGCGCTTTTTAACATCTCCAGAGCGAATAAGGAATTGCTGATGGGATCGCGCAAGTCATGAACCATTGTTCGTGTCATATCTTCGCGCAGGTTTTCCAGTTTTTTGCGCTCGGTTACATCACGCAGTACCAATAGATGTCCGTGCGGCTCTTTTGGTCCATTATGAAATGGCGTCATGGAGACTTCGTAGAAGCGTTTGGTGTTTTTGTTGCCCAAGGCGATGTCCATTGGTTTGGATTTTACGCTTGGTAGTTGTTGGGCCAGGGTGGGTAATATGCTGTGAAGCGGTTTGCCAACAAGGTGGGGCGTGGAGCGTTGGATGATGCGACGGGCGGCCAGGTTGATATCAATGATATGGTTGTGACTGTCCAGCACGATGACGCCATCGTTCATGCTGTCTATTACGGCACTGCGTGTATTTATTGTCGTGTTGTAGTGGATGGGCTGTGGTGTAGGTGTTGTGTGCTGGAAACGGCCGTGCTGCTTTTGCACCGGTATTGGTTTCAGGGCCAGACGGCTGCGCCACGCCTGCCACATCAAGATAGTAAACACACAGACGGCCGTTACTGCGATGAGTGCATGAGTGAAAAAGATTGGAGTGTTTAGAATGTGCATAACTTTATGTTGTTATTTGTATATGATTGCAAAATTGTCGTATACAGGTATTCTAAACCTTCACGCCAGGAAGTCTATGGTACAAGTGGCGTAGTAAAACAGTACCAACCCAAGGAGTGTTGTCAGAAGATGCCGGAAAAGCGTGATTTGTTCGTTACTACCATCATTGAGCGCCTGCGCGCCGCCTACCCTGACGCGCATTGCGAACTGAATTATGAGACGCCCCTCCAACTGCTGATTGCCACCATTTTATCGGCGCAGTGTACCGATGAGCGCGTGAATCAAGTGACACCCGATTTGTTCGCCCGGTACCCAACCGTGACAGATTTTGCGGCCGCTGACCGGGATGAATTGGAAACGGCCGTACACGCCACCGGCTTTTTCCGGCAGAAAGCCCGCTTTATTCAGGAATCCAGTCAGGCCATCGTCCACAAATATGGCGGAGAAGTGCCGGACAACATGACCGATTTACTGACCCTGACCGGTGTGGCCCGCAAAACGGCTAATGTGGTTTTAGGCGAAATTTATGGCATTGCCGATGGGATTACGGTGGACACGCACGTAAAACGGTTAGCCAAACGTCTGGGGTTAACGGCCGTAACAGACCCCAAAAAAGTTGAGCAGGATTTGATGACCATCATTCCGCGCGAGAACTGGATCGAAATTTCCCACCTGCTCATTTTTCATGGTCGCCGTGTTTGTTTTGCCAGAAAGCCCAACTGCGCGGGCTGTTCGTTGGCAGATTTATGCCCTTCGGCTGACACGCCCTAAAAATGTGCGTCAATCCAGGCAAGCGTTTCCGTTATGTCCACTTGCTCGGCGATTTCGACGAGGCGAGGAATGTTGTCTACATCATCCAGGCCGATGGGTTCGGGTAAGACGGGGTTAAGGCGATGGTAACGGCCGTTTAGCAAACGTTGGCATTGGTAATCGGGAACGGCCGTAATCCCATCCAACACAATTTCCAACAGAGGCAGCAGTACCGTCTGCGATTTCAATTGCACAGCCCACTGCCCCCAGCCCCAATCCGCATCCTGCACCGGCAGGTATTTGGGGTTTCGCCCCGTTCCCAGCGACAACAGCGTCACATCGCCCAACTGCTGACCGCCCGTATCTGCATCCAGCGCCTGCGCCAACGCGCACATACTGGGGTTAATCGCCGCCACGCCGCCGTCAATGTACCCTTGATAAACGGGAAAATACGTCGGAACCGCCGCCGTACGCACGCCGACATCCACCACCAATTCATCCCCATCCGAATCATCCCCAGGGTAATTGTGGAA
>JANTHP010000398.1 GCA_024762395.1 Anaerolineae bacterium | reverse complement strand
GCCAATAATTCATCCAGCAGGGCCAGCATCGCCGGTTCGTCGCCATGATCGCGCAAAAAGTATTGGCGCGTGATCAGCGCCTCGCCATCAAAAAAGGCGGCGCCAACCATGAAGGCGATGGTTCCGGCCCCGGCCAGGCCGGTTGTTTCCGTGTCTAAGTAAACAAAGTCGCGGAAATTTAGATTGTTGAGGCGGCGGTCTTGGAGGTAGACGGCCGTTTCGCCCACATCCCACGCCAGCAAATCGGACAATCTATCCTGCCCATGCCGGTAACTGAGTGGGTATACTTTATCGAGAACGTAGCAGGCGGAAACGGCCGTTTCAACCAGTTCGAGTCCAGGCAGCAGCTTTTCTAAGGACTGAGGTTCGAGGGATGAGGATTGAGGGCTGACCGCTGACTGCTGATTGCTGATAGCTTTCCCCGGCGCAAGCTTCAATTTCCGCGCCCCCTTCACCACGCCCAAACGACGTAATTTAGATTGCCATTTCTCATCCATCCTGGCGTTCTGTCACATATTCGGCAAGAACTTCGTTGATGCGCGTTTGCCACCCTCGGCCTTGCGACTTGAAATAGGTAACCACTTCCGGGTTAAGCCGAATCGAAACGGGGACTTTAAGCGGCGCTTTTTGCGGCCCGCGCACGCGCGACGGTATATCGGGGTGCGTTTCCTTGACTGGACGCATCCGCGCCAGCATCTCGTCAGAAAGCGGCGGAGATGCCACATCGTCCCAATCTTCTTGCGGTATTTCTTTAGTCTGATTCATAAAACACCCTTTCACGCCGATTAGCTTTACGTAAACTGATTATTCGAACAACGTCTGCTCGATTTGTGTAAACTAAAACGTGGAGCCGTTCATGGATGTACCCCAACGCTATCCACCGTTCTTCACCATAATCAAACCGATCGTCAATTGTTTCAACGGCCGTGTCCCACGCAAAATCCTCAGCTACCGCAAAATCAACGCCATGCCGAACAAGATTGGCTGTCCGTTTACCTTCATCCCATTCGTATCTCATTGCAAATGCGATACTTTATTGTATATACAATTTAATGCGATGTCAATCCGAATCACTGCGCCTGCTTCACCTCTTCTACTGCTTCCGGGTTGACCAGGCTGGACGTATCGCCGGGGTCTTGGCCCAGGTAGGCGCTGCGGATGATGCGGCGCATCACCTTGGCGTTGCGCGTTTTGGGAATGTCGCTGACGAAGCGGATGACCTTCGGCGCTAACGGCTTGCCCATCTCGGCAGCGACTTTAGCGCGTAATTCGGCGCTTAGTTCGTCCGATGGCGTATAGCCGGGAACGAGGACGCAGAAGCAGACCACTTCGCTGCCCTTAATTTCATGCGGCACGCCAATCGCCGCCGCCTCGCTGACGGCCGGATGGTTGACCAACACCGATTCCACTTCTGCCGGGCCAAGCCGTTTGCCAGCCACCTTAATCGTGTCATCGGAACGGCCGAGAATGTACCACATCCCATCTTCATCAATAGCGGCAAAATCGCCATGCACCCAGACATTCTCAAATATTGACCAGTAGGTGTCCAGGTAGCGCTGCTCATCGCGCCAAAAGCCGCGCGTCATCCCAATCCAGGGCGTGCGGATGACCAGTTCGCCTACCGCGCCGCGCACTGGATTGCCATCGGGATCAACCACATCGGCGGCAATGCCCGGACAAGGCCCGGAAAAGGATGCCGGTTTCATCGGCTGGAGGGGGTTGCCGCTGATGATGCCGCCCGAAATTTCTGTGCCGCCGGTGTAATTGATGATGGGACGTTTGCCCTTACCCACGACGTTGAATAACCACAGCCAGGGGTCGGGGTTCCAGGGTTCGCCGGTGGAGGCGAAAAGTTTGATGGAAGAGAGGTCGTGCCTGGTTACCATGTCCTCGCCATGCGGAATGAGAGCGCGGATAAGGGTGGGCGAGACGCCTAACTGGGTGATGTTGTGGCGTTCGACGAGCCGCCACAGCCGGTCAGGGCCGGGGTAATCGGGGGCGCCATCGTAAATGAAAAAGGTTGCGCCCAACAGCAGCGTGCCGAAGACGAGCCAGGGGCCCATCATCCAGCCCATGTCGGTCATCCAGTAGATGATGTCGCCGGGTTGGACATCGGTGTGGAAGGCCATGTCTTGCGCGGCTTTGATGGGGAAACCGCAGTGGGTGTGGACGGCGCCTTTGGGTTTACCGGTGGTGCCGGAGGTGTAGATGATCATGATGCGGTCTTCGGCGGCGGTTGGTTCGGCGACGGCTTCGGTGGACTGTTTGGGGATGAGATTGTGCCACCAGTGGTCACGGCCGTTTACCATCTCCACCTCATTTCCCGCCCGCTTTAACACAATCACATGCTCCAGGGTGGGCACATCGGCTAACGCCTTGTCGGCGGTAGGTTTAAGGGGGACGATTTTGCCGCGCCGGAAGAAACCGTCGGCAGTAAACAGCGCTTTGGCGTCGGCGTCGGCCAGGCGGGATTGAATCGCGCCCACGCCGTAGCCGGAGAACAGGGGCAAAATAACGCCGCCGATTTTGGCGATGGCTAAAACGGCGACGACGATTTCAGGGGTCATGGGCATGTGGATGCCGATGCCGTCTCCTTTACCCAGCCCCAATTCGCGCAAAGCGTTGGCGCAGCGGTTGACTTCGGCGTAAAGTTCGGCGTAGGTCAGGCTGCGGGTATCGCCTTCTTCGGATTCGTAGATGACGGCCGTTCGCCCCGCCGTCGCCTCATTTTCAGCCCATTTATCCACGCAGTTGGTCACGATATTCATCTCGCCATCCACACACCAAACAGGGCGCTGAATGCCGTTGGATAAATCCACCACTTGTGAATAGGGTTTTTCAAATCGAATATCGAGGAATTTGATGATCGCATCGGTGAACCAGGCCACATCGGCCGTTGAGCGTTCTTGCAGTTCATCGTAACTGGCAATGCCATGCAAATCCATAAACTGCTTCAAATTGCTGCGTTCAACATATTCCGGCGTCGGCCGCCAGACAATCTCGCCGCCAAAATCAAATTTATCAGACATGGTAAAGCTCCGTGAGAATGAGATAGTGGGAAAAATTTAGGCTAAATGGTAATGCAAAGGGACGAAGTTGCAAAGGGGAAAAGTAGCAAAGTTGCAGGGTGGCGAAGTAGGGGTAAAGTTGGGATATGAAAACTTGGAAAACTTTGGAACGGAAAACGATACTTAATCACAACAAGTTTTTGCGGGTGGAGAATCATGTGGTGCAGCTGCCGAATGGGCAGATTATTGATGATTGGTCCTGGGTGGTGACGCCGGATTACGTGAATGTGGTGGTGGAGACAGAGGACGGCCGTTTCCTCTGCTTCCGACAGTACAAACACGGCGTTGGCGGGACTTCGCTGGCTCCAGTAGGCGGCCATCTTGAACCAGGAGAAGAACCGCTGGCTGCTGCAAAACGGGAACTGCTAGAAGAAACCGGCTATGAAGCAGAAGAGTGGTTTGATTTAGGCAGCTATGTTGTTGATGGCAATCGCGGCTGTGCCACAGCATATCTTTTTCTTGCCCGGCAAGCATCCCAAATAGCCGAACCGGCTGCCGATGATTTAGAGGAACAGGAATTGATTTTCCTGAGCCGGGATGAATTGGAAAAAGCGCTGGCAGCTAAGGAATTTAAGGTTTTGGGTTGGGTAACGGCCGTTGCGCTGGCGCTGCGTTACCTGGGTTAGTCGGCTCGGCTTAATCATCCCCCCCCGCCAATACTGCCTGTATGAGCGCAGTTCGCGCCGCATCGGCAATCAAATCATAATCCGTAGTAACGGGCGTCCCAGGAAACACAGGCCGCCTATTGCCGGCATATTGCAGCGCAATCCAGGTAGCAAACGCATCTGCGCCGCCTTCATTGGCATGATCACGGCCGTAAGCGTTCAGCCAGTAACCATCGGCAATTGGCGCTTCTGACGGCTCGCCATGCGCGGAAGCTAACTTTTGATAATTGATGGTGTACGCTTGCCCCACACGCTCATCAACGACATGACCAAGCTCATGGTAAATACAAAACCCTTGCTGCCGCAAAAACGCGCTGCGCGACAACACGATCTCTTGCGCGGCATGGCGCACCGCAGC
>JANTHP010000397.1 GCA_024762395.1 Anaerolineae bacterium | reverse complement strand
CGCAACATGCGATTCATTAGTGGCGAAAACTTCGTGACACTAACGGAATTCCAATTCCCGAAACACGCACTTTTCTCAACTCATTTGAAATGCACCCTTTGGCAAATCGTTCAGGCGCAATTTGCCAAATTGCGCTACGGAACACCGCCTAAGAAAGATTTGTCAAATTTTAAACATTTGACAAATCTAAAAGTGACCGAAATGGTGCACCAAAGCGTCGGCTAATGTGTTGAAAATGGCGAAGGGAGCCAGTTGGGCGGTCTGGGGGAGTCGGGCCTGATCCGCGCCGCGTCCGGTACGCAGGAGGATGGTTTGCGCTGCGCCGACAGCTTGCCCGGCAGCAATGTCTGTAAGCGCATCGCCAATCATGATGGAACGGCCGAGTGCGATGTTGTGATCGGCGGCAGCTTGCAGCAGGAGGCCGGGCTGGGGTTTGCGGCAGGTACACTGGTCTTCCGGGGTGTGGGGGCACATATAGACGGCATCTATACGGCCGTTTCCCCTCCTCACCGTCTCCACAATCCGATCATTGATAGCTTGGGCCGCCGCCAAAGAAATCAAACCCCGTCCCACAACCGATTGATTCGTTACTAGAATAATTTTGTGGGGTATATCCCGGATTTGGGCTAACGCTTGCAGCGCTTGTGGATAAATCGCCACGTCAGCCCAGGAACGCACATAATTGGGACGATTTTCAATCAACACGCCATCCCGGTCGAGGAAAATGGCGGGAATCATACGGGGACAATGCAGCTCGGATCGTCGTTGCGGGGGCTGTTGACACGGGTGGAGACGGGATAGGCAGTGAGTTTTTGGGAGGGAAACGGCCGTAACAAATGCCGCGCTGCCTCAGGGCGCTGACCCGGATTAAGCCACAAATCATAATCCTCCGGTTCAACAATAACCGGCATCCTGTTATGAATGGGGGCCATAAGGTCATTAGGTGTGGTTGTCAGAATCGTGCAAGATTCAATCATACTGCCATCGGCCGAATGCCAGACTTCCCACAGCCCGGCCAACGCCAACGGGCTGCCATCTTGGGCGCAGATGAACATGGGCTGCTTTTTACCGTTCAGCTTTTGCCATTCATAAAACCCATCGGCGGGAATGAGGCAGCGCCGCCGTTTGAATGCGGCGCGAAAAGCAGGTTTCTCGGCTGCGGTCTCGGCACGGGCGTTGATCATGCGCGCGCTAAACGTATCATCTTTGGCCCAGGAGGGGATGAGTCCCCAGCGGAACAAGGCCCATTCTCGTTGATTGGTGCGGGGGGAAAGGCGAACGGCCGTTACCGGCTGCGTAGGAGCAATGTTATAACGCGGCGACAGCATAGGCACGCTGCCCATCAAAAATTGTTCGGCTAACGACTCCCCCGGAGCAAACAAAGCAAATCGTCCGCACATGTTTACTTCCTTTACACAGGCCGTCTTCGGCCGCTGCAATTGGGGTTTTTATTATTGCGATGCCGCCAAAAATAAGACACTTTGTCATCATTCATCCGCCGGCGGCTGCGTAAAATGACGATGCCGCCACAATGGGGGCAAATTGCTTCTTTGGGTGACGTTGCCGAAGCGACCATCAAGTCGCCATTGGGAATTTTTGCAGTTTTCATGAGTGTGTTTGTGCGCCCGCGTTTCGATTGGAATCCAGACGCTTCAACTAGTAACAGTGTACGTGATTTCCTTAAAAAAATCTATCCTGAGTTTGGTGTAATCTTATATTGAAAGACACCCTATCCACAACGAAAGTCACACATGCTTCATACAAGAATGAATTCCTCAGCGCTGCTCTGTGCAACTTAATTTTACCTTCCATCCAATACTCGTTTGCTCGGAGGGCAGCCTGCTTGATACAATCTGACAAATCCCATTATTTTTTGGAGGAGCATATGCAAATTCAAGATCATACATTTTTAGTGACAGGCGGCAGCTCCGGTTTAGGCGCTGCTTGTGTGCGTAGATTGGCAAACGCAGGCGCCAATGTCGTTATTGCTGATGTGAATGTTGAGACCGGCGAGGCGTTGGCGGCCGAGTTGGGCGACCAGGTTCGGTTTGTGAAGACAGATGTGACAAGTGAAGAGGCGGTGAAAACGGCCGTATCCACCGCCACCGACACCTTCAACGGACTACACGGCGTCATCAACACCGCCGGCATCCTCATCGCCGCCAAAGTATTGAGCAGCCGAGGAACCCACAGCCTGGACGCCTTCAACAAAGTCATCCAGGTCAACCTGGTCGGCTCATTCAACATCATCCGATTAGCCGCCGAAGCCATGGCCCAAACTGAACCAAACGAAGGCGGTGAACGCGGCATCATCATCAACACCGCATCCGTCGCCGCCTTTGACGGGCAAATCGGACAAGCCGCCTACGCCGCCTCCAAAAGCGGCATTGTGGGCATGACTTTACCCATCGCCCGCGAATTAGCCCACTACGGCATCCGCATCATGACCATCGCTCCCGGCATTTTTGACACGCCCATGCTGGCCGGTCTGCCGGAAAAAGCCCGCATTTCATTGGGGCAGCAAGTCCCCTTCCCCTCACGCCTGGGCCGCCCGGATGAGTACGCCGCTTTGGCCCAGCATATCATCGAAAACCCCATGCTAAACGGCGAAGTAATTCGTCTGGATGGCGCGATTCGAATGGCAGCGAAATAGAAGCGATTGACGCAATCCGCAGCCTGCCGCATAATCGGCGTCCTTAATCTATGTAGAATGTAGACCTGCGAGGTTTGTTAACCTCGCAGGTCTTTGTACAAAGGCGAATGAGATGAGCGACCCATCCCTCCTACTTGAAAATGCAGCAGCGCCCGAAACCGAATTCCACACTGACCAGGTCATGACTGTTGTGACCGGGCATTTTGTGCATGATACGTACAGCGCTTTTTTGTCGCCGCTGCTGCCAGTGCTGCAAGAGCGGCTGGCAACCAACTACGCGCTGACTGGCGGGTTGGCAATCTTTTCGCAGATTCCCAGCCTGCTAAACCCGTTTATCGGCCACCTGGCTGATAAAATCAGCTTGCGCTACTTCATCATTTTTGCTCCGGCAATTACAGGCACGCTGATGAGCGCGTTGGGGCTGACAAGCAGTTATTTGGGATTGGCGATGCTGTTGTTTGCTTCCGGCCTCAGCATCGCCGCCTTCCACGCACCGGCTCCGGCGATGATTGCTCATGTTTCCGGCAATCGTGTGGGCAAGGGGATGAGCTTTTTCATGGCTGGCGGCGAATTGGGGCGCACGGTGGGGCCATTGGTGGTTGTGGCTGGTGTAGAATGGTTTGGATTGGGCGGCTTATGGCGGTTGGCGCTTGTGGGCTGGCTGGTGTCGGGGATTTTGTATTTTCGACTGCGGAATGTAAGCGCTCGACCGGTGGCTGTGGGGAAACGGCCGTCCTGGCAAAGCATCCTGCCCAAAGCCCAAAAAGTTTTCCCCGCCCTCACCTGGCTCATGCTGGCCCGCGTCTTTATGCAAGTAGCCCTAACCACCTACTTGCCCATCTTTATGCGCGATGTACTGCAATCCAGCCTACGGCTGGCCGCCGTATCGCTCACCATTTTGGAAGGAGCCGGCGTTGTAGGCGCGTTGGCGGCGGGAACGCTGAGCGACCGCTGGGGCCGTTCACGAATGCTGTTTCTCCTGCTGGGTACGGCGCCGTTATTAATGTTGGCATTCCTATATAGCCCTGGTTGGCTGGCACTGCCACTGCTGGTAGCATTGGGATTGACGGCCATTTCAACGCAGCCGGTTTTTCTGGCACTGGTGCAAGATGAGTTTCCTGAAAATCGGGCCTTGGCCAACGGCGCCTATCTGGCGATGAATTTCCTGATTCGGGCGCTGGCGATTGGGGCGGTGGGGCTGTTCGCCGACCGTTTCGGTCTGACCAACGCCTTTTTATGGAGCGCATTGGCCATGTTTTTGAGTTTACCCGCCATCCGCTATTTGCCGTAAAGCAGCGTGACAGTCACAGGAAACACCACGCCGCTGCGCGGCACCATCAAATAAATGAAAATGGGACGCTGAATAACGCAGATGAACGCGGATTTTCTCTTTTTCTCTCCGCGAATCTCCGCCCCTCCGCGAATCTCCGCGTCCCATTTTCT
>JANTHP010000396.1 GCA_024762395.1 Anaerolineae bacterium | reverse complement strand
TTCATCCGTGTTAATCCGTGTCCCATTTTCAAAGGAGCGAAGCCATGCTAAAAAGTTACATAGACCCAATTGAAGGCAAAGAGGCCAGCCGCAAACTACCCAAATTAATGTTCGAAGGCCTATTACTGGGCGGATCGGGACTTGGCGTTTTGGCATTAATCTTTGAAATCGCCGCCGATGCCTTTAGCGTCGCCGCCTATCAAACATTATTAGCCATTCACGGCGCATCCGGCCAGCACACAATAGCCATCTACGCCTTCATCGTACTATCGGCCTTACTATTCTTCGGCATCGTTCCCGCCTACAAAGCAGGCGCCTATTTACGCCCCAACGCCGGCGGCAGCGGCCCGCTCGTCGAAGCCATCGGCCCCGCCAAAATGCGCTGGCTCTCCTGGGTGGGAACCAGCCTCTTCTTTTTAGACGCCATTCTCACCATCATCATCAGCTCCATCTCCGCATCCGATGTCACCATGCTTGTGCTGCCCGAACTAGCATCCTACCGCATCCTGTTAGCCGAGTTTTTCGCCTTTTTCATCATGGTCGTGCTGGTTCTGTTAGGGCCAAAACGGGCTGTGCCCCTGTTTTTAATGGGAGGCAGCGTATTCACTCTGTTCACTATTGCCGCATTGGGCCTGGTTAGCGGCGCCGCAGCCGGCAACCCCGAATGGTCATTCCTCACCCAAGGCATTGTCAGCCGCCTGGAGTTAAACGGCGTCGCTGAACATGTCGTGCGCGCCCAGCAAGATTTGTCCGCACTGGGAACCGTCGTCATATTCCAACTCTTCTTCCGCTCTATGTCCAGCGCCATGTTGGGGTTCTCCGGGTATGAAGTAATTCCTGCCAGCGGCAAACATGCGGCGCGGCCCAAATGGAAAGTTATCAACACGGCCCTCACATTAGCGGCCATCTTCCTCATCGGGACCGGCGTCATGCAGCTTTACGCCGCCCAGCGATGGGAAATTCCAGCCACAGAAGGATACAGTACCCTGCTAATTGAGTATGAAATCATTGCCGGGCAAACATTTGGCAATGGCGTATCGGAAGGTGGCGTTGCCATAACGCCTGCAGATAGGGAAGCGGCAAACGCTTTTATTGCCGATCACGGGGAGCCTGATCATACATACTCAGATGCCGAATTGGAGCAAATTGCGCATGGGATAGCTGTCGCCCGTGAACTGGAAAAAGCGACAACAGGCACTTTTGGCGAAGTATTCTTGTTTATAGCCGGCACATTACTCTCCGTCATTCTGCTGTTGGCCCAAGGGGGCGGTTACATTGGCGGAGCGGCCGTAGCAGCCAATGCAGCGCGTTTAGGCCGATTACCCGCCTTTTTTGACGATGATCGGATTGGGATTGCCGTTATTTGGGGTATCTCAATGGCGCTCATCCCCATCATCCGAGAAGTAGTCGTGGTGGAGTCTTACTATGCGTTTGGGTTTGTGAGCGCGTTTGTAATCACAAGCACAACAGTCTTTTTTGTGCGGGATGATGTGCTGCGCGAGCGCAACATCAAACCTGGCTCGGCTGAAGCGAAATCACTCAAATTCGCCGGTTTACGGGGTATGATCGCCAGCTATTTCATGCTCATTGTCTTAGTCACACAAAAAACCGAAGCGTTAGGCGTAATTGCCTTGTCCGGCGTGATCATTACGCTCTTCCAAATTTTTGTAGCAACGGGCGGCTTCAAGCGCAAATCAGATGTCACATTACCGATTGCCGGCGTCCCCGGCAATTACCCGGTTCCCGTAACCACGGGGGTAGAACGCGCCCACGATCATGCCCGTCAGCGGGGTATTGCCGATTTGACCGAGGAAATCATCAAATCGGGCGATTTGGCAAAGTTTAATACGAATCCAGATCGTGTGCGTCGTTTGGTTGCCTATTTACATAACATTGATTTTGATTTATTCCATTGGGGCGGCGAACGGCATGACCAACATGAACGGATTCAAGAACCAAATCTGCTGTTAGAAAAAACATATCAGGAAGCATACGGCCAACGGGATGCATTGCTTGAGGAGATTGAAAGCTATTCGCATCTGGGTATTTTCATGTTTATTCATAATTACCGCTTAAATTGGGTGAATGAAGAACATGGGCGGGACGAAAAGACCGTTATTCAAGCCATGCTCAATATCCTGTTTCCCATGACAGACGATGAGGAAATTTGGGCGGAATACCAGACATTTGAACCGCATCACCAACCGGAAATGATTTGGCAGTTCAGCCGGGCGCGGTATCAATGGGCCAAAAATCAGTGGCCCAATCTCAGCGACCGCATTACGACCATCTGGACATTGCAAGATTTCGGCTTGATCGATGAAGATGTTGATGTTCATGCCGTTATTGCCGTCGCTGGCGGGCAGAAATTCAAGAAAATTGATGTGTAAAGCTTGAACAAAACATTGCTTTTCTGCCACAAACGTCTAAAATCCAATCAAAAATTTAGCAGTATTGAAAAAAAGAAACGAGCCAAAGCCAGAGCGAGGGCAAAGAACAATCGCCTTTCGCTCTGGTTTTTTTCTGGTTGACGGAGGTAGTACATTGAGCGCACACACAAATGGCATAAATGGGAGCGAGATTGCCCTAAGCCGGACTTTGGGCCTGCTGGATATAACCATGATTGGCGTCGGCGCTATGATTGGCGCAGGTATTTTTGTTTTGACCGGTATAGCTGCCGGTGAAGCCGGGCCAGCATTGGTGCTGGCGTTTTTTTTGAATGGCATCGTGACTACGTTTACGGCGCTGTCCTATGCGGAGTTGGGATCGAGCTTCCCCGAAGCGGGCGGCGGCTATCTGTGGGTAAAGGAGGGCATGGGTGGCACGCAAGGCTTTTTAGCGGGCTGGATGAGTTGGTTTGCTCATGCGGTCGCCTGTTCGCTGTACGGGTTAGGTTTTGGCCGATTTGCCGTCGAACTGCTTTCATTGGCCTGGCCAAGTGTGTATGAAATTGCTCATCCGCTGACGCTGGGTTTTATGGTCGTTATCGTTGCCTTGTTTGCTTATATTAATTTTCGAGGAGCCAGTGAAGCGGGGGCAATTGGCAATATCATTACCATCGCCAAGGTTGTCATTTTGGGCATTTTTGTCGTTATTGGCATTAAGGTGATGATCGAGCAGCCTAATCTGAATGTTTTTACCGAGAGTTTTTTGCCAAATGGTATTGGCGGCGTTTTCGTAGCGATGGGCTTAACTTTTATTGCTTTTGAAGGGTACGAGATCATTGCCCAGAGTGGCGAGGAGGTCAAAAATCCTAAGGAGAATGTGCCTAAAGCTATTTTTATTTCCATCATCGTGGTGGTTATTGTGTATGTACTGGTTGCTTTTGTGGCTATTGGCGCAGTGACGGTTCCGGCGTCGGCAGGGAATTTACCGGTTTGGGAATATCTGAAGGAAGCGCGGGAAGTGGCGATTGTGCGGGCGGCGGAGCAGTTTATGGGGCATTGGGGTGGTATTTTGATTTTGATTAGCGGGCTGGCTTCGACGATGTCGGCGTTGAATGCGACGGTTTATTCTTCTTCGCGGGTTTCGTTTGCCATGGGGCGCGACCATAATTTGCCGGGGATTTTTGGCCATGTTCACGAGAAGATGCACACGCCTCATTACGCGATCGGTATTTCGGCCGTTCTGGTGATTGTGATGGCTTTGCTGCTGCCAATTGATGAGGTCGCTAAGGCGGCTGATGTGATGTTTCTCTTCATGTTTGCTCAGGTGAATATCACGTTGATGACTCTACGGCGGCGGCGGCCAGATTTGGATCGCGGTTATTTGGTGCCGTTTTTCCCCTGGCCGGCTGTGATTGGCATTGTCAGTAATATGGCGTTGGCAATTTTCCTGGCGGTTGAAACGGGCCGTGTGGGTATTGTGACGGTGGTTTGGATTGCCGGGGGAATGTTGTTGTATTGGGGCTATTTCCGGGACAAGGAAGCATTTGAGAAACCAAAGGACGTGTTGTTGGAGGAGGCTTTGGTCTCGGTGAAGTATTCGGTGTTGGTTCCGGTGGCTGATGAGGAGCAGGCGACGCTTTTGGGCCGGTTGGGCAGTCTGCTGGCGAAGGAGCATGATGGGGGGATGCTGGCTTTGCATGTGATTAAGGTGCCGCCACCGTTGAGTCT
>JANTHP010000395.1 GCA_024762395.1 Anaerolineae bacterium | reverse complement strand
AGCAAGCATTTCGGCAATTGTAAGTCCATTGGTTTCTGTAACTGTTGCCCACTCTATCTCTTTCATAATAACCTCCAAGTTAATCGCATTACGCTAGATTGTACAATTAGTTTCTTCCATTCTCTAACTGGAAACTTAACGTTTTTGCGCTTCTATTCACATCCTCTAAAATTGATGTATGTTATCAAAGACATCTGTTTGGCGGCATTTTGATATTTGGTTGATGGCGGCCGTGCTGCTGTTAACGTCATATGGTATTTTGATGATTCGCAGCGCAGTAACGGGCGCGCCGGCATTTGAAGGACTGCCCCGGCAGCAAATCATCTGGGCGGTGGCCGGCATCATCATCTCGCTCATCGTCGCCGCCATTGATTATCGTTACCTCACTTCGTCTCATTGGTATATTTACCTGGGTTTGATCGTTGCGCTGGCCTTTGTGATGGTGGCCGGACAAATCAACAACGACGCCCGCCGTTGGATTCAGGTTACGTCGGGATTCCAAATTCAGCCATCCGAGTTTGGCCGCATCTTCATCATCATCACTTTTGCCCAATTTTTAGCCAACCGGCAGAAGTATATTCACCAATTTTCTAACACCATCATTACTCTGATTTATATTGGCGTGCCCATTTTGCTCATTTTCATCGAACCCGATTTGGGCATGTCTATGCTCTATATCGTCATCTGGTTTGTGATGATTTGGCTGGCGGGGCTGCCCCTGTCGCACTTTTTGGCGTTGGCAGTGATTGGAATGGTAACGGCCGTTATCGCCTACCCCAGCCTGGCCGACTACCAAAAAGAACGCATCACCACCTTTCTCAACCCTGAAGAAGCCAACCAAGACGACATTTTCAACATCGATCAGGCCGAAATCAGCATTGGTTCCGGCGGGCTGTGGGGCAAAGGGTACATGCAAGGCACGCAAAGTCAGCTTGGTTTCCTGCGCGTCCAACATACCGACTTCATCTTTTCCATGATTACCGAAGAAATGGGGCTGGTCTTCGGCTCGCTGGTCGTGCTTAGTTTGATGGGATTTATCCTCATGCGCATCCTGCGCGCCGCCGCCCTCAGCCCCGATCCGGCCGGAAAATATATCTGTACCGGGATTGCGGCCGTTCTCTTTTTCCAGACCCTCGTCAGCGTGGGCATGAACGTCCGCCTCCTGCCCGTCACCGGTCTCACCCTCCCCTTCGTCAGCTACGGCGGCAGCTCCCTCATCACATTGTTCTTCGCTATTGGCGTGGTACAATCCGTCCTCATGCGGCAGCGCAAACAAGAATTTGGATAAAATAAGCGGTTAGCAGTTAGCAGTTAGCGGTTAGCTAAAAGCTAAAGGCTAAAAGCTAAAGGCTAAAAAATGACAGTACGAGTAAGATTCGCCCCCAGTCCAACGGGGTATTTGCACATCGGCGGCGCGCGCACCGCCTTGTTTAACTGGTTATTTGCCCGCAAACGCGGCGGCAAATTTATCTTGCGTATCGAGGATACCGACCAAAAGCGGACGGTTCCGGGCGCAATTGAAGCCATCATGGACGGCTTGCGCTGGCTGGGGCTGGATTGGGACGAAGGCCCGGACGTAGGCGGCCCATTTGGCCCCTACATCCAAACAGAACGAGCCGATTTGTACCGCGAATGGGCTAACTGGCTGGTGGAACATGACCACGCTTACAAATGCTACTGCACGCCGGATGAATTGGCGGAGATGCGGCAAGAGCAAATGGCCAAGAAACAGTCGGTGGGGTATGACGGCCGTTGCCGCCACCTCACCCCCCAGCAGCGCGCCGAAAAAGAAGCCGCCGGCCTCAAACCCGTCATCCGCTTCAAAGCCCCGCGCGAAGGCGAAACCATCGTCCCCGACCTCATTCGCGGCGACATCACCTACCAAAACAAACAAATCACCGACTCCGTCCTGCTCAAATCAGACGGACTGCCTACCTACCACCTCGCCAACGTCGTAGACGACCACTTCATGCAAATCAGCCACATCATGCGCGCCGACGAATGGATCAACACCGCCCCGCTGCACATCCATTTGTACCGCGCCTTTGGCTGGGAACAACCCATCTACGCCCACCTCTCGCTGGTAATGAACCCCAGCGGCAAAGGCAAACTCAGCAAGCGCACCCAGGCCTTCACCGACAGCGGCCAGCAGGTGTTGGTCAAAGTGTCCGAGTTCCAGGAAGCGGGGCTGCTGCCGGAAGCAGTCGTCAACTTCCTGGCCAACGTGGGCTGGTCGTTTGGCGACGATGTGGAAAAATTCACGCTGGCAGAGGCAATGCCCCGCTTTGAGTTAGAAGACATCAATCCGGCGCCGTCACGGCTCAATTACACCAAATTGGATTGGCTGAACGGACAATATATTCAGGAAATGGAGCCGCTGGCATTGGCCCAAGCCGTCAAACCCTACCTCGACGCAGCTGGTCTGGAAGTCAACCCAGAAGCGCTGCTGGCGGTGATGCCGCCCATGAGTAAACGGCTTAAACGGCTGCCGGAAGCGGTGGAATTTTTACGCTTTTTGTTTGACGATGCGCCGTTTGAGTTAACCGTTGAACAGGCGACGCACAAACACATGCCCCGCGAAGCCGCCCAGCAAGCATTCCGGCAGATGCGCGACTTAGTGGCCGCCATTGAACCCTACGATGCGGAGACGCTGGGCCAGGCATTGATGAAATTAGGCGAAAGCGTCACGGCCAATGGCAAAGCCGGCCCCTTCCTGGGCACGGCGCGGCTGGCGATGACCGGGCAAAAGGTATCGCCGCCGCTGTTTGAATCCATGGTCGCGCTGGGTCGGGAACGATCGTTGGCGCGGCTGGATGCTGTGTTGGCGTTGTTTGAGGAGATTGGGGATTAGAGACTGGAGACTGAGATGCTGCTTTAGTCTCAAATCTCTAGTCTCTCAATCTCTATTTTTGGTTGCTCATTTAGCCACCTAATGTTAAAATCCTGTCGTCCGTGAGGGATAGTTTAACGGTAAAACAGCGGACTCTGACTCCGTCGTTCCTGGTTCGAATCCAGGTCCCTCAGTAAGCAAAAAAGCCGCTCCAATTTGGGAGCGGCTCTTTTTTTAGGCTGTTGTAACTTGAATTAATTGCGCCGGCGGCTTTGTTGGGGACGACGACGGCCGTTTCCCTTCCCATATCCTCGCTTTTTTGACCGAGACGGCCGATTAGAACTATTCGACCGCGGCGGCTTCACTGCGCGAAAATCTTCCGGCACAAACCCATCATAATCAAACTCAGCCAATCGGCGGCGTTCAATCGGCGTGCCCAACACCTTTTCAATGTCGCGCACCATGAGCGCGTCATCCATCGTGGCAAACGTAAACGCCTCTCCAGATTCATGCGCCCGTCCGGTGCGTCCGATGCGGTGCGTGTAAGCATCCACCGTATCCGGCATATCAAAATTGATGACATGGCTGATTTCAGCCACATCAATACCGCGCGCGGCAATATCGGTAGCGGCCAAAATGTCAAACTTGCCATTACGGAAGCCGTTAATCGCCTTCTGCCGTTGGTTTTGCGACATGTTACCTTGCAGCGCAGCAATGCGATATTTCTTCTTTGCCAAATCGCGGGCCAGATTGCGGGCGCGGAACTTGGTGCGGGTAAAAATCAACACCTTGCCCGTGCGCGTCCGCGATAATAACGCCAACAGCAGCTTTTTCTTGAGTTGTTGCGGCACAGGATAAAGGGCGTGAGAGACGGTTTTAGCCGGGGCAATCATCCCAATTTGTACCGTAGCCGGGTTGTTCAGAATCCCATCAGCTAATTTGCGGGCATCTTTGGGCATGGTGGCGGAGAAGAACAGCGTCTGCCGCTGGTCAGGTAACTGTTTGAGGATGCGCCGGATGTCGGGCAAGAAACCCATATCACACATGCGGTCAGCCTCATCCAATACCAACACCTCGATACGGGCTAAATCAATACTGCCGTCTCCCATCAAATCAAGTAAACGACCAGGGGTGGCGACGACGATTTCGGCGCCGCGCCGCAGCGCTTCCACTTGTTTGGGTTTACTGACGCCGCCGTAAACGGCGACGCTGCGGATTTTGGTGTATTGGCCCAGGATGACGGCCGTTTCATGTATCTGTAACGCCAATTCCCGTGTAGGAGCCACAATCAGAG
>JANTHP010000394.1 GCA_024762395.1 Anaerolineae bacterium | reverse complement strand
GACCAATCGCGCCGCACCAGCCATGATGATGAAGGAGTAACGTTACAATTACCGAAGGTTCAAAATGATGAATGATGAATGCGGCATGATGAATGATACAAGTGGGAACATGCCACCCCGCCACCCCGCCACCCTGCTTTTATGTCTCCTGAACTAATCCTGTTTTCACTGCGGCTGCTGGGCGCGGCCGTTTTATTGGCCTTTTTCGGGTTGATTGGCTGGTATGTTTACCGGGATATGGGTGTGACGATGGCGGTGTTGGCGGCGCGGGAACGGCCGTCCGGCCATCTTCTCGTCATCGCCAATGAAACAGACGCGCCTGCCGTCGGAACCCGTTTCCCACTGCTGCCGGTAACGGGCATTGGCCGCGCTTCCAGCAACAGCATTGTGTTGGATAATGATTACGTCTCCGGCCAGCACAGCCTCATCACCCGGCGCGGCGATTTGTGGCAGTTGGAGGATTTGGGCAGCCGAAACGGGACGGTTTTGAACGGGGTTGTTTTGACGGAAACGGCCGTCATTACCCCCGGCGATGTGATTACGATTGGGAATATTCAGTTGAAGTTAGAAGTGTGACAAGGTTCGGGAATTAGAATACCCGAACCACGGTCAGGGCATGTATCGGGAATTGGAATTCCCGATACTCTTTGCAATAGAATCTGGAGAAAATCATGGATTTAGGATTGAAAAACAAGGTAGCATTGGTTGTAGCGTCGAGTATGGGGTTGGGCTTTGCCGCCGCTTTGGAGTTGGCGCGGGATGGGGCGAAGGTGGTTTTGTGCGGCCGTTCGGAGGTTAAGTTGGATACGGCCGTCTCCCGCATGAAGGCCGAATTGGGCCAAAACGTCCCCGTCGCCGCCTTCGTTACCGACGTTACTGACCCCGCCCAAAACGAAAAGCTCATCGCCGACACCGTTGCCCATTTTGGCGGGCTGGACATCCTCATCACCAACGCCGGCGGCCCTCCTGGCGGCACATTCGACAGCCTCAACCTGGATGCCTGGGACGAAGCCTACAATCTCACCCTCATGAGCGCCGTCCGCCTCATCAAATTGGCGCTGCCCCACCTGCGCCGGAGCGATGCCGCCAGCATTCTCACCATCACCAGCATTTCTGCCAAGCAGCCCATCGCCGGATTGCTGCTGTCTAATGTGATGCGTCCGGCCGTCATTGGCGTCACTAAAACCTTGTCGCAAGAATTAGGCCCGGAAAACATCCGCGTCAATTCCATTTTACCCGGTTGGACGGCCACCGAGCGCGTAGACCATATTTTTGAATACCGTGCTGAGGTCAATAACAGCGACATGGACACCGAAAAAAGCAAAATAACGGCAACTATTCCCCTGGGACGAATGGCTGATCCGGCCGAATTCGGCCGCGTTGCCGCCTTCCTTTCCAGCCCGGCCGCCAGCGCTATCACTGGGGCCATGATTCCGGTGGATGGTGGTAGCTACGCGGGACTGTTGTAATGATGAATGATGAATGATGAATGGGGAATGATGAATGGGGAATGATGAATGGGGAATGATGAATGGGGAATGATGAATGATGAATGATGAATGAGGAATGAGGGATGATGAATGATGAATGAGGAATGAGGAATGAGGAACGATGAGTGATGAATGAACGACGGGGCGACGATTTAGCAAAGCGGACGAAGGGGTTTGCGTTGCGGGTAATTCGGCTGTATGGCTCCTTGCCAAAAACCACGACGGCTCAGGTCATCGGCAAACAAATGCTCCGCAGTGGCACGTCTCTTGGGGCGCATTATCGGGAAGCAATGCGCGCTCGTTCGACAAAAGAATTTATCAGCAAAATTGAAGGCGGGTTGCAGGAACTTGAGGAAACAGTGTATTGGTTCGAACTGCTCACTGAAGGAAATATCATACCTGAAATCCGTTTGTCTGAATTGATGAGCGAAGCTAACGAACTAACCGCAATTCTTGTCGCATCCGTCCGAACCGCCAAGAAGCGTTTGTAGGTCCATCATTCATCATTCATCATTCCTCATTCATCATTCATCATTCCTCATTCCTCATTCCTCATTCCTCATTTTGGAGGTTGCATGGGATTTCATAACGCAGGTTGGTTTGCCTATTTGCGGCATGACGAGGAAAAAGATCGCCCGGCGATTACGCGGGAGTTGGTGCGGCGGGTGTGGGCGTTTGCACGGCCGTATCAACTCCGCGTTGTTGGTCTCCTGTTCACCATCCTGCTCATCTCCGGCATCTCGCTCATCTCGCCGCTGCTGTACCGCGATTTAATTGACAATGCCATCCCCAACGGGGACCGGACGCGGCTGGGTTGGCTGGCGGTGGGGATGGTCGGCATCCCGCTGCTCAATGGCGTGATTGGCGTTTGGCAGCGGCATCTCAACTCCCAAATCGGCGAAGGCGTCATCTACGATTTGCGACGTGCCTTATACGCCCACATGCAGCGTATGTCCCTGCGCTTCTTCACCCAGACCCGCACTGGCGAATTGATGTCGCGGCTCAACAACGATGTCGTCGGGGCGCAGCGAGCCATCAGCGATACGCTGGTGACGATTATTTCTAATGTGGTTACGCTGGTGGCGACGTTAGCGATTATGCTGACGCTGGAATGGCGGTTGACGCTGTTGGGCGTCGCCATTTTGCCCTTGTTTGTGCTGCCGGCGCGTCGAATCGGCCGTATTTTGCGCGATTTGCGCCGCCAGGCGATGGAATACAACGCGGAAATGAACGCTGCGATGAATGAGACGTTGAATGTGAGCGGCGCGCTGTTGGTGAAATTGTTTGGCCGGGAGCGGCGGGAGTATGAGCGTTTCAGTGATGATGGGGCGGCGGTTCGGGATATTGGCATCCGTTCGGCGGTGATTGGGCGTTGGTTTTTTATGATGTTGAGTGTGGTGAGTGCGGTGGGAACGGCCGTCGTCTTTTGGGTTGGCGGGCTGCTCGTCTTGCGGGGTGAATTCTCCATTGGCACGATTGTTGCTTTTGGCACATATCTGCGCCAACTGTACGGCCCGCTTATGTCCATCACCAACGCGCCGGTGCAGTTTGCCCAAAGCATGGTCAGTTTTGAACGGGTGTTTGAGGTGTTGGATATGCCGGTGGAGATTGTAGAACTACCGGACGCCAAACCGCTGCCGCGTGTGAACGGCCGTATCCAATTCCAAAACGTCTCCTTCGCCTATGCGGGATTGGCTGACGATGAAAAAATCGGGCTGGACGAAATCGCCCGCTTCACCTGGGGCGGCAGCGAGGCCCATCTGAAACGGGGTAAGGAGAAAGCAGACGGCGGAACGGAGGGGAACGGCCGTCAGCCTGCCGCGCCCCAGTGGGCGCTGCGCGACATCAATTTCACCATCGAGCCGGGCCAATTGGCCGCCCTTGTCGGCCCCAGCGGCGCCGGTAAGACCACCGCTACCTACATGATTCCGCGTCTCTACGACCCCACCGAAGGGCGCATTTTGCTTGATGGCGTAGACATCAAAACAGTTTCGTTGAACTCATTGGCTGACAACATCGGCATGGTGACGCAGGAAACCTACCTGTTTTACGACACCATCCGCGCCAATCTGCTTTATGCCCGCCCCGAAGCGACCGAGGCCGAGATGATCGCCGCCGCTCAAACGGCTAACATCCATGAGTTCATCGCCGGGCTGCCGGATGGCTACGACACGGTAGTGGGCGAGCGCGGCTACCGGCTCAGCGGCGGCGAACGCCAGCGCATTGCCATCGCCCGCGTGGTATTGAAAGACCCGCGCATTTTGGTGTTGGATGAGGCTACATCTAGTTTGGATTCGTTGTCTGAGGCGCTCATTCAGGAGGCGCTGCAGCGGGTGATGAAGGGGCGCACCAGTCTGGTTATCGCTCACCGGCTCTCGACGATTTTGGCGGCGGATGTGATATTGGTGATGGAAAACGGCCGTCTCATCGAACAAGGAACCCATCAAGAATTGCTGGCCCAATCCGGTCTGTACGCCACCCTGTACGAAACCCAATTCCGGTATACAGAAGAAACCCCATAGGTCAATTTTGATGAACCTTCAAAAAATAAATCGGTAAACCGCAGATGACGCAGATTTCGCAGATTAGTGCCATATACCAGAGAAAAATCTGCGTCATCTGCGAAATCTGCGGTTAAATC
>JANTHP010000393.1 GCA_024762395.1 Anaerolineae bacterium | reverse complement strand
TGTTTTTTGTTCCGCCGCTGCGGTTTATAACGCTGCGGACGAGTGCGTGGCCTACCCATCGGCCATCCAGGCGAGTTTCGGCGCGTTTGTACAGGGCCTATGGGTAACAAACGTGCAACGAACGCCCACGAGACGGCTCGTGACTGGAACTACCTGTCATTTTTCCTATCCCGTTCCCGCAAGTACGCATAAAGCGTAGATTTAGAAACCCCAACCAAGTCGCAGATTTCCTGAATCGGATGCTTCTTTTCATCGTACATCCGGAACAACCATTCTTGTTTTTTCGCATCCAACGACTTTGGCCGACCACCAGTCCGACCTCTAGCGCGGGCAGCTGCTAATCCTGCTTGAGTACGCTCCCGAATCAGGTTGCGCTCGAATTCAGCCAATGCCCCAAAGATGTGAAAGATGAGTCTGCCGCCGCTGGTTGTCGTGTCGATTGCTTCCTGCAAACTCCGAAACCCTATCCCCCTTCCCTCCAGCACATTGATAGTTTCAATCAGATGAGGCAAAGAGCGTCCCAAACGATCCAGTCGCCAAACAACCAAGACATCTCCATCACGCAAGTAAGCTACCGCTTTATCAAATCCAGGCCGTTGGGTTTTCGCGCCGCTCACCTGGTCATGAAACAGCTTTTCACAGCCCGCTTCCTCAAGCGCATCCATCTGCAACGCAAGATTTTGCTCATACTTGGAAACTCGTGCATAGCCTACCTTCATGAACTAGATTGTATAGTGCAGAAACTCATCTTGGCAATGATTTTTCGCACTTTGTTTCCCGCACTAAGTTTCGGCACCTTTTTCCCAAAGAAGGCAATCAACCGCACAAGTTTTAGACATGAGTGCGAAAAACGGTCGTTTTCCGCACTCGTATATATCATGGTAATTATGCTGCCAGCGGCAAACGGCTGTTCATATCAAGGTCAAATCGGCCATATGGGTTGATGTGCAAATAGAACAATGGCGTCAAACCTCGCCAATCTTCTTTGGTCATACGGTTGTACCATTTTGGTTCGGCCAGAACTTCCTGAACCATCAGCGTATTCACATAGACCAGGCAGGATTGCAGCAAATGCATGGATAAAATAGCAATTTCCTGCGCGTCTACATCATTGGTAGTGACTTCGCCTTGCTGACCATAGTAGATGAAATCATTGGCGCCATTCCAGTTCTCAACGACATTCAATCCTTCCTGAATCTCGCGTCGGACTTCTTCGCGCATCAAGTCATTGCAAAGAAAGATCGTTTTGATAGCCCGCCCCAATTCTGACAACGCCTTGTAGGTGGGATGCTGTTGGTTAGACTTTGTAAATCGCTTGAGGATCGCTTCCGCTTCGGCCGTTCCCAGCCGTAAAGCCGTCGCATATTTCACCATTTCGTCATACTGTTTAAGGATGAGATCCCAATCAATGGCACCCTGCAAAATGAGGTGGAGATTAGGGTAATTGTTGGCCATATCCTTGTCTGGCAGACAAAGTTTTTGCTCATGCAGATTCTTGAAACGGGGCATCAATTGGAAACCCAGCAGGTGACAAAAGGCGAAAGCAACTTCGCTCTGACCATGCGTATCCACATAGTTGCGATCTACCTGCATGGCGGTACAGTGCCGCATAACCCCTTCAATCATGGAGGCGACCTCTGATGAAGAGGGAGCTTTGAGTTGGGAGTAAATGCAAAGGGATTGTTTGGCTACGTGCCAATACACCATTACTCCAGCCTGACGGTATCGTTTGTGCCATTGCGCTCGCAGGTTCTGGTTCCAGGAGCCGAATTGTTTGGAATCAGAAGCGCACCAAGTCGTGTTTTCGCCCCAGATGTTAGCTTGCTTGATATCCAGGGTGGCATTGACGACCTGACTAATGGCATGGCGAATTGCATCCTTGCTGATAAAACGGCGGCGTATGTATTTCAGATTGTCGTAGCTGATGCCGTGGTCTCCCATGCTGACACTGGTTAAGCCGGTGTTTGTTCCCAGACCGAACAGACAAAGTAGCAGTCGCTTTTGTAGTTCATCTTGAGATAGACGCTGCTGACCGGTCAGGCTTTGGAAACTGTTGGTGAAACCAACCCGGAAATCTGATTCTTTGATGATGTCTAACAAACTGGTCATCCACCATTGCTGCTTGATTTGGTTCTTGAGATAACGCAAGTTGGTTGGCTCCTTTTGTTTGGTCAGGGGAGTGACTTTTATCCAGCCGCCGCTTTTGGCGAGAATCTCGACAGCAGGATTAGTCGGCAGTGAATCGTTCAATGATTGTAAGCTGTCAGTCAGCAACTGTTTGAGAGTTTTGACAAACTCTGTTCCTTTTTGCGGCAGATTCAGAGCATCATAATACTCATCTCGTTTGTCACTGAAATCAGCGGGAACATCTTCGTCTGGGTTGCGATAACGATTCGCTTGCCCAACCCATATCTCTTTGCAACGAAGTTTTTCCCGCAAGGATTGGAGAACACATAACTCATAACGCACCCGGCGAATGCGGCGTTGACCTTTGCTGTCGTTTTGGTATATCCAGCTTTGCCGCTGTTTCTGAATCACATCATCCATGGGTACTTTCTGGTCTTCAGGATAATACGCATCCTTCTCCGTCAGGTAAGCGGCCACTATCTCCATCGCTTCGATGAGGGGCTTGTATTGCTCATTGTTGGAATGAAAAGACAAAACTTCTAATAGCAGCGGCAACATTTGGCGATAATGATGCGTGTACGAGCCGCTGATGTGGGTTTGCACAGACTGGCGGTAAGGCCCCTGATGTTTGGCTTCCTCAACTAATGCTTCCAGGCGATCTTTGCCAACGATAGGGTACAGTACATCTTCTATCACGCCGGTTGGGTGGTTCCACATTGCTTGTATCAGTCGGAAAAATATCTGCTGTTTGCCGCCGACTTTGATGTAGTCGGCGACCAGTTGTTTTTCAACACGGGATTTAGCTCGTAGGCGTATGTTGTTGAGGGTGCGGATGAATAGGTCTACTAAATAATCGGTGATTTCTCGTTGCCGCACCCAGCAAAATGCGGCCAGCATGGTGTAAAGTTGCGCTCTTTGCCGTTCCGTTTTATTGCGTCGCCGCAGGTGGCTGATGGATTCAACCGCGGCTTGCCGCTTGTATTGTTGTAGAAAAGGTAATGGAATGTCGGCAAACAAATCGGGCGGCAGGTTGATTTCTTGCAATCGTTTGAGGCGGGCGGCTACTTTTTTGATGTTGTTGACTGTAGGGGCGCCAGCGCCAGCTTTGAGTTCGTGGATGGGGTAGTTTAGCGGTGACACCTCCTCATCTT
Organism: Anaerolineae bacterium; assembly: GCA_024762395.1. Classification (GTDB taxonomy): domain Bacteria; phylum Chloroflexota; class Anaerolineae; order Promineifilales; family Promineifilaceae; genus JACKCC01. Next base: position 853 of record JANTHP010000393.1, on the reverse strand, counting down.
CCTCCTGGTCTACTTTCTCGTTTATCTCTGTTACTGGATAGATTAGCTGGCGCAGTTTCATTCGTGTGGGGGATGATAAACGGCCGTTTGTTGTTGTGAAAAACTCATTTTCAAAACGAGCGATGGCAGAGGTAATGAGACGGCTAATTTGTTTTCGCGTTGGCGGTTCGATATGAAGGCGGCGTAGCCGTTGATAGATAAGTTGCTCCAAATGAAGCGGTCGGTATTCATGCGGTAGAACTTCGGTCATCAACCAGGTGCGAAGGTCGTCTTGGTCTGTAATTGTCGCCGATTTGAATCCCATCAACTGCCGGATTTTCACGCGATGCTCTCGCATACGCGTGCCGCCCCAATCGTATTGGGCAATGGCTTTGGGCGACACATCTAATTGTTGAGCAACGTATTCGATTATATCCAGCGGGATTTCTGACATACTCTCGGGAAAACGGTACTCATGTTGGAAGAATTTCAACAGGAGTGCTTTTCCCAAATGGTTATGTGGGATGTTTTTGCCCAGAAATTCGAGTTCTGACGGCAATAATGTGAAGTGATCAATGATTTCATCGGTGTTCCAATCTTGGTTCATAACAACTTTCTCCTTGTATGGGGGGGGATTTTGTTATCCAAATGGACAACTGGAGAAAGTTTATGCTTTTTAAGTTGGCACAAAAGAGATTTGAGGGGAGTGCGGTTAGGAAACCATCAATTTGGCATTAATCAAGTGGGCGTTCGTTGCACGTTTGTTACCCATAGGCCGTTAAGCTGCTGTTTGGTAGCTGTATTGTCGTTCATAACAACACAGTTTACCAACGGGTGATTTACTTGTCGTAGATCACCCGTATTTTTCTAAACT
>JANTHP010000392.1 GCA_024762395.1 Anaerolineae bacterium | reverse complement strand
GCGGCGGTGATGAAAGGGCGCAAAGTGGCCGACGGCCTGCGCGTCATGGTCGTGCCTGGTTCGCAGCAGGTCAAAAAGCAGGCCGAAGCGGAAGGATTAGACCGCATCTTCAAGGAAGCCGGCGCTGAATGGCGCGAAGCGGGCTGCTCGATGTGCATCGCCATGAACGGCGACCAGTTACAGCCGGGCCAATACGCTGTCTCCACCAGCAACCGCAATTTTGAAGGACGGCAAGGCAAAGGCGGCCGTACCTTTTTAGCCAGCCCGGTTACTGCGGCGGCAACGGCCGTTACCGGCGCGGTGGCGGACCCTAGAGGAATGAGTAAAGAGGGATGAGGACTGAGCAACTCATCCCTCACTCCTATTCAGGAATACGAAACATGAAACCCTTTGCGATATTAACCAGCCACATAGCGGCTATACCTACTGAAAATATAGACACCGACCAGATTATTCCGGCCCGTTTTTTGAAAACGATTAGCAAGGCGGGGCTGGGTAAAAATTTGTTTGCCGATTGGCGGTATGAGGAAGACGGCCGTCCCAAACCCGACTTCCAACTCAACCAACCCGAAGTACAAGGGGCGCAAATCCTGTTGGCTGGCGACAATTTTGGCTGCGGCTCCAGCCGCGAACACGCGCCCTGGGCGTTGATGGATTGGGGCTTCCGCGCCATCATCAGCACCAGTTTCGCCGACATTTTCCGCAACAATGCGCTGAAAAACGGCCTCCTGCCGGTGCAAGTAGATGCCGACACGCTGCGCCAGCTTCTCTCGCTGGTGGCAGAAGACCCGGCGACCCAGGTTGATATTGATTTGGAGAAACAGACATTGACGCTGCCAGACGGCCGTTCCGTCACCTTCCCCATAGACAACTTCAGCAAAACCTGCCTCTTAGAAGGCGTAGACCAACTCGGCTACCTACTTAAGCAGGCCGCGCATGTGGCGGCATATGAAGCTGCCCATCCGGCCCGCGTAAAAACTCGTAATCCGTGAACAGTAATCCGTAAACCGACTAATTTTCGGCTTACGGATTACTGCTTACGGATTACCGCTTACGGAAACAACCATGACTCAAATACACCTCTACGACACCACCCTCCGCGATGGCACCCAACGCGAGGGGATTTCCCTTTCTGTTGACGACAAACTCAAAATCGCCCGAAAACTGGACGAGTTTGGCATTCATTACATCGAAGGCGGCTGGCCCGGTTCCAACCCCAAAGACATCGAATTCTTCCGCCGGGCGGCGACGATGGCGTGGCAAAACGCCAAAATCTGCGCCTTTGGCAGTACCCGCCGTAAAGATTCCGACCCCGCCGAGGACGCCAATTTGAAGCTGCTCATTGACGCCCAAACGCCCGTCGTCACCCTGGTGGGCAAAAGCTGGGATTTGCACGTGCGCGATGTGTTGGAAACGACGATGGAAGAAAACCTGGCCATGATTGGCGACAGTGTGGCTCATTGCAAAAGTAAAGGGCGTGAAGTCGTCTACGACGCCGAACATTTCTTCGACGGCTACAAAGCCAACCCCGAATACGCCGTCGCTACCTTGAAAACGGCCGCCGTCAACGGCGCCGACAGCGTAGTGTTATGTGACACCAACGGCGGCTCCCTGCCCTGGGAAGTGGAACAAATCACAACCGAAGTCCGCGAGCAGCTTGGCCCCAACATCGCCATCGGCATCCACACCCACGACGATGGCGAGTTAGCCGTTGCCAACACGCTGGCCTCTGTCCGCGCCGGAGCGGTGCAGGTGCAAGGCACGATTAACGGCTACGGCGAGCGCGTTGCCAATGCCAACCTGTGCAGCCTCATCCCCGACATCCAGCTAAAAATGGAAAAGCAATGCGTGCCGCCGGAAAATCTGCAGAAACTGACCGAGCTTTCCCGCTTCGTCGCCGAAGTCGCCAATCTGGAACATGACGATCATTTGCCCTTCGTCGGCGGCAGCGCCTTTGCCCACAAAGGTGGCATCCACGTGGCCGCCATGCTCAAAAACCCGCTCAGCTACCAGCACATCGAGCCGGAAACAGTGGGCAACGTCCAACGCAGTGTCGTTTCCGAGCTGTCGGGGCGGGGCAATCTGGTGGATAAGGCGCGGCAGTTTGGCCTGGATGTAGGCAGCCTGGATTTGCGCAAGGTGTTGGGGCAGATTAAGGAGTTGGAAGCGCAAGGCTTCACCTTCGAGGGGGCGGAAGCGTCGGTGGAGATGATGCTGCGGCGCACCCATCCGGCGTATGTGCCGCCGTTTGAATTGATTGATTTTTCGGTAAGCGTGCAGCAGCGGCGGCGGCGTGGCCTGTCGGCCGAAGCCATCGTCAAAGTGCGCGTCGGCCCCAAGATGATGCACACGGTTGCCGAAGGCAATGGCCCGGTCAATGCGCTGGATATGGCGCTGCGAAAAGCGCTGCTGGATGTGTACCCGCAGCTTTCCAGCCTCAAACTGGCCGATTACAAGGTGCGTATTTTGGATGGCGAGAACGCCACGGCCGCTACCACCCGCGTCTTGATTGATTCGGTTCAGGGACATCGTACCTGGAGCACAGTCGGCGCCAGCGCCAACATCATCGAAGCCAGTTGGCAAGCGCTAGTAGATAGCATGGAGTACGCGCTTTTGGGGTAAAATAGGGTGAAGTTGCGAAGTGACGAAGTGGCGAAGTTACGGAATCTATTCACTTCGCAACTTCGCAACTTCGCAACTTCGCAACTTCGCAACCGCGCAACTCCGCAACTTTGATTCCTGACGAAGGAGGGATATATGCACCCATCAGCGCAAAAGGTGGCGGATGCGGCCCGCGAATTGGGGCTGGACATCGAAATTGTAGAGTTTGCCCAGACGACGCGGTCGGCGCAGGAGGCGGCGGATGCGATTGGCTGCCGGGTGGCGCAAATTGTAAAGAGTTTGTGTTTTGTTGTAAACGGCCGTCCCCTCATCGCTCTCGTCTCCGGCAGCAACCAACTGGATGAACGCAAATTGGCGGCATTAGAAGGCGTCGGCCGCAAAAAGGTCAAACGCGCCGACGCGGATACCGTGAAATCGGTTACTGGTTTCAGCATTGGCGGCGTACCGCCGTTTGGCCATACTTCGGATTTGCCGGTTTACGTGGATGAAGATTTACTCCAGTTCGATGTGGTGTGGGCGGCGGCGGGAACGCCGTTTGCGGTGTTTGTGATTGCGCCGGGGGAATTGGTAAAAGCTTGTGGGGGAACGGCCGTTTCCCTCAGAAAATCCCCTTAATTCCTCATGGCTAAACGCACGACCTTTTGGATATTGACCCTCGCTGGCATTGCCCTGTTTGGTATTGTTATCTGGCAAACCATCCGGCATTGGCAGTGGTTGGATGAACATGGCTTGGATGGTCTGGTCGCGCTGGATGTGTTGGCGCTGGGCATTTTGACGCTGGTTATCCCGCTTCATTTGCGGAGCATGATGGAAACGGCGACGCCGTGGGGAATGGTGCGGGATGTGGTTGTGCGCGGCGTGTTGATGATGTTGGCATTTACGGCCGTTTCCTTCTTTCTGCTCCTGATTGGCGTTTTGTTGGCATTGTTGGCGCAGATGAAACGGCCGTATCTCCTCCTCCCCGCCCTTCTCATCCTGGTTCCCATCGGCCTGAGCGCTGCCGATTTTGTGCGCGGCGTCATGCAGCGCACGCCCGCTAACCTGGTTTGGAGCTGGTTATTGCACAATTTCAAGTTGTATTACCTCCTGCTTATCCAGTTAGGAACCATTCCCATCGCCTTTTTGCTCTTTCCCGCCGGCTTCTTTTTGCAGATAATCACGTTAGTTGAGGAAGGGATGCGTTTCTTTAGCGCCAAAACCTTCGATTCCATGCCCATGTTGTGTGAATGGACAAACGTCGGCCAATCAACTTGCGCGCCGACGCTCATCTCGTTTCATATCGGCCATCTGATTTTGGCGATTTTGGGCGCGAAATATGGCGAATGGTTTTTGGACAAGGCGGCGGATGGGTATGCAGCGGGGCTGGAATGGGTGGGGGAACGAATTACATATTAGAGACCAGAGATTAGAGACTGGAGACTAGAACCTTCTAATTTCCAATCTCCAGTCTCTAATCTCATATTTTTCAGGAGAAAATGATGGAAGCGAAAATCACATTACTGCCCGGCGACGGG
>JANTHP010000391.1 GCA_024762395.1 Anaerolineae bacterium | reverse complement strand
GGTTCCTCCTTAGTAATTTGGTGGACTCAGAGCAAAAGAAAACTGCCTATTTAGGCAAAGTGCTGGCGCTGGACCCGCAGCATGAAATGGCGGCTCAGGCATTGGCTCGTTTGCAAACTGAACGTGTTGTTGAGGAGGCAGTGGAGACGGAAACGGAAACAGAAACGGAAACGGCCGTCATCCCCGACGAGCCTGATTTACCGGCCCAACCGACAGAGCTGGATATGCCGGCTATCTCCACCGATTCGATTGATCTCATGGCGCAGGAGGCTGGCGACACTGTGCCGGCATGGCTGGCTGAGGAAGGCGATCTGGATTGGGAGCAGCTTGAGTCAGAGGACATTGAGTTAGAGTCTGTTCTTGAACCAGAGGAAAGTGTTGAAGTTCCCGATTGGCTGCAAGAAGATGCGGAAAAAACCTGGGAAGAAGAAGCGGCCCCTGATGAAGCGGAACCGGCGGCCGACGAGCCGGTGGAATCAAAACCGGCCGATGTTGTTGTGGAAACGGCCGTTACCGACAAAGACGGCCGTGAAAAACAACTCGCAGCCCTGAAACGCATCCAAACAGCCCTCACAATCGCTGCCGTCATCGTTATCATCATACTCCTTTACCTGGTTGGTCAGACAATTTTCTAAGAATGAAAGATCCTCGTCTCATCGAAGCCTCTATGCGTACCCACCAGGGGCAAATCCGCGATCATAATGAAGATTTCATTACGCATTGGGAGCCGAAAAACAGCCAGGATGAGGCGAAAAACGGCTGGTTGTACATCGTTGCCGATGGGGTGGGCGGGGCTGATGCCGGCGAAGTTGCCAGCCAATTTGCCAGCGAACGCGCGGTTGAACATTACTTAAACGATAATCACGATTTAGGGTTTGGCGAGCGGTTGTGGCGGGCAATGCAAGCTGCCAATACCGATTTGCGGCAAATGGTGGCTGACCGCAGCGATGACAGCCGCATGGCTACCACGATGGTGGCAGCCGTCATTTCCGGACAGCAGGTTTACATGGGGAATGTGGGGGACAGCCGCGGGTATCATTGGCGCAACGGCCGTATCCGCCAAATCACCAAAGACCATAGCCTGGTCGCCAAACTAGTCGAAGAAGGCGCCATTACAGCAGAAGAAGCCGCCAACCATCCGCGCAAAAACGTCATCCTTTACAGCCTCGGTTCCGAAAAAACACCCCAAATTGACATATTTGAACTGACCATACAACCGGGCGATATTCTATTCCTTTGCTCCGATGGTTTGACACGACATGTTGCCGACGAAGAAATCGAAAACATTTTAGCAGAACATGAACCGACCTCCGTGACCCGTATCCTCATAGATTTGGCTAACGAACGAGGCGGAGAAGATAATATCAGCGTTGCCGTGCTGCGTTATGACAACCGGAACGCAGCGTCAGCGCCGCAAAAAATAACAACTGGAACATCCAGCAAACCGGCGGCCAGCCGGATGCTTTGGCTTTATACGATTATTCTAACACTCGTGCAAACCATCCTCATCATCCTAATTTGGGCTTCGCTTCAGGTTTGATGGGGTTCCGGTGTTCACAAATATATAGCGGCGGAGTTGCATGGTTGCAAGGCGGCAAAGTAATACACATAACTTTGCCGCTTTGCCACTTTGCAACTCTGCCACTCTGCTGGAGATAAAATGAACAACAAATTACGAATTATTCCCCTGGGTGGGCTGGGGGAGATTGGCAAAAACATGACCGTCATCGAATATGGGGACGAAATCCTCATCATTGATGCCGGCGTTATGTTTCCTGAAAATGATATGTTGGGGATTGATTTGATCATTCCCGATTACAATTATTTGATGGATAAACGAGACAATGTGAGAGCGGTCCTGGTTACGCACGGCCACGAAGACCATATTGGCGCGTTGCCCCATTTGATGCGCGATATTGACGCGCCCATCTATGCCACCCCGCTGACGGCCGGATTGATTGAAGTTAAGCTGCGGCGGGCAAAATTGGAAAACGATGTAGACCTCATCACCATGCAGGCGGACGATGTGCTGCAAATTGGCTCATTCAAGGTCGAACCGTTTCATGTCGCTCACAGCATCCCCGATTGTGTGGGATTTGGCATTACAACGCCGGTGGGGCTGATTGTACATACAGGTGATTACAAGTTTGACCATACCCCGGCCGATGGTTGGCCGCCTGATTTTGCTAAACTGGCTGAATTTTCGGAGCGAGGCGTGCTGGCGCTGCTGGCCGACAGCACAAACGCCGACCGGCCCGGCTGGACAAAATCGGAGACGGTGGTTGGCGAGGCGTTCGATAAGGTATTCCGCGAGGCGGAAGGGCGCATCATCGTGGCTACGTTTGCATCGCTTATCTCTCGCATTCAGCAGGTGGCGGACATGGCTCTGAAATACGGCCGTAAACTAGCCATCACCGGACGCTCCATGCGCGATAACACCAAAATGGCCCGCAAACTGGGTTATTTGGACATCCCCGACGATTTGTTGATAGACATCGGGCAGCTTAACAGCTACGCCGCCCACGAAGTTGCCATCATGGCAACAGGCACGCAGGGCGAGCCATCGGCCGTGATGGGACGGTTAGCCACCGGGCGGCATCGCAGCCTCAGCATTCAGGAAGGGGATACGGTTGTCTTTTCCGCCCATGCCATTCCTGGCAATGAAGAGATGGTGTTTCGTATCATCAACCGCATTTTCCAGCGCGGGGCCAATGTGCTTTACGAGCGTATTGCCAATGTGCATGTTTCCGGCCATGCCAGCCAGGAAGAGATGAAACTGCTCATTAACCTGGTACGGCCGACATTCCTCATCCCCATTCATGGCGAGCTGCGGCACCTGAAACAACATGCCTGCCTCGGCGAGAGCTTAGGCATTCCGGCTGGGAATATTGCTGTTGTGGAAAATGGCACGCCGTTGGAGTTGGACGAAGACAGCTTGACTATAGGCGAGCGTATGCCGGGCGGCTATGTATTTATAGATGGCGCCGGTGTGGGGGAAGTGGGATGGTCGGTTGTGCGTGACCGGGATCAACTGGCGCAAAATGGTTTTTTTATTGCGATGGTGAACGCGCATAATGGCAATGTCATCGGTCAGCCGGACATTGTTTCGCGCGGTATCATCAACATGGGCGAGGCGGAAGATTTGTTGGAAGGCGCTAAAGATACGATTGCTCGTGTTGTTAGAACATATGCAGATAGTAACAAACCGCTTGAAAAACCGATTGCTGAGGCGCTCAATCGTTATTTGTATGCTGAGACCGGGAAACGGCCGTTTGTCCAGGTCATCGTAAAATAAAATCAATGATGGGGAGATAAAATGAAAAGAATCCTGTTATTTCTTATGATTGTGGGAGCCATGAGTCTGGCGGCTTGTGGCAATGAAAGCGAAACGATTGATGCGCCTACGCCAACGGAAGCGCCATTGGAGCCGGGTGATGCCGTTCGCGGCGAAAAATTGTACAAACAAACAATCATCGGCACGGCCAATTCAGCCGGATGCGCGGCTTGTCATTCGCTGGAACCGGATGTGACGCTGGTAGGCCCATCCCATGCGACGATTGGCGCCGATGCGGCCAGCCGTGTCCCCGGCATGTCGGCCGAGGATTTTCTGCGCGAATCCATCATTGACCCCAATGCGCATATTTCTGATGGTTTTACGGTGGGGGCGATGTATGCGAATTATGGCGAGGAGTTATCGGCACAGGAGATTGAGGATTTGGTGGCGTACATGCTGACGCTTCAGTAAGTGATTTAACCGCTGTGTTTGACATAAAACTCCCGGAGAATGATAGTCTTTGGGAGTTTTTATGTTTGTGCAACGGCCGTTACTCCCCCAACCGCCCCCCCCCTTACTCAGCCGCCAAACTCCTGCACCGCCGCCATCGCGTCAATCATCAAGAACACAAAGCCAAACTGCGGCTCATTGGAATTGAGCGTGCCCACAATGGTCACATTTTGCTCCGGCCAGTAGTGGGCCTGGCTGTTGAACAGCCCACCGTGCCCGTAAACTGTGCCCAGGCCGGGAACTCCCCATTCATCCAGGACAAAATGCCACATCCCCAGCCCGTAATAATTGCCGGGATCGCCGGCGCTGATCCAGTTGGTCAGCGCGCCCTGGCAGGCGGGGTTGTTGAAGAGGCTGCCGTCGGCGAC
>JANTHP010000390.1 GCA_024762395.1 Anaerolineae bacterium | reverse complement strand
TGCTGCTGTACGGCAACGCCATTCATCTGGCGGGCAGTGTGCGGGCGCGGCGCAGCCAGCGTTCGGCCACCTCGGACTGGATGGCGATGGAGCGGGAGCGGGGCATTTCGATTACGTCAACGGTGCTGCAATTTCCGTATAACGGCCGTGTCATCAACCTGCTCGACACCCCCGGCCATCAAGATTTTTCCGAGGACACCTACCGCACCCTCACCGCCGCCGACAGCGCCGTCATGGTGTTGGACGCCGCCAAAGGCATCGAAGCCCAAACGCGCAAACTGTTTGAGGTATGCCGCCAGCGCGGGATTCCGATCATCACCTTCATCAACAAGATGGATCGCCCGGCGCTGGATCCGTTGGAACTGTTGGACGAGTTGGAAACGATGCTGGGGATGCAGCCCGTTCCCGTCAACTGGCCCATCGGCGACGGGGGCAGCTTTGTCGGCGTCTACGACCGCATCACCCAAAAGGTGCATTTGTACGACCGCACGGTGCGCAATCAAACCATCTCGCCGGAGACGATTACGACGCTGGACGACCCGCGCATCAAGGCGGCGTTGAGCGATTTCCAATTTGAAGAGCTGCACATCAATATCGAACTGCTGAACGAGATGGAGATGTCGTTTGAGCCGGAACGATTCCTGGCCGGCGAGCAAACGCCGGTTTATTTTGGCAGCGCGCTGACTAATTTTGGCGTGCAGTTGTTTTTGGACGATTTTGTGGAGTACGCGCCGCCGCCGGGAGCCTATCCCAGCGACGCCGGGCTAATCAGCCCGGACAAGCCGGAGTTTACCGGTTTTGTGTTCAAAATTCAGGCCAATATGAATCCCCGGCATCGGGACAGTGTGGCTTTTGTGCGCATTTGCAGCGGCCGTTTTGAGCGCAATATGTCGGTCAATCATCCCCGCAGCGGTAAATCGTTGAAGCTGTCACGGCCGTACACATTCTTCGCCGAGGAACGCACGGTGGTGGATGAGGCCTATGCGGGGGACATCATCGGGCTGCCCGGCAACCGCTATTTTGGCATTGGCGACACGATTACGGAGAACGGCCGTTTCAACTTCGCCCCCATCCCCACCTTCCCCGCCGAACATTTCGCCCGGCTCATCAACCTGGACATCGGCAAGCAAAAACAGTTCCTCAAAGGGCTGGCCCAGTTGGAATCGGAAGGGGCGATGCAGATATTGCACGAAACCGACGCCCAAAAGCGCGATCCGATTCTGGCGGTGGTGGGGATGCTGCAATTTGAGGTGGTGGAAGCGCGGCTGGAGGATGAATACAATGTCAAAACGCGGCGCGATATGCTGCCGCAAACGTTAGCCCGCTGGGTGTATGGCCCGGAAGAGAAAATTGATCTCCTGCCCTGGCGCTATGGGATGATGCGGGTGCAGGATAGAGACGGCCGTCTCGTCGCCCTCTTCTCCTCGGAACACGAATTAAACTTTTACAGCAACAAGTATCCGGAGATTACGTTTCTGGAACAACCACAAGCAGGGACTGGGGATTAGGGGGTGGGGACTGGTTGACGTTTCCAGCCCCGAACCCCTAGCCCCCAATCCCCATTTACACATTCACGTTAATCGCGCTGCCTGATTCGTAGCGACGGAGACCGGTGTAGAATACGGCCGTTGCCATCGCCCACATCAAAACCGCCACACCCGCCAATCCCAGAAACAACAGTCCGTTCCGTTCCTGCACAATTTGCACCGGCACACTGCCCACAAACGCCGCCGGGACAATGGTGTACAGCAAAAAGCGGGCCGCGCCGGAGAAGAGCGAGTTGGGATAGAGCGAAAAGGTGATCAGCGTCATATTCAACTGCTGGCTGGCGTACTGCGTGTTGCCCAGGAAAAAGGCCAGCGACCCGGCCATCACCGCGAAAGCGGACAAAACCAGCGCCACGCACAGCGACGACAACAAAAACAAGCCAATCTCCAGCGGATGAAAACGGCCGGTGAACAAATAAGCCACCACGCCAAACGACAAATCGCCGACGGCCGTTACGTGCATACGCGAAAATACCACATGCGGCAGCACAGCGCGCGGAAAAACCAGATAGTAATCCAGCCGTCCCTGGGCGATGAGATAGGCCAGATTGCCGCCCGTATTGCCCGCCAACGTGTAAGCGATGCCATAGCCAAACGTAACAATGGCAAACAGCAGGTAAATCTCGTCAATGTTGTAACCGCGAATCGTGCCAAAGCGGTCGAAAAATATCAGCCAAAAGACGAAGTAGATGCCGTTGTTGATAAACATCCCCGCCATCTGGCTGATGAAACTGGCCCGGTACTCCATCGCCGACGCCAGGTTGATGCCGGACAACGTGCGTAAGAATTTGAGTTCGTTTTTGAGTTTGTTCATAATTCGTTATCGGTTATCGGTATTCCGTGATCGGTAAACGGTAATCCGTAATTCGGTAAACGGAAATCTGATCACCGTTTACGGATTACCGATTACGGGTTTACCCATCACCCTCCATTCACCACCAACCGCCGCGCCGCCCAGCGGTACTGCCGGTACAAAACAGCCCCGATGATGACCAGCCAGATGAGCTGGGTGACGACGATTTGCCGGAATTGGGCCGCATCGAAGGCGACGAACAGCTTGGCCGGGGCGTAGGTCGTTAAGCTGAAGGGCAGAACACGGGCGATGCTTTGCAGCCAATCGGGCAAGAAATCTAGCGGAATCATCAGGCCGCCCAGGATGAAGACCAGTTTTTGATAGATAAGCCGGAAGGAAAAGATGTCTTCGGTCACAAAAGCCAACAGGCCGATGATGCTGAAAACGCAAAAGTCGAGCAGGATGGCCAGGGCAACGACGAGCAAAACGGCCGGAAGATGACCCACAGCCACCGTCGGCAGTCCGGCGTAGTAAATGACGACGGGCGCGCCCAAGAGGAATACCAGCAGCATCCGCACGCCGGCCTCCCCTATCCCGTTGGCAAATTGGTAGAGAAGATAGTTGTACGGCCGTGCCATCGTGTAGGCGATTGAGCCATCTTTCACCTCTTCCGAGATGCGAACATCGTGGCGCGGCTTGCCCAATTCCATCACCTCGGCGATGAGGAAGTACCAGATGGTGTTGGCCAGGGTGAGTCCGGCAATGGCTGTGGTTCCTTGTGATTCGTAAACGGCCGTCCACAACTTGGTAAAAATGAACATGAAGAACACAATCATCGCCGACCGCCCGGCCACATCCCAGACGTAGGCCAATTGGTTCTGCAAATTGGTCAGCGTGATGGCGCCGTATTTTGTCGTGTTTATGCGTAGTTGATTTAACATGATGCGTTTTCCGTAATCGGTAATCAGTAAACAGTAATCAGATTACCGGCCACCGTTTACCGATTACTGATTATTCCTGGTAAATCTCCCGAATAATCTCTTCCAGCGGCGGGTCGGCGATGTTGATGTCTTGCGTCGGTTTGACGGCCATCACCTGCTGTACCACCTGCTCGACCGGCGTCTGACGGCTGTCGAATTCCAATTTGAGGCCGTATGTGCCTTGTTTGAGGATGTTGACGCCGGGGATGGTTATTTCACGGCCGTTCAACCGCTCGGTAAAGCGCACATCAATGATCTTGCGCGTCAGATATTCCCGTCGCAGGGCTGAGGTGCGGTCGTCGTAGATGAGACGGCCGTGATTGATGATGATCACCCGTTTGCTCAACTTCTCCACATCACCCGCGTCGTGGCTGGTTAGGAAAATCGTCGTCTTTTCCTCCTCATTCAGGTAGCGGATAGTGTCGCGGATTTGCTGCTTGGCGACCACGTCCAACCCAATCGTCGGCTCATCCAGAAAGATGATGCGCGGCTTATGCAGCAGCGAGGCGGCGATTTCGCACTTCATCCGCTGGCCCAGGCTGAGTTTCCGCACCGGCACTTGCAGCAAATGGCTGATGTCGAAGGCGTCCACCAAAAAGTCGCGCCGTTTACGGAATTCGGCCATGTCTAACTCGTAGATGCGAGCAAACAGGCGAAACGTATCCTCGGCGGGTAAGTGATACCAAAGCTGCGGCTTCTGCCCGAAAACGGAACCGATGTGGAAGCCAAGTTGGCGCCGGTCTTTCCAGGGCGTGTAGCCCAGGACGGACGCCTGCCCGCCGCTGGGGAACAGAATGCCGGTCAGCATCTTAATCGTGGTGGACTTTCCGGCCCCGTTC
>JANTHP010000389.1 GCA_024762395.1 Anaerolineae bacterium | reverse complement strand
CGGCCAGCGCTAACTGCGCCATAACAGAAGACACATTGACAATGGCGCCGCCTTTACCTTGTTCGACCATCACCTTGGCTGCGCCCTGGCTGACAAAAAACGTGCCTTTCAAGTCCACGCTCATCACCCAATCCCAATCCTCTTCGCCAATGTCGAAGAAGTCGGCGCTGTGATTGACTCCGGCGTTGTTGACGACGATGTCAATCGTGCCGTAATGATCTACCGTCGCTTGAATGAGGGCGTCAATCTGGTCTTTGTCTCCTATATCGCAGCGCACGAAAAAGGCGTCGCCGCCGTTAGCTTGCACATCGGCCACGACTTTTTGACCCAAATCAACCGAACGGCCGGTGACAACCACCCTGGCGCCTTCTTTGGCAAATTCATGGGCGCACGCTTCGCCAATTCCTTTTGTCGCCCCGGTAATAATGGCAACTTTATCTTTGAATTTCATCACCGTTCCTTTATAGGTAAACCACAAAAAAAATGCGCTAATTCTTTGTGGTTTGCTCAGGGAAAACGGGAGAACCATTGTTTTCTTAATTCAAAGGACTTTCCCGTTTTCACCTAGGTAAACCACAAAAAGTATTTAGATAAAGAATGCGCTAATTCTTTGTGGTTTACTCAGAGAAAACGGGAGAACCATTGTTTTCTTAATTCAAAGGACTTTCCCGTTTTCACCTAAATGTAGGACGATTTGGTAAATCGTTCTGCGCGATTTACCAAATCGCGCTACGACATATCCGCCCAAATTGATTGGCCGGACTTCTCGCTTTAATCGCCTGCTTCCTTACGCTGCCAGCGGATTAACCCCAGCCGGATACCGCTTGCGAATGTCTTCAATCAACTCAGCCACATGATCAACCACGCGGCTGACGATTTTTTCCCCTTTCTCTACAGTGGCCAGAGTGGCGTCGCCGATGATACCTGTGGACAATTCCTGGTGCTCAAATTTGGAGAATGTGCCCTCAAAATGGTACATCATGCCGGGGCCGGGCCGCTGTCCAGGAGCGATGATAAATTTATCATCCACTAACGGTTCCCGATGGCCTTTGTCAGCTTTGCTCATGTCCACAAATTCGGGGAAGAGATAGAGCGCGACTGAAGTTTCGGCCTCGTCGGCATGCCACATGTAGGTGTCCAGCAAATCTTTGTTGTCACGCAGCATGTCATACCAGTGCAGAGACAGTGTGAAGATACGCTCCAACCCCAGTTTGTGGACGGCCACGATAGTTGAAGAAACCTGGCCATGCGCTGAGAGGATGATGAACTTATTGAAGCCTGATACCTTGGCCCCGCGAATGATGTCCATCAACAGGCCGATGTGGGTTTCGTAGGTGAGGGGGATGTTGCCGGGCATGCCCCAGTGCATGTAGGGGTGTGACCCGTACATGGGGCAGGGCAGCAGCATAACGCCGGTTTTTTCCGAAATCAATCGGGCAAAGCCAATGGCGTTGTAGCTGTCGTCGCCGCAGGGGCAGTGTGGCCCATGCTGTTCAATCGCCCCAATTGGTAAAATAGCAATATCATCTTTTTTGGCGTGGGCTACAATGTCCTTTGCGGTCATTTCTTGCCACCAACGTGCTTTTCCTTCTGACATTTTTATGCTCCTTTTCCTAAATGGATAATTTTTTAGATAGAGTGTAAAGAGAGGAGTGTCGGGGCCATGATCCTCTATCTCTTCACGCTATCTCTATCATTTGAATACGTATACAACGACGGTAAAAATTTTTTAGGCCGCCAGTTTTGGGGTTACGCCCAGCTTTTCGCCTAATTCGACGAGATCGTTGTAGAGGTTGATGGGGACGGGGATGCCGTTGGTGCGGCGGGCAACGGCCGTTCTATATTCAATCTCGCCCGGTAACATCATCTCCCGGCTGTCATCCCACATGGGCGACGCCTTGATGGTCTGGTAGAAGTCGGCCATCCGGCTTTCCATTTCTTCCCGGCTCATCAACGCCAACGGGTTGATGACGATCATGAAATGGCTCGTCAGGCTGGGTTCGTCGCGGTGTTTGTACATGCTCTTCATCGCGTGTTGGTAAACGCCGCCGGTGATGAGGCCGCTGAGGATATCCACGACGTAGCTCAAGCCCAGCCCTTTGTGACCGCCAACGGGCAGCAGGAACCCGGCAAAGGCTGCGTCGGGATCAGAAGTGGGACGGCCGTTCTTATCCGTCGCCCAATCCAATGGAATCTGCTCGCCCTTTTTGCTCGCCAGCAGCAATTTGCCCCCGGCTACATTAGAAAGCGAAATATCCAGCATGAACGGAAATTCCTTGAAAGTTGGCACGCCGATGGCGATGGGATTGTTGCCCGTAATCGGTTTGCTGCCGCCGGGAGCGACCACATTGGGAATGACGTTGGTCATCACGATGCCAATCATCCCCTTTTGGGTTGCCATTTTGGCAAACAAGGCCGCCGCGCCAAAATGATTGCTGCGATTGACGCCCACCGCGCTGACGCCATGCAGTTCGGCCAATTCAATGGCGCGTTTCATCGCCGCCCGCCCGACAACAAAACCCATGCCGTCATCGCCGTCCAGCACTTCCAAAGCGCCGAATCCGCGCACTTTTTGAATGTTCGGGGCCGGATTCATCGCTTTGGATACAAGCCGTTCAATATAAATGGGCGCGCGAAGCACGCCGTGCGAATCGATGCCCCATAAATTGGTTTGTACTAACGATTGGGCACAGTAAGCGGCATCTTCCTGGTTCATACCTGTTTTTTCAAATAGGGCTGACACGTAAGATTCGAGGTCATCGGCCTGTATGATTACTTCATTTTCTGACATTAAAATAGCTCCGATTTATATCCTCCCAGAGGGTTCAACCTTCCGGGAGGATGGTTTTCAAAAAGTAGCGATGCCGGGCATATTGACCCGCAGCCGGTATAAACTGGTTGTCGCGGTGATATAGAGCGTCTGCAAATCATCGTCGCCGAAAACAAAATTGGCGGCGACTTCTGGCGTTTCGATGATGCCCAGCAAGTCGCCGGATTGGTTGAAGATGTGAATGCCGCCTGGGCCGCAGCTGTACAGGTTGCCAGCCTGGTCAATTTTCATGCCATCAGCCACGCCGGGTTTGTTGCCGGTTAGATTGGCGAAGAGACGGCCGTTTCCCACTCTGCCATCCGCTAACACATCAAACACCCGGATATACTGCCGGATCGTATCATTGACATACAATAACGACTCATCCGGCGAAAAACACAAACCGTTCGGCTTGGCAAAATCGTCAATCAGCAAAGTCAATGCGCCTGATTCCGGTTCCAGCCGGTAAACGCCGCTGAAAGGCAGTTCCGCTTGACGCGGCACGCCAAACCCGGCGCTGCGCCCCGAAACCGGGTCGGTGAAATAGATCGCGCCATCGCTTTTGACGACGACATCGTTGGGGCTGTTGAGTTCTTTGCCCTCAAAATGAGAAGCTAAAACTTCTCGTTCGCCGCTGTTGGCAAAATCTGTTCGGGTGAGGCGGCTGGTGGCATGTTCGCAGGTAATGATTCGGCCTTGGCGGTCATAGGCGTTGCCGTTGGCCATGTAGCTGTTGCGGCGCAGCGTTGTCACTCCATCTGTTTCCGACCAGCGATAGATGGAATTGCCCAAAATGTCGCTAAAGATCACCGATTTTTCGCCAGGATGCCAGATGGGGCCTTCGGTGAAATCGAAGCCAGAGGCGACTTGTTCAATCGAGGAAGCGTCGAACAGCATGCTAGGCAACCCTGGATGAACCGCGCAGGATCAATTCGCCGGGCAGCAGCCTGGTCACGCCGGACGGCACATCGCCTTCTTCGTGGCAAATGAGTTCGATGGCGGCGTCAATCATCTGGTCAACGGGTTGGCGGATGGTGGTTAAATCGTAGGCGGGCCAACTGGCCATCGGGATGTCGTCGAAGCCGATGATGGACAGATCTTCAGGAACGCGAATGCCCAATTCATAACGGGCGGCATCTAACGCGCCCAAAGCGATCACATCGGCGGCGCAGAAGATGGCGTCGGGTGGGTTATCTCTATCTAACAAACGGCGGGCGGCGGAACGGCCGTCTTCATAGGTATACGCCCCCTGTTCAATCTGCAAATTAGCATACCCCCGCGCTTGCAATTGTTCCGCAAACCCCTTTTCGCGCATCATATTGGTTGCCGTGCTGCGACTGCCGGCGATAAAAGCGATTTTTTGATGACC
>JANTHP010000388.1 GCA_024762395.1 Anaerolineae bacterium | reverse complement strand
AAAGTGCGTGTTTCGGGAATTGGAATTCCCGAAACGTTGAGCCAAGTATCGGGAATTCCAATTCCCGATACATCAACTGAGATGAAACACACCCATTACCAATTCGGTTTACGAAGGAGTTGATGATGAAAACACGTTTCTTCAAAATTTTATTACCCTTGCTGGGATTGAATCTGATACTGTTTGGCTTGGCGGCTTGTGCCGGAACGGGAATTGTGCAAGCGACGGATACGAACACGGCCGTTTCCCTCCCGCAAGTTGAACATGATACACAGGAAACGGCCGTATCCGCCAACGCCCTCACCCTCAACTACCCTCGCCTGGGCATGTGGTGGCCCGACACAGAAGAGCAGCCCCTCGACGACATCGCCCGCTACGATTGGGTTATTTTAGGCGACTGGGAAACCGACGTCATTACCCCGCTCAAAACCATCAACCCCGACCTCATCCTGCTTAACTCCACCAACGCCTGCGAACTCGGTTACGATCCCGATCCAGACGCCCCATCGTGGGCCAACGAAGCCCGCGACATTCCCGCCGAATGGTTTTTGACCCAGGTAGGCGCGGAACTGACCCAACCGGTAGACGACAGCGAAACCCTTTTTCACGTAACCGCCATCACTGCCACCGATGGCGTGGAAATTTACCCGTTGTTTGTGGTCAGCGATACGGCCGTCATCGAAGGCGAATCCGTATTCATCCAGGCCGTAGACGAAGCCGCCAAAACCCTCACCGTCCAGCGCGGCTACGCCCGCCCCGCCTCGGCCCACAGCGCCGGAACCCGCATCGCCGCCCATATCTCCTTCTGGCCCGGCTCCTGGCTGTTGAATTTGAGTACCATGTCACCCACCGGAACCATCAGCGACACCATCGGCCCGGAACGATGGGGCGACTACAACGCCCGCGCCGGCATCGCCCTGCTGGACAACTCCGGCTGGGACGGCCTGCTCATTGACCGCGCCGATCCCGACGAAAGCTGGCTGATTGGCAGTTCCACCGCCCGCACCATTGACCCCGACCAATCCAACACGCTCCTCACCGACTACAGCGCCTTCGACGCCGCCTGGAATGACGGCTTACGCCAGTACGAACAGGCTATCCGCGATGCCGTCGGCCTGGATCGGATCATTTTCGTCAATTGGGGGATGGCCAACACCGATTTGCTCAACGGCAACAATTTTGAAGGCTTCCCCGGCGATGACACAACGGCTTACGGCCGTTCCTGGCATGAAACAGTCTTTGGCCCCACCGCCAACGGCAGCTATTTCGACTGGATGGCCCAGGCGCAGCAGCCCAACCTGACCATGATCGAAACCTACGAAGACGACAGCGGCGCCGATCCCAGCGGCGACGGCAGCTACGACAACCCCTGCGCTGACCCCAATTTCGTCCCCAATTACCGCAAAATGCGCTTTGGTCTGGCCACAACCCTGCTCAACGACGGCTTTTTTAGCTACGAAATCAACACCAACGGGCACGGTTCCCTCTGCCTGCTCTGGTTCGACGAGTACGACAATGCCGGGCAGGGGCGGGGCTATCTGGGGCAGCCGCTTGGCCCCGCTTACCGCCCGGCCGGTATCGCCCTGGGCGAAAATCTGCTGCAAGGTGGCGATTTTGAGAGCCAATCCGACCTGGATTTGTGGGATTTGTGGGCCGACGATGGCTACGCGGCGACGGTGGCACTGTCGCCTGAGGCAAGCTCGGGCAACTCCTCCGCCCGCATTAATGTGACCCAATCCCAGGGAACCGACTGGCAGATTTCCTTTGATTTTCAGCCGGTTGAGGTGATTTCCGGTACAGAATACACCCTCAGTTTCTGGGCCAAAGCGGACCAAAACCGCCCCATCAGCGCCTGGGCGCAGCAAATGCAAGCCCCCTGGGAAAGTTATCTCGGTTTTGGCGATGAACTGAATTTGACGACGGAATGGCAGCAGTACGAATTATCGGCCACCGCCAGCGGCAGCGACGCCCTGGCCGGATTCAGTTTTGGCCTGGGGCAGGCTGTGGGCAGCGTCTGGCTGGATGATGTACAGCTGCGCCAGGGCAGCAGCGATGTATGGCGGCGCGATTACGCGGGCGGCGCGGTGTTGATCAATGCCACGGCCGTTCCCCAGACGATTGACCTGGGCGGGGAATTTCAGAAAATCAACGGAACGCAGGCTCCCGATATCAATGATGGCAGCACAATAACCCAGGTTGATTTACCATCGCACGACGGCATCATTCTGCTGCGCCAATTGGACGAGCAAGCGTATTTACCATTGGTGATTGCGCAATAATTACATTTGCCCTTTACTTGAATATGGGAAATTATTAGAGTTGTTCCTTTATAAAATTCTGGTCATGTCATTCCCGTGAGGGCGGGGATCCACTCCTCCAACGAAGATGGACGTTCCTCCTAGAATATTGGAAAGACATTTCAAAAGGTAGGTATAAAATGAAAACAAAAAAATATCTTGGATTAATTACTGTGTTGATTTTGTTAACATTGTTTAGCAGCGTGGTAACCAGTTCCGTTTTAGCCACACTCCCCATGCCTATACACGAGACCGATAGCCCTTTGAGTTTGCGAGAGAGCGCTCAAGCTGGTTTTGTTGTGGGGCATGTACATACCAACTTATCAGACATTCCAGACGAATGGATCACCCAGGTGAAATCTGATTTGCACATTGCCTATAACCACACTTCGCATGGTAGCCAATTAATTACGGGCTTGAATGCCCTGGAAACTTTTCCCAGTTTTGGCGCCCGATATGCGTGGGTTGATGACTCTCAGGGAGATACCAGTTCCCTGAGCCTGGATGATTATGGTATCCCAGGCGTTCCAGATTTGAGCCAGGGAGACACTGATTATGATGGCAACGGCATTGCCGATTGGGCAGATGATACGCACGATTTTCTCATAGATACTGACAACTATCATATTAATGTGGTCATGTGGTCATGGTGTAATATCGCTGGACATGATATTCCCCGCTATCTGAATAGTATGGAGTGGCTTATCGCCCAATTTGGTGAAGGCGGCACACATCCGAGGGCGGCAGATCATCCGGTGGAATTTGTGTTTATGACAGCCCATGCCAATGGCGGCGGCGAAGGTGATTCATCAGATTTGCCTAACGAACAGATTCGGGCGCATGTGGCTGCGCATAACAGGGTTCTGTTTGATTTTGCCGACATTGAAAACTACGATCCAGATGACAACTATTTTCTCGATAAACGGGTTGACGATGCGCTTTACTATGACAGTACACCGCCCTATGATAGTGGCTCGCGTGATGCAAACTGGGCTACTGAGTTTTTATCATTGTATGATGGCGGCGAGCTGGATCAGATTACAACGGGACAGGGCGTTGACGGTTACGATGGCGCTGGCTCATGCGCTCATTCGCCTGAAGGTGGCGAAACCAGCGATGCGAGGCTTAATTGTGTCCTTAAGGGCCGTGCGGTTTGGTATCTTTTTGCGCGTTTAGCTGGTTGGGATGGAAGCGCAGTCACTAGCGGCAATGTAGAAAAAATAGCTTCGACGAATACGGCCGTATACAATCAACCTATCACCTACACCGTCGTCATCAACGATATTTCGGCCATTGCCCAGATGAGCGACACGCTGCCAGATGGCTTGACTTATATTCCCAGTTCAATGATGGTCACAACAGGCGTTTACACTGACACGACCGCTCCCCTCTTGCAATGGTCTGGCGATCTCAGCGGCACATCAGGCGTTACCATTACCTATGCCGCTCTCGTGGATACGGCTTTGCCAGCAGCCATCATTAATACGGCCGAGGTAACGGCCGTCGGCTACGATCCCATCTCGGATTTCGCCGTTATTATTGTTAACGGAGAGGACGTCTACCTGCCTACGATTATGCGGTAAGCGGCTTGCGGAAACAGGACGGATAACCATGCCACGATTTTTCTTTGTTGTATTGATGTTGACGGCAACGGCCGTCACATCCTGCCAATCCATCGCCGCCGCACCCACCACCCCGGCACGGCCGTTTCCCCAGCACCTCACCTACGCCCCCGGAACCATCCGCCCCAACCATCGCAGCCAGGCCCAGCAAGACGACGATGTGCGCGCCGCCTACGACGATTGGAAAGCGGCCTACCTCATCGCCGCCGGAACCGACGACAGCGGTCATCCCCTCTACCGCGTCTCGCACGGTTCCGGCGACCCCTGGCGCACCGT
>JANTHP010000387.1 GCA_024762395.1 Anaerolineae bacterium | reverse complement strand
TTCCCCTACAAAAGAAAGAAACCATCCATCTCATTCAATGCGGCGCTTTGGATGGATTAGGAGCCAATCGCGCCGCCCTGCTGACAGAAGCTGAAGAGATTGAACGAGCCGGCAGCGCCCGCCAGATGAGTTTTGGGTTTGTACAGGAAACGGAGGCGGATGGAACGGCCGTTTTATCAGATGATGCAGCCCAACGATTTGCATGGGAAAAACATCTGTTGGGGATGCCCGTTTCCGTTAATCCAATGGATTTGACCGGGCAGTCGAACAACGTGCCCATCCGCCGCCTGCCGGAACATCTCAACCGGCGCGTTACCCTGGCGGGCTATCGCCTGCCGGGGTGGACGGGTGGCAAGGGCTGGTTCCTGAGTGATGGCGATAGTTTTATCATTGCGCGGGGCGGGGAACGGCCGTCTGCGTGGGAAATGGTGGCGGTGAACGGCCGTTACCGGGTAGATGAATGGGGCGGCGGCTGGTTTCAAATTGAATAAACTGTTGACCGCAACGAACATTTGTGCTACTATTTTAACCGTTCATCAATTTCTTAAACGGCCGTTTCTACCCAACTCCATCCCATCGGCCAACCCCGAATTCCAACATAAACATCGTTCGTCATCACGGAGAAAACCATGTCTGACATCAAGCAGTTTCTCTACAAAATTCAGCCCGCCCGCCCTGAAATGCTTTCCGAAGAACCAACAGAACGGGAAATGGCCGTTGTTTCCCAACACTTCAGCTATTTGAAGGAACTGACCAAACAAGGTGTCGTCCTTTTGGCGGGACGTACACTCAACACTGATGAAAGCAGTTTTGGCATTGTCATCTTTGAGGCTGAGTCTGAAACGGAAGCACAAGGCATTGTGGACAACGATCCAGCCGTGAGCCAGGGCGTCATGCGGGCTGAATTGTATCCGTACCGCATCGCGCTGTTGGCGGGGGCGACAGGAGGATCGAGATGAAAAAGTTGTCAAGAGCTAATTACAAAAAAGCGGTCGCGTTCATTCATACTCAGGCACGGGAATTGGATAAACGGTTGTTTGCCTATCATTTTGAGGGAGGTACGAAAACGGCCGTCCTCAACGCCCTCGCCCACTACCAAAACGACGACGGCGGCTTTGGGCATGGCATCGAACCCGATTTCCGGCTGCAAGCCTCATCCCCCATGGCCACCTCGGTGGGACTGCAATACTGTGTGGCTGTGGACGCAGCAGCCGACCACCCTATCGTCCAGAAGGCCATCCGCTACCTGATGGACACATACGACACAGAACACGATTACTGGCCCGCTACCTACGAAAATGTCAACGACGAACCGCACGCCTTCTGGTGGCACGTGGACAAGTTGGAGCCGCCTGACGAAACCGGTTGGGCAAATCCCAGCGCGGAGCTGGTTGGCTATTTATGGCGCTATGGGAAGTTGGTTCCGAGCCGTTTTTTGGAGCGTATCACGGCGCGGGCGCGGGCCAATCTGGAAAGCTCGCCCATCATCAGCGGCGATGCGCCGCAAAAGTACAATATCTTATGTTGGGAACGGGCAGCCGCCTCGCTGCCGGAGAGTTTGGGAACGGCCTCTTCGACTTCGCTCAGGGCAAGCGTTACCGTCGCCATCCGCCGCACCTTCGCCGCTTACGAGTCCATCCGGCTCGACACCTTCCAGGAATTAAGTCTGATGCACTTCATTCACGCTCCCGACACCCTGCTGGCGCAAATGGCGCCAGATGTTGCCCGGCAAGCGCTGGATAACGAAATCGCCAATCAAACCGAAGACGGCAGTTGGCAGCCCGGCTGGCATTGGGGGCAGTTTGAAGATGTCTGGCCTATTGCCAAACAGGAATGGGCTGGCAAAATCACGGCCGAAACATTGTTGACGCTGTGGCGTTTTGACCGAATTGAAGGCGTGAAACGTGAAGAATGAAACGTGATGCGTGAATTTTTCACGCTTCACGCATCACGCATCACGTTTCACGCATCACGTTTCACGCATTACGTTTCACGTTTCACGTTCTAATCGCGTATAATTGCCAGCACTATGCCGCGCCTGGATATTTACCCGACTTACCGATATGAAAATTACCTGCTGCGAGCGGGACGGCCGTTTCCTTACGGCGCCAGCATCGTTCGCGGCGGCATCAACTTCTCCATCTTCTCCCGCCACGCCACCGCCTGCACCCTGGTACTCTTTGAGAAAGGAACCGCCGAGCCAATGGCCGAGATTCCCTTCCCCGACGAGTTTCGCATCGGGCATGTCTTTTGCATGATTGTGTTTGGCCTCGATTATGAGACCATTGAATACGGCTGCCGGATGGACGGCCCTTACCAACCATTCCTCGGCCACCGCTTCGATCCGTCAAAAATTTTGCTAGACCCCTATGCCAGAGCCATCAGCGGGCGGAACGTGTGGGGACGGCCGTCTCCCAATCACAAAAATTACCCCTACCGCGCCCGCCCCATCTTCAACGATTTTGACTGGACGGGCGACCGGCCGCTAGAAACCCCTGCCGCCGACCTCATCATCTACGAAATGCACGTGCGCGGCTTTACCCGCCACCCGTCATCCGGCGTCAACGCCCCCGGCACATTCGCCGGCTTGCGCGAAAAAATCCCCTACCTTAAACAATTGGGCGTCAATGCCGTCGAACTGATGCCCATCCACGAATTTGATGAGCTTGATAACAAATTCACCAACCCCCAGACAGGCGAAAAGTTAAAGAACTATTGGGGATACAACACAATTGGTTTTTTTGCGCCTAAAGCGGGCTATGCCGCTACCGGGCGCGACGGCACGCAGGTTGATGAATTTAAGGCGCTGGTGAAGGAGCTGCATCGCAGCGGCATTGAGGTGTTTTTGGATGTGGTGTTCAATCACACGGCCGAGGGAGGGGAAGACGGCCCCACCATCTCTTATCGCGGCATTGACAACAAAACCTATTACATGCTCAAGCCGGACGGCCGTTACCAAAATTTCAGCGGCACGGGCAACACGATGAATTGCAACAATCCCATCGTTCGCAATTTGGTGATGGACAGCCTCCGCTATTGGGTGGCCGAGTACCACATTGACGGTTTCCGCTTTGACCTGGCCTCGGCGCTGGGGCGAGATGCGCGGGGAGAGCCGTTAGCCAACCCGCCGCTGCTGGAAGCGATGGCCTATGACCCGATTTTGGGCAAGACGAAGCTCATTGCCGAAGCGTGGGATGCGGGCGGGTTGTACCAGGTCGGTTCGTTTCCCAATTATGGGCGCTGGGCGGAGTGGAACGGCCGTTACCGGGACACAATCCGCCGTTTTCTCAAAAGTGACGCGGGGCAAGTACAGGAAATGGCCCAACGCATCCAGGGATCGCCCGACCTGTACAACAGACGCACGCCCACCGCTTCCATTAACTTCATTGCCGCCCACGATGGCTTCACCCTGGCCGATTTATTCGCTTACAGCCGCAAACACAACGAGGCCAACGGCGAAAACAATCGGGATGGAACCGACGCCAACGACAGTTGGAACTGGGGACACGAAGGGCCGACAGACGACCCGGCCATTAACGCCTTGCGCCGCCGTCTGGTAAAAAACGCCGCGGCCATTTTAATGGTCAGCCAGGGCGTTCCCATGATTTTGATGGGCGACGAAATGGGACGCAGCCAGCAAGGCAACAACAACAGCTACTGCCAGGACAACGAGATTAACTGGCTGGATTGGCGTCTGCTGGAAACCAACGCCGATTTGTTCCGCTTTGTGCAGCAGGTTATCGCGTTTCGTTGGGCGCATCCGTCGCTGCGGCGGCAGGTTCATTTTCAACAGTCGCATGGCAAAGGGTGTCCCGATATTTCCTGGCACGGGGTAGTGGCCGGCGAGCCGGATTGGAGCGAGCAAAGCCGAAGGATAGCATTTACGCTGTGCAGCCGCCACGCGCCGGAGCTGACGGATGATGATATTTACGTCGCCATGAATATGCACTGGGAAGACGAGGCGTTCGGGCTGCCGCCGCTGCCGCGTCCGCTGCGCTGGCATCTATTCGCCGACACAAACCGGCCCTCTCCCGATGATATTTGTACGGTGGGCGCGGAACGGCCGTTACCCAATCAAACCCACATCCATGTCGGGGCGCGTTCTGTGGTCATTTTGGTTGGCAGAAGGTAACGCCCTCCTCTGTAAATAAACCGCAGATTACGCCGATTACACAGATTAAATCTGCGCCATCTGCGCAATCTGTGGATTTTCATTCATTCGTGGTGGGCTG
>JANTHP010000386.1 GCA_024762395.1 Anaerolineae bacterium | reverse complement strand
ACGCAGGTGTGTAGTTGTAAACCGGATTGGACGCCGGATAATTTTATTGAGGAGCAGGTAGCGGCAATTCGGAAGCAGGTGGGAAACGGCCGTGTCGTGTTAGGTCTCAGCGGCGGCGTAGATTCGGCAGTGGCGGGAGCGCTCATCCACCGCGCCATAGGCGACCAGTTGACCTCCGTTTTTGTCGATCATGGGATGCTGCGGCAGGGCGAAGCGTTGCAAGTCATCGAAACCTTTGAGCGTGAGCAGGGGATGAAACTGGTCGCCGTCAACGCCGTTGAGGCGTACTTGGAGGCGCTGGCAGGTGTGACTGATCCGGAAGCAAAGCGGCGCATCATCGGCGAGAAATTCGTGCGGATTTTTGAGCGCGAAGCGGCTAAATTAGGCCGGATTGATTTTTTGGCGCAGGGCACCATTTACCCGGATGTGATTGAAAGCGCGGGTAAGGGCAAGGCCGACGCCCATGTTATTAAAACGCATCACAATGTGGGTGGTTTGCCGGAGGATATGGATTTTGAGTTAGTGGAACCGCTCAATTTGTTGTTCAAGGATGAGGTGCGCCGCGTGGGGACGGCGTTGGGCTTGCCGGATAGCATTGTGTGGCGGCAGCCATTCCCTGGGCCGGGGTTGGCGATTCGCTGCCTGGGCGATTTGACCTGGGAGCGGCTGGAGCGGCTGCGCCGGGCGGATGCGATTTTTGTGGAGGAACTGCGCCAGGCGGATATGCTCAAGCGTGATACGCAGCAGGCGTTTGCTGTACTGCTGCCGGTGAAGAGTGTGGGGGTGATGGGAGACGGCCGTACCTACCAGGAAGTCATTGCCCTGCGCGCCGTGACCACAGAAGATTTTATGACGGCCGATTGGGCGCGCTTGCCCTATGATTTGCTGGCGCATGTCAGCCGCCGCATTGTCAATGAAGTGGATGGCGTCAATCGGGTTGTGTTGGACATTACCTCCAAGCCGCCAGGAACGATTGAATGGGAGTGAGAAGCAGGATGCAGGCAGGAGGCGGAAGTGAATTGGTTGGTGCAACTTGGGGTAGGAGGGGACGTAATGCGAGTATATTGTTTTGATAATTCGGACTGCGTTAGGAGGTTGTGATGGACTACGGTAATTTGATAAAACGTTCGTGGGAAATTGTCTGGGACCATAAATTTATGTTTGTTCTGGGCTTTTTGGCAGCGTTGGGCGGCGGTCGCACTGGCGGCGGCGGCCGGGGCAGCGCTCGGTACAATATGGGTTCAGGCGATATTACGCCGGCAGCAATTGATAAATTCCAACATTTTTGGGCGCATTACGGCGCGCTTGTTATTGTCCTGATTTGCGTTGGTGTGATTGTGGGAATTGTTTTATGGCTCGTTCGACTAACGGCACAAACCGGGATGATCGAAGCTGTATCGCGGATTGAATCTGGCGAAAAGGTTACATTGGGGCAAGCGCTCGCTGCCGGAGCAGCTAAGTTGGGCCGCATGGTAGGTATCAATGTTGTGATGTACGGCCCTTTCACTTTTTTGGGCTTGCTTATGTTTGGCGGGTTTACGGCCGTGTTTATTCCCGCCGTTACCGCTCAGGCTTCTGGCGCTAATCCGGTTGATTTGCAAACAATTTTCGGCGCTTTAGGCGTGGTTGGCGTTTGCATGGCTGTCGTGGGTTGTTTGATGGTTCCCCTGCTGCTGTTTGTGTCATTGATTTACCCGTTTGCTCAACGGGGCGCTGTTCTGCAAGACCTGGGCGTTATCAGCAGCATTCAGCATGGCTGGCAGGTCGTGAAGGATAATGTGAGCGACGTTGTTTTGTTGGTTGTTTTGTTTATTGCGCTGGGTTTTGTCTTTGGTTTGGCGGCGCTGGTTGTTTTGTTCCCGTTCGCTATCGTGACTTTAGGGCCGGGTATTGTTTCCATGGTTGTTAGCGAAGGGGCGTTTGGGTTTTCGCAAATTGCACTGTTGGCCGGCGGCGGTATTTGTGTCGGGCTGGTTGGCGCGGCGGTTAATTCGATTATGGTGGCGTTCCGGTCAACGGCCGTTACCCTGGCTTACCAAGAATTTGCAAAAAAGGTAACTGTTCAGGTATCCCCTTAGATTTGTCAAATTTGGCCTGGTAAATGCCTGGTCACGTTAAAAAATTTGACAAATCTTCTCGTCGAAATGACAGTTACGGAGCGAGCGGACTCGGTCTTCTCAAGATTACAAGCCCCGTGACTGTCACTTTTACGAGATGAAATGCGCCCTTTGCTGCTTTATCACCGCCCCTGCAAATCCTCAATGCTTACGCTGCCGGCCGAAGCATCAATGAATAGTTCGATTTGGTTGGCCGCGTCGTCAAAAGCGGCCGTTTCCCAGACCCCTTCATCCTTTTCAGCGCCGCTGACTTGATGAAAACGGCTTTCGTTGAGATAGAAACTGCCCGCGCCGCCATCCACTTCTACCCGCGCTTCAACTCCGGGAGGCAGGTAAAGCGTTAAACTGCCCGCGCCGCCGTCAATTTCGATGGTCTGACGGCCGTACCCCGGCAGCGTCATTGTCGTCGAACCGGCGCTCACATCCACAAACGCATCATAATCGCCGCCCGGCAGCCAAACCTCGGCGCTGCCAGCCCCGCCATTCAGGTCAAGATGTGTTAACGTCAACTCACTCAAATCCAGGTCCACCGACCCGGCGCTTACGTCCAGCGCCAAATCGGTTGCCACATTGGGGCTTAGGCCGATTTTCCATTTATCGCTAGTTATGGAATTGATCCAATTGTTTGGATTCAAGAGCCAACTGCCGGTTGATTGTTCGTCAAGGGTGATGAGGGCGGCGTCGCCGGAGACATCGGTTTCAAAAATCAAGTCGCCTGACACAGAAACTTGCCCTTCAATGAGGTTGCGGCTGTCGTTGAGGGCGTACAATTCGGCGGGGGATAGTCCAAAATCTATGTTGATAACGGCCGTTTCCACACCTTCCGCTGGGAACTCAATCTGCTCCGTTTTCATTTCCGGCGGGTTAGTCGAGACGCCAAATCGTTCCAAAACAGGATTATCTTCCCCAAAAAGCAGCGCATAGCCGAAAATCGTTAGAGCCAACAAACCGACCAGCGCGCTGAAAAAGCCGCCCAACACGCCCGGCGCCTGCCGCACAATAATATTCACGCCCAACAAAATAAGCGCCAATGGCCACAATTGCAGCGCCGCCGCCCAGTTGATGCCTGAAATGTATCCCAGGTTGTTTAACAAAAAATAGACGCCAATCCCAATCAGCACAATTGGGCCAAAGAATGAATTGTGCCGTCGGCGATGACTTCTAAACTCGTTTTTTGATGGTTCGGACATAATATGTATACCTCCGTTTTGTCATTTAGTTTTGCTCGTTTGCCCTCAGTACGTAAATGGGTAACGGCCGTTGCAAAAACCAGCCAGTCCACTTTGACAACTCGCCCCATTTCACATAAAATTCCAAACGCTTCCTAAACAAAAGCATAGAACGAATCAGGTACTCATCAGCAGAAATTTCCCCTGGATTTATGGACAGTTGAAAAGCAGCTGAATTTGCGCGAAAAAAACAGATGGCCTGTTTTTACAATGAATCGTGCGATGTGTGACGTACCGTCAGCAAAAATGCCAAAATTTAATCCCGTGAGGTTCCTGACCCAATGAAAGAATATCAAACTGGTCAAATTCGTAACATTGCCCTCGTTTCACATAACGGGGCCGGTAAAACCACTTTAGTTGAACGCCTGTTGTTCAACACCAAAGCCATCACGCGCATGGGCAGCGTCCAGGCCGGTACAGCCGCGATGGACTTTGAGGAAGAAGAAATTGACCGCAATAGTTCAGTTTCCCTATCAATTGCACCCATCGAATGGGAAGGCAGCAAGTTAAACATTTTGGATACGCCCGGTTACCTGGATTTCGTCGGCGAAGTAAATGCCGCTCTCAAAGTAACCGAAGGCGTTATCGTCTTGGTTGAAGCAATAGCCGGCGTTGAGGTAGGAACCGAATCCGTCTGGCACTTAGCTGCTCAGGCAGGAAAACCCCGCATCATTGTTGTCAGCAAAATGGATCGGGAAAATGTGCGCGTCAACCGGGTGGTAGAAAGCATCAACGCCAACCTGGATGGCAATTTTGTGAATATACAGTTGCCCATCGGTGAAGGCGAATCTTTCAAGGGCGTAGTTGATTTACTCACCATGCAAGCCTATATGGGCGAAGATAACACGCCCAGCGCCATTCCCGACGACATGGCCGATGCTGTGGCCGAGGCCCGC
>JANTHP010000385.1 GCA_024762395.1 Anaerolineae bacterium | reverse complement strand
AAACGGCCGTACAACTGCACTATGTCATCCCCGCCATTGGCCTGGATCGCAGCTTGCGCGGCAACATCTCCGGCCAAATCGCCCTTGTTGACCACACGACCGGCCAGACCCGTCAATACGACAACCAATCCAACACCCTCATCGAATTACAACAAGTATTGCCCTCCCTCGTTCTGGAACCCATCCCCGATGGCTGCCAGACCTGTGTGCAGCTTTCCTACGAACTGCCAATAGCAGGCGAGGCGGACAGCGGCTGGCTGCAAGACGTTACCGTACTGGTCAGCCTGGAAAATTATACGACGGCGGCGCTTGGCCCCCACTTTCCGCCGGGAACTGTAGTCGGTCTGCATCGCAGCATTTCCCCATTTGCCCCGGCGCACACCATAGCGCTCACAGAAGACGGCCGTTTATGGCGCTGGCTGGCATCTGACAACCAGATTGCCGACCCGGTTGATGCGGCGGCCCCCAACTTGCCGGGGCTGGTCAGTGCGTTGCCGTTAGATGAATTAGCCGAGGATTATGCCGTCAACTGTGATGGCACGCCTGTCGAATTCTTGTTTGTCAGCCCCGACAGAGCGCCTATTCAAATCGCCTGCCCGGAATTTTCACTGCCCAGCGTCTTGCTGCCGCTTTATCTGGCCTTGGATGAACTGCTTGTTGATACATTAGCCGATACGGCCGTTCCTCCCCCTCCCTCTGTTTTTCCTCTGGATGCGCTGCTGGATTACCGCCGCGCCGACGATACGCGCCTGACGCTTTTCTATGACGGCCGTGTCATCGTCACAACCGCCTCTGAAACATACACAAGCACATTAGCCATCGCCCAGATTACCGGATTAACAGCCGCTTTGCTGGGCAGCGGTCAGTTGCAGCCCGGTTTAACCTCCTTTCACGCCACAGCGACGCCCGCGCCAGCGGCAGCCGAAGAAGCGGCGCCGGCAGCCTCCCAACTGCTTGTGCGCGGGCCGCAAGGCGTGTATGATGGGAAGTGGACGGGCATTCCCGACCTGCCTGACTTAAACGCGCTGTTAGAGTCATTCCTACCCCGCCCGGACGCTGCTGTAACGGAAACGGCTGCTTCGACTCCGCTCAGTACAGGCGTTACATCCGAACCAACATTAACGCCAACACCTAATCCGTAAGTAACCCGGTAAGCCATCGGGTATTAACTGAATACAATCTACTAAAGTAACTGTACAGGTGACAGTCACTTTTTGCAGAGGTGTTAGCCAAAACCACGATGGTTAGCAAGTGACTGTCACCTCTTGTAGCTGTATAGTTACCTACTAAAAACGAAGTTCCATTTCCCATTGGAGGTGCGCTATGACGCGCGAACGCTTGATATTGGGAGCCTCGCTTATCTTGAACGTCGTTTTATTCGTTTTGTTGTTCCTGGCTTATCGAAATGTGCCGGAGCAGCCGGTACAGCCGGCCGAACAAATTGCCGAAGAAGCTGCATCTGAACCAACACAGCCCCCCGAACCCTCGCCCACGCCTACCGAAAAAGCCGAACCTGCAACGGAAACGGCCGTTCCCCAACCCAGCCCCACACCGCAAATCGAAATGACAGCCACACCGACCCCCGTTCCCTCGGAACCCACCGCAACCCCCATGCCATCGCCAACCCTGCCGCCCACACCCGCACCCACCGCAACCAACGTGCCCGGCCCCGATTGGCTGCGGTACACCAATCAATTCCGCGTTCAGGCCGGGCTGCCCCAACTCCGTGAAAACGTCGCCTGGTCAGAAGGCAGCCTGCTGCACAGCATCTACATGATCAACACCGGTCAGACTGTCCACCATGAAGACGTGAACAGCCCCTGGTACACCGTCGAGGGCAACGATGCCGGCAAAAACGGCAACATCTCTGCCAGCGGTTGGCTGGAAGCGCCTGATCATTGGCCGATTGATTATTGGATGTCAGCCACTTTCCATGCCGTTCCCATCTTGGACCCACACTTGCAAGAAGCCGGCTTTGGCCTGCACCGCGACGCCAACAGCGGTTTGCTCATGGCAGCTACGATGGATGTCAAACGCGGGCGCGGCGACTTACCGGCCTCTGTAGAGTATCCGATATTTTTCCCGCAGGATGGCGGCCAAATCTGGGTTTTGAAATACTCATTACCCGAATTTCCTGACCCGATGGATAGTTGCTCTGGTTTTTATAAGCCGATGGGGCCGCCAATTGTGTTACAATTAGGTGAGGGCGATATCGTACCCAGTGTGACCAACACCAGTTTTAAGCAAGGGGATACGCCCCTGGCGCATTGTGTGATTGATGAAACGCGCTATGTTAATCCTAACCCGTATTGGCAGCAGACCGGGCGCACCATTTTGGATCAACAGGACGCCATTGTCATTTTGCCCGGCGAGCCGCTGGTTGTGGGCCAAACATACACGGCCCATGTTGAAGTGAACGGCGAATCATACACCTGGAGTTTTGAAGCCGTCGCGCCGCCAAATTAGCGATCAATGCGACAGCCGCCTCTAAGGTGACGTTTTTCAGATTGGTCCAATCTCGAAGATTGGACCAATCTCATAGTTATTGGAGAGATGTGGTAATGAGGGCCTTGTACCTGGCAGATGGTCAGCTAACTTATCGTACCGATTATGAAAAACCGGTTTTGCAAGCTGGCGAAGCCCTTATACGCATCCAATTGGCCGGCATTTGCTCCACCGACCTGGAAATGGCGAAGGGATACGTCCCGGAATTTCGCGGCGTATTGGGGCATGAATTTGTCGGCATTGTGGTCGCGGCTGCCGATTCGGCCGACGCTGATTGGGTGGGGCGGCGCGTGGTGGGAACGATTAACCTGGGCTGCGGCCGCTGCGCCGTTTGTTTAAGCGACGGCCCGGAGCATTGCCCTCATCGTACTGTGTTAGGCATTCATGACCGAGATGGCGTTTTTGCCGATTACACTGCGCTGCCGGTGGGGAATTTATTGCCGGTTCCCGATGGTATGCCGGATGAAACGGCCGTTTTCACCGAACCATTCGCCGCCGCCCTCCGCATCCGGGAACAGGTAGCTGTGCGGCCAACAGCCAAAACGGCCGTCGTCGGTCCCGGCCGATTGGGGCTGCTGGTGGGATTGTCTCTCTCCCTCTCCGGAACCGATGTCACCATGTTGGGCCGCCGCGCCTCATCCCTGGAACTTCCGGCTCAATATGGTCTTAAGACCGGTTTGGTTGACGATTTTGCCGACGACAGCTTTGATTTTGTCGTCGAAGCGACCGGCAATGAAGCCGGTTTTGCCCAATCGCTGCAATTGGTACGGCCGTTAGGAACCCTCATCCTCAAAAGCACCTTTGCCGGAAACGCCAACATCAACTTAACCAAACTCGTCGTGGCCGAAATCAACGTTATCGGCTCTCGCTGCGGCCCCTTTGCTCCCGCGCTGCGCGTTTTGGCAGCAGGCCGTCTCGATCCACGGCCGTTCATTGATGGCGAATACCCGTTGGATGACGCCCTGGCCGCTTTTGAACATGCGGCCCGGCCGGGGGTACGCAAAATTTTAATACGGCCGTAACTGAGATTGGTTCAATCTTCAAGATTGGACCAATCTGAAAATAGTTACAATGCGCGAACGATTATTACAAACCTTCCTTCCCGCCTATCACCGCCGCCGCCAATATCTCAACACCCTGAGCTACCAACATCGCAGTTTTGACGTAAAAGGGCTGACAACCCAGGGTCTCTTCACCCTGGCGCTAGAAAAAGTGTTTGTTGACCTCAGTTTAGGGCTGCAAACATACCGGCGGGCCTCTGCCGACCCCATCCGCCCCATGCCCCAGCGCGACGATGCACAACGGCGCGACCTTAATTCCTACCTCGCAGACAAACAAATGAAAGGCCGCAATTTGGTCATCCTCGGCCCGCCCGGCAGCGGCAAAACAACCCTGTTGAAATATACAACCTTGATGTTGGCTGCGCGCAAACCGCCTGCTGGCGCGGGTAAAGCGATGAAAAAGCTGCCCTTGCTGCTTTTCTTGCGCGATCATACGGCTGCCATTATCCAAAACCCCGATTATTCCCTCAGCCAGGCGGTCAAAACCCGCCTGGCCGTTTGGGAATTGGAGGCGCTGGCTGATTGGCTGGACGATCAGCTGCGGAAGGGACGCTGCTTGATTATGCTCGATGGGTTGGACGAAGTGGCCGATCCCAACGCCCGCCGCCAGGTGGTTGATTGGGTAGAAGGGCAGATGGCGCGATACGGCCGTAACCAATTCATCATCACCTCTCGCCCCTTTGG
>JANTHP010000384.1 GCA_024762395.1 Anaerolineae bacterium | reverse complement strand
TTACTGCCCGGCGACGGGATTGGCCCGGAGATCGTGCCTGAGGCGGTGAAGGTGTTGGCAGCGATAGCGAAGCGCCACAACCACACCTTCCACTTTACCGAAAAAATGATGGGCGGTATCGCCATTGACGAAACCGGCAATCCGCTGCCCGAAGAGACGCTGGGCGCCTGCCTTGAAAGCGATGCCGTCCTGTTGGGCGCGGTCGGCGGGCCAAAATGGTCGGATCCAACGGCCAAAGTGCGGCCCGAACAAGGGCTTTTGGGGCTGCGAAAAGGATTGGGCGTGTTCGCCAACATTCGCCCGGTGAAAGTGTTTCCCGCGTTGGCCGACGCCAGCCCGCTGCGCCCGGAGCGGGTGCAGGATGTGGACATCGTCTTTGTGCGCGAGCTGACCGGCGGCATCTACTTTGGGCAGCCGCAGGGGCGTGAAACCGTCGCCGAAGGGCGCAGCGGGCACGACACGATGCGCTACAATGAGATGGAAATAAAGCGCGTCATGAAAATCGCCTTTGAGCTGGCGAAAAATCGGCGCGGCAAGGTCACGTCGGTGGATAAGGCCAACGTGCTGGCCACTTCCCGCGTCTGGCGCGAAGTGGCGCATGAGGTTGCCGCCGACTATCCCGACATCGAATACGAAGATGTGCTGGTGGACGCGATGGCGATGTATTTGGTCAATCGCCCCGGCGATTTTGATGTGGTGGTGACAGGAAACATGTTTGGCGATATTCTTTCTGATGAAGCTTCGATGATTTCCGGCTCGTTGGGGATGCTGCCGTCGGCGGCGTTGGGCGCGGGCGGCCCCGGCTTGTATGAGCCGATTCATGGCTCGGCCCCGGATATTGCCGGGCAGGGGATTGCTAATCCGCTGGCGACGATTCTCAGCGCGGCGATGCTGCTGCGGTCGAGTTTGGGGTTGGAGGATGAGGCGAAAGAGGTGGAAACGGCCGTTTCCCAAATCCTCGCTGCCGGTCACAGAACGGCCGATTTGGCTGGCCCCGGCGAAAAAGCCATCGGCACAACGGAAATGGGCGATTTAGTTGTAAGCGCACTTGGCTAACATTGGATAGGTAAAACATGACATCAACTGATATTCTCATCATTGGCGGGGGCATTGTGGGGCTGGCAACGGCTTATAATTTGATGCAGCGGTATCCTGACAAATCGATCACGATTTTGGAGAAGGAAAACGAGCTGGCATTCCACCAATCGGGGCGCAATTCGGGCGTGCTGCATTCGGGCATTTACTACAAACCCGGTTCGCTCAAGGCCAAAAACTGCCGCGCCGGGAAGGCGTTGATGGAGACGTTTTGCCGCAAAGAAGGGATTGATTACAACATTTGCGGCAAGGTCATTGTGGCAACGAATGAAGATGAACTGCCGGCGATGCAGGGAATTTATGAGCGCGGGCAGGCCAACGGGGTCAACTGTGAGGTTATCGGGCGGGAGCGGCTGCTGGAGTTGGAACCGCATGTGGCGGGCATCAAGGCGATTCATGTGCCGGAAGCGGGGATTGTGAATTACAAGCAGGTCTGCCAGCGGTTTGCGGAGCGGGTGCAGGAGAAGGGGAATCGGATTGTGTTGGGGGCGGAGGTGGTGGGGATTGAGGAGCGGAAGGGGGAGGTTACGGCCGTTACCCCCCAAACCGAATACAGCGCCCACTACCTCATCAACTGCGCCGGGATTCATTCCGACCGCGTTACTAAAATGGCGGGCGGCCAACCGCCGGCCCAAATTGTCCCCTTTCGCGGCGAGTATTTTGAACTGAAGCCGGAGGCGTGGCATTTGTGCAACGGCCTCATCTACCCCGTTCCCGATCCCAAGTTTCCCTTTCTGGGCGTCCATTTCACGTTGATGATTTCGGGCGCGGTGGAGTGCGGGCCGAATGCGGTGCTGGCGTTTGCGCGGGAAGGGTATCGGTTGTGGGATGTAAACGGCCGTGACCTCTGGGAAACGCTCACCTATTCCGGCTTCCGCAAACTGGCCGGGCAATACTGGAAAACCGGCCTGGGCGAGATGTGGCGCTCGGCCAGCAAGCGGGCCTTTGTCAAAGCGCTGCAAAAACTCATTCCCGCCATTCGCGCTGAACATTTGGAAGCCGCTCCAGCCGGTATTCGCGCTCAGGCACTCTTGCCCGACGGCCGTATGATGGACGATTTCGCCTTCCAGGAAAGCCGACGCATCCTCAACGTTGTCAACGCCCCGTCACCTGCCGCTACCGCCTCCATCAGCGTCGGTCAGGCCATCGTGGAGAAGATGGCGGCGCATTTTGATTAGAAGGAAGGAACACAGAGTTACGCAGAGGAGGCACAGAGGAACACAGAGAGGGAGGAGGGAATGAGAATAAATGAATTAAGCGGAAAAGTTGGCGGCGCACTTTGACTAGGAAAGAAAGGCACAGATAAAAAGCCTAAACTGCTTGTTTTATGTTACAATGCCCACATGCAGTGGTGAAGCGCATTGTCAAAAGGGTTAGATATGTTACAAACGATTGAAATCTATCGAGAGTCCGGTAAGCGACGGAGAACCAGTTATCGCGCTGTCCGTGGACGGCAACAGGCAGAAGGGAAAACGCCTGGGCAGGCTTTAGATTCTCTTGAAAAACTGCTGAGCGCCGAGGAAAAAACGGCCAACTCTTTGATTGTTTTACAGCGATTTCAGCCAGACGCTTTTTTTTCCAAGTCGCAGCAGACACGCCTACAGAAATTAATGACAAGGTTTCATGAGGCAATTAACACAGATGCGACCATTTCGCCAGACGAGCGCGCCGAATTAGAGCAGTTGGTTAATGCGGAGTGGATAGCCGCCATCGCGCGTGCAAGCGCGATGATAGCCCAGACCGATCAAGAGTTGAAATCCTAACCTCTCTCACGCTGTGAACCCGCACTACCCCCTCGTTGCCGAACGTGCCGCCCATCGTTGTGAATACTGTCGCGCCCCTGAAGTCATTTTTAATGTTCCTTTTGAAGTTGACCACATTATCCCCATAGGCAAGGGGGGCGAAGACGCTTCTGCTAATTTCGCGCTGGCCTGTCGCGCTTGTAACTTATGGAAATCGGATGCGGTAACGGCCGTTGACCCTCAAACATCGCAAGAAACCCCACTCTTTAACCCACGCCAACACATCTGGCAAGACCATTTTGAAGCCCAGTCAGAACCGCCCTTTCGACTGACGGGTAAAACGCCCACTGGTCGGGCGACGATTGCGCGTTTACGCCTCAACGCGCCGTTGCAACTGGCGGCGCGGACGCAGTGGATTGTGTTGGGAATTTATCCGTAGCGCAAACTAGCCGGGCAGTACTGGAAAACCGGCCTGGGTGAGATGTGGCGCTCGGCCAGCAAGCGGGCCTTTGTCAAAGCGCTGCAAAAACTCGTCCCCGCCATCCGCGCCGAACATTTGGAAGCCGCTCCAGCCGGTATTCGCGCTCAGGCACTCTTGCCCGATGGCGGCATGATGGACGATTTCGCCTTCCAGGAAAGCCGACGCATCCTCAACGTCGTCAACGCCCCGTCCCCGGCTGCTACCGCCTCCATCAGCGTCGGTCAGGCCATCGTGGAGAAGATGGCAGCGCATTTTGATTGGTTTTCTGGAGCTTAAGAATGAAGAAATTATTGGCAAAAAGAGAAACAAAGATCGGATTAATGCTTGGCATAATCCTCTATTTTTTCACTCCAATTCCAGCCATCCCATTAATATATTCGTTGTATCTAGAAGATCTGATTTCCACGAACATCCCATTTTTAATTGGAGCATGTTTAATTTGGTTGTTCGCTTCTTTGGTCATCATTGTGTTATTTAGTGCGCTGGCAGGGGTAGTAATAAGAACGGTCTTGAATTTGTTTTTGGTGTACAGAGAAAATATATATAAAGAACATTAAGGGGCGGTAGTGTTAGGATAAAGAAGGAACACAAAGGTACACAGAGAAGTCACAGAGGAACACGGAGAGGAAAGAATGAGAAAAAGAGAGGGGAAATGAGAATAAATGAGCTAACGGGGGAAATTATTGGTGCGGCGATTGAAGTGCATCGGTTTGCTGTTAAATTTCAACATCACTATGCTCAAAAATGGCGGTATCCGACGTTTTATCCTCTAAAAATCTCTGTTAAACTCTCTGTGAATCTCTGCGCCTCCTCCGCGTAACTCTGTGTAACAAAAAAGAATCCGGTAATTGTCAAGACCCAAAATAAGATGGGGTTTGAAGCAAAAAAAGGCAGCGGGAAATAACCCGCCCTTATCTGAACTTTAACAATTGA
>JANTHP010000383.1 GCA_024762395.1 Anaerolineae bacterium | reverse complement strand
GTCCAGGTGGCGGTGACGGGCAAGGTGGCGTCAACTGTCCAGTTTAGGCGGATGGTTTGGTTATCGGGGGAGCCGGTCAGGTTCAGGGTCGGCGTAAACTCGTCGGCGCCGATGTCGGGGGCTGCGCCTATGGGACGGCCGTCGCCATCCACATCATCGGTCACTTCGGCTAACGAAACGGCCTGGTCAATGGCAGAAACGGCCGTATCCATCAGATGCAAATCCCCATTCGCCCCATCCACAAAGAGGGACAGCGGGGCATTTTCCAGATTGTTGCTTACTACTGATGTGCCGCCCCGGTCGCGCAAATTGTGGCTGACCAGATTGTTCATAATCTCGACATCGGTGAAGTCAAAACGCCATTCGATAGACGAAAACGGCGCCTGGGTAGAAACCACCGTATTGTTCAACGCCCCCGCCCCGCACGCCTGCCAGAGGCAAATACCGCAGTCAAAGCCGTATTCCGAAGCAAACAGGTCGCTTTGGTTGGCAAAGACAAAATTATTGCGAATGAGACCGTCGTAATGGTCTACGTAGCCGCCGCCCGCCGCCGGGCAGGGGTTATCGGGGTAAGTGCGGGCGTCGCCGCTGGTGACGAGGCCAAAGCCGATACCCCGGGCATTGTTGTTCAGCACATTGCGCTCCACCAGCGTATCCCGGCTGCCGCGCCAGAGGTGAACGCCATGCTCTGACAGGCCATTGGCGCACCAAAAGCCTTCAATCAAGTTATCCCGAATGACCCAGCCCTGCGCTTGATGGGCGTCTACGCCGCCGGTGTAACAGTTGTTGCGGATGTACGGCCGTCCCGCGTCCGTCAGCTCAAGGTGGGAACAGGCAATCAGACCGTCGTCCGGGTACGTCCCGTCCGCCGCCGGGTTTATTTTGATCGCCTGCTCGCCGGGGTCAATGAGGTGGACGTTGTAGATGACCGTGTTGAGCGTGTCGCCCGAATCGGTCGTCATCACGTGGATAGGATGGTAGTAGGCTTCACGCAAGGTGATGTCGGCAATGGTCACATTGGAAGCGACAATTTGGATGATTTCGGTGGTGAGGTAGTTGCCATCCAACACAACGGCCTCCCGATTGCCGCTGGCCGAACGCAGAGTGACATTGGGCGTCTCAAAGCGCAGATAAACGCCATCCAGGTTGTAGACGCCGTCGGCAATGAGGATGGTATCGCCGGAAACGGCCGTATTCACCCCATTTTGCAGTTCCGTCACCGTGTCCACCGTCATGGTCGGCCCCGTGGGCGGGTCAAGCGGCTGACACTGTTCAGGATTGATCGCCGGCGTGCGGGGCAGTTCCAGGGCGTCAATCGCCAGAATAACGCCGCCAGTCAACGCCAACAACGCCAGCGCTACAATTATTGATGACAATTTCATAGTTTACCCCCAATACGAACGTTCAATTTGTCATGCCTGCGTAGGCAGGCATCCATCGTCTGGATTCCCGCCTGCGCGGGAATGACAGCCTCACTACTGGCAATCATTACTCCCTGGCAATCACTGGCAAATAGACAGATTCCCCATTTACGATGATCGTCACCTGCCGCTGGATGATATTGCCCAAGCCGTCGTCGAGAACGGCCGTATTCACCACCGCCTGCGGGTCAACAATCGCCGGACTAACCAGCGCGTCAAACTGGACAGTCACCGGAACATTAACAGACACCAATCCCTGCCAGGTAATGACGCCACCAGACTCGTTTGCCGTCCCCGATGAAGCGGTCAAATTCCCGGCAAAGGAAAGTTCACTGGGTAAGGTATCCGTCATAACAACGGTTTCAAGTATCGAATCGGGGTTTGACAACAAGATGGCATAGGAAATGGTCGCGCCTGCTGCCGGAGCCGAATCGCTGACCTGCTTGGTCGAACCGTCCAGATTGCCCGGCAAAATCGAGCCGCTGCGCTGGTAATTGCCCCGCCCTGTTCCCCACAAAATGCGGGCATCGGCCGTGCCCGGCAAATCGTAGGCCACAAAGCCGGAGTGAGCCGTGTTCACCACCAATTCCAAATCGGCGTCGGCGTCAATGTTGGCGATGGTGGGCGCGGCCATTGCGCCGTTCCAGTCAGGGCTGCCATAGGCGGCAGGCAGGCTGATTTCATGCAGGACATTGCCCTGATAATTCAAAATGTGCAGCTTGCCCACATAGCCGCTGCCTTTTTGCGGCCAGGAGGTAAAAATCACTTCGGCCAGGCCGTCGTTGTCCAAATCGGCGACCACCGGTTCGGAGGCGAAGCGGATGCCGGGGCCGGTGGCGCTGACGTTGTAGGGCCAGTTGTGATGTTCGGTTTTATCCAACCAGAAGGCGTGGAGACGGCCGTCATACGACGCAAACAAAATCTCCATCTCCCCATCCCCCTCCAAATCGGCCACGACTGGATTAGGCATGGCGCTTTCAATAACGTTGTAATCCTCGCTGAGCGGCGCACCCGTATCCACCGGAACCGATTCCCAGTTGTAGCCATCGGCGTTAAAGCGGCTGCGGTCGGCATTAAAAATGTAAATGCCGATGTAGCGGCTGGGCGGATAACCGGCATGGCAGTCATACACATTGCCAGTTACCACCACCTCCACCGCGCCGTCGCCGTTCACATCGGCAATAACCGCCGGGCCATCGGCAAAGTTGGTACGATAGCTTTCGGCGCGGTCGCCGTCGCAGGCGCCCCAGCCGCGCAGTTCAATGGCGTAGCTTTCCCAGACGCCCACCTTGCCCCAACCGTCGCCGCCGTAGATGGCATTGGCCGGAATCTGGCTGCCATTGGCTTCGTAGGCGTTGATGTAATGCACATCGGAGGGGATGACCAGCTCGCCCTGACCGTCGCCGTCCAAATCGCCGAGGGCAGCGTTGTCGTTGTAGACGCCCCAGCCATAGCCGCTGTCGTTGTTAAGCTGGGGCCAACCAGCCCGCAGATTGCCATTATGCTCGTAGACGTAGGCATTTAGCTCATCGCCGGTGGCCGTAACGGCCAGTTCCAGTGTGCCATCATCGTCCAAATCGTAAACGGAGAGGCCGCGCAGTTCGTTGGTTTCGGGTCGGCGCGACCAGACCTGATTGCCCAGATGGTCGTAAACGGTAAGGTAACCGCTGCCCTGGGCCAGCGCAATCTCCCAATCGCCGTTGTCGTCCAAATCGGCCACGACGACGCCGGGCCAGGTACGGCCGCCGGGCGGGTCTACGCTCCACTGCACGCTGCCATCTTCGCCATTGAGGACAAAGAGCGAATAGGGCGAGGCGATGATTTCGGGCTTGCCATCGCCGTCTAAATCGGCAACGGCCGTTGACGCATACCAGCCCGTTTCGCACCAGGAGGAGTAACAGCCGCCGTTTTGCCATTTGAGTACGGGCTGCTGGACAGCGGCGGGGGTGGCGCGGACGGCCCGAAACAAGCCGATTTGCGCCGCGCTTAAAACGAATAAAAGCGTGAACAACAGGGAGAGTTTACGTTTCATTTTTCACCTCGGAAGCGGCGGGACGCGGAGTCACGCAGGAGGGCGGAGATTCGCAGAGAGAAAAGAAGGGTAGCCGCCCTTTCCCGCTACAATAATCGGCAAGAATATCGTCTCATCCGCGATGGTCGCATCCCAATAGTTGCCCGTCATTAACAGCAGACAAAGCAGCGTCACGGAATCTTCGTAATAATCTTCACGGGTATTATAAACGGCGTCGTACACATCGTTAAGAAACTGCTGGTTGGCGGGCGTCGTCATCGCCGCCACGCCGAAAGGAGCGGCAAAAAAGGTGGTGAAATAGTCGCCGGAAGCCAGCGGCGAACCGTCCAGCGCGTATCCGGCCTTGATGTTGGCCGGATCGCCATTCGTCGCCGCCACAATCCAGTCAGCCATTTTTTGCGCCTGAGCGCGGGAGACAGCGTCGCCGTTGAGCAGAGCGTCGTTGGCGATGCGCCAGGGGTCGCGCCCGGCATTGTATTCGTAATCGCCGTCGTGCGGCCCTTCCAAATGATAGGGCGGCGCAGGCTGCAAAGTATGGTCGGTTTCAGAGATAGGAACGATGAAGTCGGGCAGCAGACCGGCAGCGGGACTGTAATCCGTTTGCATCTGATTGATGGCGGCCTGGGTGGCTGTGATGACGTCGTTCCAGGCGGGATTGGCGGTGAAACGGCCGTAACTGCGAAAATGTGCCGGCATAAAATCAGATGAGCGGGGCGAATACTGCCCGTGTTCCACATCGTCGGCGTCTACCCAATCACCCAATTCCGGCAGATGGCTGTCCGGGCCGATGGTGGATTCGTAGATGGCGGCGATGAGTTG
>JANTHP010000382.1 GCA_024762395.1 Anaerolineae bacterium | reverse complement strand
TTGAATTATTCGGTAACGAGATTGACACCCTGCGTTATTTTGATCCGGCCACCCAGCGGTCGCAGCCGGTAAATGGCAGCAGCCGGGCTGAGCGCGTTATCGTCCCGCCGGCCCGCGAAGCGCTGCCCGGCGCCGCACAGGATTACGCCCAATCTCTTGGCGAAATCAGTCCCGGCAATGATAATTTACCGTCCTGGCGCGATGATGTGCCTGATTTATTGGCAGGCCGCCCATCGCCCAATCTGGAGTTTTACCTGCCGCTCATTTACCCCCGACCGGCCAGCTTGCTCGATTATTTGCCGGAAAATGCGTTGATTGTGGTGGATGATTGGGCGGAATTGGTAACGGCCGTATCCGAACTCCAAGACCACGCCGACCAAATCGCCAACGAACAACCCAGCCTGCCCCCCAACTACCCCAATCCCCTTTTTGACTGGGATGAGATGGCCGGCGAACTCGACTGGCAGCAGCCCCTCATCCTCGGCGAAGGGCCAGACCCTGATGCTCAACCCTTCCTTAACGGGGCGCTGGCCGAAGCCTTTGAACCCGGCCCCCGCTACGGCGGCCAGATGCGTCCCCTCATGACCCATCTCAAATCCGCCCGGCGCGAAGGCGACCGCGTTGTCGTCGTCAGCCGTCAGGCGGCGCGGCTGGCGGAGCTTTGGCGCGAAGAAAGCAAGGGCGCAAGGGCGCAGGCGAGCGGCGGAGAATCGGTTTTCTCCCCTGCGCCTCAGCCCCCCGGCTCCCCTGCTTTCCTACAGGGCAGTCTGGCCGAAGGCTTCACCCTGGTCAACCGCGCCGACAACCAAATCCTGCTCGATTTGCTGACCGACGCCGAGATATTTGGCTGGAACCGGCCCGCCCCGCGCCGCTGGCGTAAACCGGCCCCCATCGCCCCCGAAACCCATTTTGCCGACATCGCTGCCGGCGATTACGTCGTTCATTTGGAATATGGCATCGGCCTCTTCAAAGGGTTGGTTTCCCGCGCCGTCGGCGGAACCGACCGCGAGTATTTGCTGGTTGAGTATGACAACGGCGACGCTCTGTACGTTCCCGTCCATCAAGCCGACCGGGTGAGCAAGTGGATTGGCGGCGGCGACAGCACGCCCAAAGTCAACCGGTTGGGCGGTAAATCGGCATGGAGCAAGGCCAAAGCTAAAGCGCAGCGCGCCGCCGACGAATTGGCGGGCGAACTGCTCGATTTATACGCCGCCCGCGAAACCGTTCCCGGCCACGCCTTCGCTAAAGGCGGCGAATGGCAGGTTGAATTGGAAGCCAGCTTCCCCTACC
The DNA here is from genome assembly GCA_024762395.1 of Anaerolineae bacterium. Classification (GTDB taxonomy): domain Bacteria; phylum Chloroflexota; class Anaerolineae; order Promineifilales; family Promineifilaceae; genus JACKCC01. The sequence continues at coordinate 2,990 of JANTHP010000382.1, read as the reverse complement.
GCGAAACGGAAGACCAACTGCGTGTCATTGCGGAGGTCAAAGCGGATATGGAACGGCCGCATCCCATGGATAGGCTCGTTTGCGGCGATGTCGGCTATGGCAAAACCGAAGTTGCCCTGCGCGCCGCCTTCAAAGCGGTGCTGGATGGCAAGCAAGTTGCCATCCTCGTTCCCACCACCATTTTGGCGCAGCAGCATTACAACACCTTCAAAGCGCGATTGGCCGCCTTCCCCGTGACCGTACAAATGCTTTCCCGCTTCCGCACGCCCATGCAGCAAACGCGCATCGTCAAAAAAGTGCGTGAAGGGCAGATAGACATCATCATCGGCACGCACCGGCTCTTATCCGATGATGTCGCCTTCAAAGATTTGGGGCTGGTCGTCATTGACGAGGAACAGCGTTTTGGCGTGGCCCACAAAGAAAAGCTGAAAAAATGGCGCACCGAGGTGGATGTGTTGACGATGACGGCCACGCCCATCCCGCGCACGATGCACATGAGCCTGACCGGCGTGCGCGACATCAGCATCATTGACACGGCTCCGGCGGAGCGGCTGCCGGTGCAAACCTACGTCGGCGAGGCGGACGAAACCCGTCTGCGCCGGGCTATTTTGCGCGAACTAGACCGGGGCGGGCAGATTTTCTTCGTTCACAACCGGGTGCAGAGCATTGAGATTGTGCAGCGGCTGATTCAGCGGCTGGTTCCCGAAGCGATTATCGCCATCGGGCATGGGCAGATGAGCGAGCGGCAGTTGGAACGCATCATGGTGGATTTTGCCGAGGGGAAAGTTGATATTTTGCTCAGTACGACCATCATCGAAAGCGGGTTGGATTTTCCTAACGCCAACACGCTGATTGTGGATCGGGCGGAGATGTTTGGGTTGGCGCAGTTGTACCAGCTTCGCGGGCGCGTGGGGCGGGGCGTGCGGCGGGCTTACGCTTACTTTTTCCACAGTCCCTGGCGCGGCTTAACGCCGGTGGCGCGGGCGCGGCTGGAAACGATTGCGGAGCAGACGCAGTTGGGCGCGGGGTACACCATAGCCATGCGCGATATGGAGATTCGCGGCGTGGGCGATTTGCTGGGCGCGGCGCAAAGCGGGCAGATTAGCGCGGTTGGCTTTGATTTGTATACGCGGCTGCTGGCGAATGCGGTGAAGCGGCGTAAGGCGGAGAAGGCGGGTGAGCCGATTGCGTTTGATTTGCCGGAGGCGACGCTGATTGATTTGCCGCTGGCGGCGTATGTGCCGACGGATTATGTGCCGGATGCGGGCCTGCGTCTTCGCCTTTACCGGCGCATGGCTTTGCTGGATACGATGGCTGATATTGATGAGATGGCGGAGGAGTTGGCGGACCGATTTGGCCCGATTCCTGATCCGGTTCATAATTTGTTGTACCAGTTGCGGATTAAGGCGTTGGCGCAGCGGGGTGAGGTAACGGCCGTTACCACCGACAATGGTCAGGTCAAAATCCGGCTGGCCGGGCTGGAAAAGATTGACCGTTACCATTTGCAGCGTTATTTGGGAGAACAGGCGCGGGTGAGCAAAACGGCCGTATGGATGAGCCGTGAAATGAGCACGAAAGAGTGGCAGGTGGCTCTGGTGCAAGTGTTGGAAAAACTGCAATCCTACGACAAATTAAGGGAATGATGAATATAGAATGATGAATTCTGAACGATTTGCCGGGCCGGGTTATAATTGGGTCAAGACAAATTTGAGGTTAAACCATGAGCGATGATAACAGCATTCAATTGAATATCAACATGCCGCCCGTCGCTAACAACGCCCCGGTGCGGATGTGCGGTGTAAAGCAAGAAACCCAGTTGGACGGCAACGTCCAATTTTTTGATACATCTTTTGAAGTTCCCAAACCGCGCGAGGATGTGAAATTTAACGATGTGGGCTTTTTTGTCTACGAAGACCGGCGGCGGGTGGCGGTGGGCTTTAACATTACCCGCTTCTTGGAAGGCCCTTCCATCGAGGTCAACATCACCAACGACAACGGCGAACCGGCCGGGACTTTAACGGTCATCGAAACCGGCGACCCCAATTTCTCGCTGACGATGCACCTGCGCGACAAAAACCCCACCGATTTGTACCACGTGGAGGCCACGCTTTATTACGCCACGCCTGACACCGAGCGTAAGAACGTCTACACCCACAAAGCGACGTTTGACGTGAGCAAGCCCGGCGAACAATAAAAACAAAGGACTGAGGGATGAGTTACGAGAGACTTAGCCCTCAGTCCTCATCCCTCAATCCTCAGTCCTCAGTCCTCAGTCCTCAGTCCTCTTCACTCTCTTTCTTCGCCAACCGCTCCAGTTTCTTCTTCGTTTCCCGCCACGTAATTTTTGACAATCCCAGCTTTTGCCGAATTTCGTCGGGTTCGACGTTGGCGTTATGGTCGCGGAGGGCGGAAATCCAGCGCAGGTTCTCGAATGAAAGCAGGCCGCGTTTTAGGCCGGCTTCGTCGCCTACATCGCGCAAGACGTATTCCAGGTTGCGGGCGGTGCAGGTGAAGAGGGTGTCGTGCGGTTTGTACTGTTCCAGATATTCATCCAACACGTCCAGCCATTCCGGTTCCAGGTACAATTTGCGTTCTTTGTTGCGTAAGCGGGGGTTCGCATAGCGAACGAATAACTGCGGGCCGCCGGGCGCATCCCGGTCTATGTGATTGGGGACGAGGTTCATCACTTCGCTCTTTTTCATGCCGGTTTGCAGGAGCAGGGTGAGCAGCAGATGGGGGCGGGCGTCGGGGTTTTTCTGGCGGCGCATGGCCTGGGTGACAGTTAGGGCTTTTTCGATGTCGTCTTCGGTGGGCAGGGGGCTTTTGACGGTTCGTTGGATGACGGCCGTTGCCGGATTTTCCCTCAACACGCCTGCTTTATGCAGCCAGCCAAAAAACACCTTCAACGTCGTCACCCGCCGCGCATACGATTTGGGGCTGCACGGCACGCCCCGGTCGTAAAGCAGCCAGTGCATAAAATCATTCAAATT
>JANTHP010000381.1 GCA_024762395.1 Anaerolineae bacterium | reverse complement strand
GCGAAGATGACAGCCGTATTCGCCAGGGAAATGCTCCGCACAACATGGCTGTTTTACGTCACATGGCACTCAACTTGCTCAAACATGAGAAGACAGCTAAAGGTGGCATTAAGGCTAAGCGTCTTAAGGCGGCTTGGGATGATGATTATCTTCTTAAGGTGCTATCGGGGTAATATGCGATTGCCCTGGGGAACGGCCGTCAACAGTCGCCAGTGCTATCCTAGTTTGTTACAATAGCTTTCTGGCCCACACTGGCAAAAAAGAAATCAGACAGGGAAATAGTATCAACAATTTTCAACTGAGTATAGACTTCATATGGCATCCCTATTCCAAAAACTACGAACCTTGTTCCGCGCTTCCTTGCACGAAGCCGCCGACAAAGCGCTGCAAAAAAGCGATTTGGCTGTCTACGACGATTACATTCGCCGGGCTGAGCGAGAGCTGGAAGAATTCAAGAAATCCATCGCGCCTATGTTTGCCCAGGTAAAAAGTTCCCGCCGCCGCCGCGAGGCGCTGGCCGAAAAAGCGGCCAAACTTGATTTGATGGTTGACCATTACTTGCGTAAAGGAAAGCGAACCGAGGCAATGGTGACGCAAAAGCAGTTTAGCTCTACAATGGACTTGATTAAAACCTATGACGCCTCGTTGGAGCGGCAGGTGGCGGCGGCGGAGCAGTTAGATGATGTGCGGGTGAAGTTAGACGGCCGTCTCGCCATCGCCAAACAAGAACGGGAAGAACTGGGCTTCTTGCTTCAGCTTGCCAAATCCAAAGAAATCTCCACCAAAGCGATGCGTTCTTTGGATTCTTTGATGGGACAGGGAGACAGCGAAGTGGCTCAAGCTGCTGAAAACATTCGCAGCCGCCTGGATCATGCCGACGCAGCCTGGGAAGTGCAAACCAAGAGCCTCGATACTCAGCTTGATGATGCGATGCAAAGTCTGGAAGTAGAAGCGGAACTGGCGGCGCGTATGGAACGGTTAGGAATTTGAAGGCGGAAGGCTGAATGATGAATGATGAATCAGACGGTTTGCTGCCTGCCACTTACCACCCTGCCGCCTTGCCACCTTGCCACTTTTCCTTATGAAAACTGCCCTTGTCCACGATTGGCTTAACCAAATAGGCGGCGCTGAGGATGTGCTGGAAGCGTTGGTGAACCTTTATCCGACAGCCCCGGTTTACACATCCTTGTATGCCAGGCAGGAGATGCCCACTCATTGGCAGCAGTGGGATATTCGCACCTCGTTTATTGACCGCTTGCCATTTGCCAGAAAATGGCAGCAGATATATTTCCCATTGTATCCTTTTGCGTTTGAACGATTTGACTTTCGGGATTATGACCTGGTTGTCAGCAACAAAAGCGGGTTTGATCATGGTATTATCACCGGCCCGGAAACGACGCATATTTGCTACTGTTTGACGCCGACACGATACGTCTGGCGTTACACACAGTATGCCGAACAGGAACAATTGGGATGGCTGACGCGCAAGATTTTGCCGCCCTTTTTGACGTTTTTGCGGCAGTGGGACCGACTGGCGGCGGATCGGGTAGACCATTTCATTGCTATTTCGCAGGCTGTGCGTCGTCGAATCGCCAAAATCTACCGGCGAGAGTCAACTATCATTTATCCGCCGGTGGATACGAGCCGTTATGTGCCGTCGAACCGGGTTGAGGATTATTATTTGATGGTGGGACGGTTGGTTCCGTACCGCCGGATTGATTTGTTGATTGAGGCGTTTAACAGGTTGGATAGGCCGTTGTACATTGCGGGTAACGGCCGTGATCGAGAACGATTAGAGGCGATGGCCGGCCCCAATATCAAGTTTTTAGGCTACGTACCGGAGGCGGATTTACCTGATTTGATGGCCCGCAGCCGCGCCTTCATGTGGCCGGGCGAGGAAGATTTTGGCATTGCGCCGCTGCAAGCAATGGCTGGCGGTCGGCCGGTAATCGCTTATGCGGCCGGCGGTGCGTTGGACACGGTCATACCGGGCAAAACGGGCGCTTTGTTTGCGGAGCAATCGGTTCCGGCTATTATCGAGGCGGTGGAATCGTTTGACCCGGATTCAGTGGATACGGCCGTTCTCCGCCGCCATGCCGAACAGTTTGATACGGCCGTTTTCAACCAAAAAATGACCGCTTTTATTCAACAAAAAATGGACAAGTGACCTGAAATGGCGTTAAGGCAATACTGGCAAGTTTTTCAGCGGCGATGGCTCCTGGCGTTAATTCCCGCTTTGGTTGTGCTGGCGTTTGGCGTGGCGACCTATCAATCCCCGCCGCCGGTTTACAATGTGGGGGTTCGCTTCATTGTCGGGCAGCCCCCGGCAGACCAGGCTGATTTGGCCGATGAGCAGCGTTATTACAATTGGCTGACTTCGGAATATATTGTTAATGGATTGACGGATTGGGTGAAGGGCGGGGGATTTGCAACGGCCGTCAGCCAGGAATTGGCCGCGCAGGGATTGGATGTTCAACCGGGCGCGATTCAGGGCGGTATTGCCGCTGAGAATGTACGCAGCCTGCTGCAAATCTCGCTAACTTATGGCGACGCCGACGTTTTGGCGGCGATGATGGATGCGGCTGCGAAAGTGTTGATTGAACAGAATGCGGATGGTTTGCCTCAGTTGGATGGGGAAACGGCCGTACTCGTCCAACTTGACCAGCCCGTCGTTAATCAAATCCCGGCCGGCCTGCGCAGCCAGCTAGATTTACCCTTTCGCATCCTGTTAGCCCTGGGCGCGGGCGTGGGGCTGGCCTTGTTGGTAGAATATCTTGATCCAACTTTGCGCGAGCGAGAGGAAGTGGAACAGGCAGGCCTGCCTGTGATAGGAGAAATTCCAAAAAAATGAAACGTGAAACGTGAAACGTGAATAAAGCTATCGTTATTTCACGTTTTACGCTTCACGTTTCACGAAAAGGAGATTTTTGTGGAACTAAGCGATTATTTGCGCATTTTGCGGCAGCGCGGCTGGGTCATCATCCTGTTAGCGGCGTTGACGGCCGGAGCAGCCTTCGGTTTCAGCAAGGTGCAGACGCCGGTTTATGAATCAAATTTGCGGATGTTGGTACGGCCGTCTCGCACCGATTTTGGGCAGGCAAACGCAGCCAAAGAACTGCTGGCCTCCTACGTCGCCTGGCTCAACAGCCGCTACCGCGCCCAAGATGTGATTGATACCCTTCAGCTAGACATGGAAGCGGGCGAGCTTTTGGGCGATGTAAAAGTCGCTTCCGAAAATATCAGCTTTGTCATTCAGCTTTCAGTCGAAAACAGCGACCCTGATTTAGCCAATGACATCGCCCGCACCTGGGGCGAGCTGCTTATGCAGTGGCAGACGCAGGAAAACGATAAAAATCGCAAAGAAGACCGCATCACCATCGAATTTATTGATGATCCACAAGCGGGACTTGACCGGCCCAAATGGAAAATTAACACGGCCGCTGGCGCTGTTTTTGGGGCTTTGTTAGGCGTTATTGTTATTTTTGTGCTGGAATGGATTGAATCCGGCGTTGTTCGTCGCAGCGAAGATGTGGAACGTTTTCTGGATATTCCTGTTATCGGCAGCATTCCGAGCAGTTGATAGGCGACAGTTGATAGTGAGCATCTGCCAAAGACTACGAGACTAGCGACTACGAGACTACAAGACTACGAGACTACGAGACTACAAGACTATGAGACTAATTACCTTAACCGACCCCCGTTCGCCAATTAGCGAGGCGTACCGCACGCTGCGAACGAATTTGTCATTTTACAGCCTGGATAATCCACTGCGGAGTTTGGTTGTGACCTCTCCGGCGGTGGCGGATGATAAGGGCGATACAGTTGCCAATTTAGCGGTGACGATGGCGCAAAGCGGCCGTAAGACGATTTTGGTAGATTGTGATTTGAGACGGCCGTCACTCCACACGCTATTTGACCTGAACAGCGAACCCGGCCTGACCGACATGGTGCTAAACGATGCCGGCGAACCGCCTTTGCAGGAAACCGGCGTCGAAAACCTGTGGCTGCTCGCCAGCGGCCCCAAGCCGCCCAACCCGGCCGACCTGCTAGGCTCTAAACGAGCCGACCAGGCGATTGCCAAACTACTGGAAATGGCCGACATCGTTTTGTTTGACGCTCCGCCGGTGATTGCGGTGACGGATGCGGCCGTTTTGGGGGCCAAGTTGGATGGCGTTTTACTCGTCATCAATGCTGGCAAAACCCGCCGCGACCATGCCGAAAGGGCTAAAGAGCTGCTGGAAAAGGCCAAAGTCCGCATCATCGGCGCAGCGCTGACTAATGC
>JANTHP010000380.1 GCA_024762395.1 Anaerolineae bacterium | reverse complement strand
TTCAGGTGTCCCCCTTAGATTTGTCAAATTTAGTCTGGTAAGCGCCTGATCATGCTAGAAAATTTGACAAATCTTTTCGACAACGCTGTATAGTTACATTCTTTCTATGGATTATACGCGATGACGGGCGGGAAGTTGCGGGGGACGGCCGTTTCCGGCAAGGTAACAAATGTGCGTCACTGTCCTGCACGGCGCCTGTTTTTAAGCGTTGACAAATTTCAGGGTTTTTCGGATTTCATGGAGTTTGTCGTAATCCGTGATACGTAATACGTGACGCGCCTCTGGTTACGCATCACGGATTACGCATTACGCTATGATTACCCCACGAATTCCTAAAGAACCAAATTTCATTAGCGCTTCGTCTTACACGAGTACTACAGGAAAATTTCCCCGGAATATTGAGAAGATACCATCTTTTCCAGAAAATTCGCCTCAATTGGGCCAGGGTATAGTGGTTGACCATTCAGTTCAGCTATCGGCAGCCATGTAAGGCGATAGGTGTTGTCTGCCGATTGCCTGGACAGCATTTCAGGGTCTTGCAGAACGGGAACGCCATGAAAGGCTGAAACCAGGAAGGCGTATTCTATTTGCTGTAAACGGCCGTCTTGCCACAACCGGTTGTACAACAAAGGGCCAAGTTCCACATCCAGGCTGGTTTCCTCCCGCGCTTCGCGGATGGCTGCCTGAGCCAGTGTTTCGCCGGCTTCTACACCGCCGCCGGGAATGACGTAGTAGGAACGGCCGTTACGCTGCCGGTCAATCAATAAAATCTTCCCATCCTGGACAATAAACAAAGTCACTCTCATTCTCATTAGACAAATACCCTCCATAAACATGCTTGAGTCTCCCGAAAAAACCGCAGATTTCACAGATTACGCAGATTTTTCTCTCTGGAAATCAGCGTTATCAGCGTTAATCAGCGTCCTTTTTTCGGTAGAGTCATGCTTGTTTTAGAAAAAACGGGCGCGAACAGCGCTAACGTTGACAAAAAATGCCGATAGGATTGTACATGATGGATGGTGAAGAATGAAGGAGGCTGTTAGTTTACAATTGACGGCCGCATCTTTGGCTGTGCCGCCCGCGGCCCAAAATCAAGTTAGGCGACGGCCGCGCGCGTGCATACCGGCCGGGACGGGCGGCCGTCGTTGGATGCGGGGTGATGGCTGCGGGGATTTTGGCGACGGTTGGAGGGGGTGGGGAACGGCCGTTTGTTGGGGAACGGCCGTTCGGTGACGCACTGGCCCTCTTTTCTCGCGCACCGGGCGGATTTCCGGCATTGCGGGGTGCGCCTTTTCTTGGTCTGCTTTTTTCTCTCTGTCCCACACAAAAAGGTAATCTCCGGCAACAGAAAATGCGCCGATAAACAGAATTCGTGTGAGCCAAACCAACGAGGCCACAAAAATAGGTACCGTTTGCAGCAATTGTTCCCGGCTCATCACTTCATTGCCAAAATCATGAGCAAGCAGGGTTAAGGAAACAGCCCACCAGGTCATCATGGCGTTCATGGTGGCGCCCAGCAGCCATGCGCCCATGAGATACCAGACTGCGGCGGGTTCTTCGTCCCCTTTTTCTGGGGTAAACAATCGGGAAAGCCCGGCAAAGTCAATGGCGCAAAAGGCCACTGCTAAAATGGTCGCCCAGGGTAATCTCCCAAAACTGACATCGCCTAATAAGTTCTGTAAGGCGTATCGGGTCGTATCAAAATTGAAAAGCTCAAAGGCGAACAGGGCAGTTATAAGCAGTAATCCGATGACGGCCGTTCTCGGAAAATGCAATCCAATGGTACGGGTATCCTCATTATTGTATCCGGGTGAATTCAACATGATTTCATCTCCTCAACACCAAAACCTGCTATCGGTCCCTTGCTTGTTTGTCGTTGGTGAGGGTCTGATGGCCCCATTCCTTGATAAAGAGGAGGGACTGGCAAGGGTCGCACTTGCCAGCCCCATTGGGAAGAGGATAGAGGGGTGTCACTTGCTGTTATTCTAGCACAAATGTTCTAATTTTGTCAACTGTTTTAGCATGCAAATGGACGCAGGGTTTTTGTTGAGAGGGGAAGAGGGGGGGCGCAAAGCGCCGAGGCGGTTTTGGCGCAAATAAAAACGCGATGGTTAGTAAGCGTCTAGGGTGTTAAATTTGCGGGGATGCTTCGGGAATTGGATTCCCGAAACACGGAAAATAAATAATGGACGATTACTTAGTACCAGCGCGCCCAAGTCAGGCGTTTGAAGTTTGTATCTCTAAAAACGATTGCCGTTGAGGTAAAACTAGTTGATGTGTTCATTATCATTTTCGTTATCACCGTTGTTGTTGCTGTTGTCATTGTCGTTGTCATTGTCATTGCTGTTGTCGTTGCTGTTGTCGTTGTCGTTGCTGTTGTCGTTGTCGTTGCTGTTGTCGTTGTCGTTGCTGTTGTCATTGTCGTTGCTGTTGTCGTTATCGTTGGAATTGCCATCATCAGGTGTGGCTGTGGCGGTGGGTGGCGGAGGAAGGGGGGTAGACTCTAAAGTGGCGGTGGCGGTGGGTGTGGTTGTTTCTGTGGATGTTGTGGTTGGTGTTGCCGTTGGTGTGTTGGTGGGCGTTGAGGTTGGCGTATTGGTGGGGGTGTTGGTGGGGGAAACGGCCGTCGCCGTTGGCGTTGTTGTGCTCGTTGCGGTTGGCGTATTGGTAGACGTGGTCGTTGCGGTTGGCGTCGGTTCAGCCGGCTGGCTTGTTGGCAAAAGGGTGATGGTAGTTGCGAGAAGCCGGCCTGATTGGGTACGGCCGTTCACCGCAGCCACTTGCCCCATAATCGGATCGCCGCCAATTACACGAGTTTCCCCTGTTACTTGGGTTAAAAGGCCGGCAATTGTCCATGCGCCAGGCTGAATTGCCTTAATTTCACCTTCAAAGGAAACCTGTTCATTCCGGCCGGCGGCAAGCAGGTCGTTAATTTCTTGAATGCGTCGCTGATTGAATTGTTCGGTCAGAGCCTCGGTGTCTGAAGTGAAGCCCATTCGCGCATTTTCGGCCATTAGTTTAATGCCGTACAAGGCATCGCCGGGCAAAGCCGAGGTTGAGAGAGGTAGAAGTCCAGCGCCCAAAATGAGCAGAAGCATGACTATGGAAGCAGCGGGCATCAAAATACGGCGCAAATTGAGCCAGGGTGACGGCCGTACCGTTTTATTCTTTTTCTGGGCGGCGGCTTCGGCTAGAAATGCCTGGCGCGAGCGGGACTGGGCCGCTAATGAGGGTTGGATATTAAGCTGGGGCAGGCGAACGGCCGTTTCCAACATCGGCCGTAATTGCTCAGCCTTGGCAGGGTATCGCGCTAAAATTTGGTCAATCGGTTCTCCCGATTCCAACGCTGCCAAACATTCAATCAATAATAATTCAAAGGAACTGTCCATTATTGGGCGCCCCCCGGAGCCATGATGCGGGAAAGAGCGGCAATCGCGCGGGCCTGCAGCATCTTGATGGCCCCTTCGCTTTTTCCCGTTGTGTGGGCAACATCACGAATGGACATTTCATAGCCAAAACGCAGCGCAATGACTTGCTGTTGATCTTCCGTCAACTTAGTGACGGCCTGGCGTAAGCGTTCATTCGTGAGCATTTTTTCTACTTTATGATCAGGGCCATCAGCAAGACTGGGAATTGAATTATCCAAAGGTGTATGCTGACGGCGGTATTTTTTGCGGTAATAATCCTTAACAACCCTGGATGCGACACTGAAGAGCCAGCCGCGGATGGTTTTTTGCGGCGCTGTGCGATCCTGCAATGCGTGCAATAACCGTGTAAATACTTCACTCGTCAAATCTTCAACCGTTGCCGGTTCATCAATACGAAAAGAAATATAGCGGTAGATGGGCACATAATACATATCGTGAATGTGTGCCAATGCTTCCTGGTCCAACGACCGGGCGCGGTTAAGCAAAATAAGTTCATCTTGCACGGTGCGAGTGTTCTCCACAGTAACTAAATGCTGTCATTCTGAGATGCAGTAGGAAATAGCTCAACCCATTGGGATTATAATGTGCAGCCACTTCCCACTGGCTGCACATTATAACCAATTTGAGATACTTTACCGCTTATCGCCAGCCACTAGTTTCTGCGAACGGCCGTTGCCAGGTCGGTTTGTCGTTTAGCCACGCATTGTCCTTCTTCTTTCAAGGGCGATAGCAGCCGCATGGATTTAATTAAATGTGATTGGCTGCTTAAGATAATGACACCTGGGATAAAACGTCGAACATCATTTCAAAAGTAACGTTACTGTTATCACCGTTGTCGTTGCCATTGTCATCGCCGTTGTCATTGGCGTCGTTG
>JANTHP010000379.1 GCA_024762395.1 Anaerolineae bacterium | reverse complement strand
TGAACCGGGTAGACGAAACCATCATCTTCCACCGGCTGGAGAAGACGCATCTGCGCGAAATCCTGGACATCCAATTGAATTACGTGCGCGACTTGTTGGACAAGCGCCACATCACCATCGCTTTGACAGAAGCGGCGTCCGATTTGCTTGTCCAGGAAGGGTACGACCCGGCTTACGGCGCGCGGCCGCTCAAGCGCGTTATCCAGCGGCGCATTGTGGACCCGCTGGCGTTGGAAATTGTGCAAGGCAAGGCGCGCGAAGGCGATCATGTCGTCATTGACGCCGCCGGCGATGAATTAACATTTGACGTTGTGCCCATTGCCGAGGAAGAAGAGCCGGCGCCTGCGGCCTAGGGGTTCACTCGTAAGCAACTTTGGTGTTTCGGGAATTGCAATTCCTGAAACACCAAAACATGCGTGTCGGGTGGCGAGCAGCGAGTATCGTCTCGGGACGCGCCACCCGCTGCCCGCCACGCGCAGCCAAAAACCCCGCGAATTCTCAAAGAGTCATGATTTTGTCTTGTCGGGCCATCAATGGCAGTTGACAGCGGGCAACTGGTCGTTAACAATGGGGGGTATGACCAGGTGGCATTTGGGCACGATGGGTTTTGGTTATAAGGAATGGGTAGGCTCGTTTTACCCGGCGGGAATGCCGCCGCGCAGTTTTTTGGCTCATTACAGCCAGTTTTTTGATGCGGTGGAGATTGATTCTACATTCTACGGCGTTCCGGGGGCGGAGCAGGTGAAGCGATGGACGGCCGTTACGCCGCCTGATTTTACTTTTTGTATCAAAACCCCGCGCCACATCACACACGAACTCAGGTTGGTCAATGCGTTGGAGCCTATGTCGGATTTCCTGAAAGTCATCAGTCTGCTAGGCGAGAAGCTGCGCGTGGTCTTGATTCAACTGCCGCCGGATTTGGATCACGGTTACTTTAATCTGCTGCGCCATTTTTTGATGGCGCTGCCGACTGATTTTCGGTACGCGGTTGAGTTTCGTCATCGCTCGTGGAATACGCCGGGTACGGCCGTTCTCTTGCGCGATTATCATGTTGCCTGGACTATGGCCGATTACATTCACATGCCCAAACAAATCAAGCGCACGACCGATTTTCTTTATCTGCGATTCATCGGGCCACACGGCCAGTTTGCGACGAAGGATAAGGAATTGGTGGATAAAACGGCCGTTCTCCAAACCTGGTACGACCATTTGCAGCCGGAACTGGATAAGGTAGAAGATGTTTATGGTTTCTTCAACAATGATTATGCCGGTTTTTCGCCCCAAACGTGCAACCGGTTTAAGAAGATTGTGGGGATTGGCGGGGAAGATATACGGCCGTTGCAGCAAGGCCGCCTTTTTTGATACCGCCTTGGTAACTACTAAACCCCGGAGGTGCGACGCACTTGCAAACAGCAAGGATATCGCAAACTACTCTGGAAAAAGTGTGTCGCACCTTAGTAGTACTCAGCCACACATCAAATGATGGACAATGCCATTTGTCGAAATCGGATGCCGAAATTCATTTCGGCCGTGACACTGCCGTGATAAATCCCGGCATCCGTCGCCTTTACAAAAATTCGGGACGATGTTTTCACTCAAAGTACGTGTGACTGAGTAGTAGTTACCCGCCTTGAAAGTGGAAAATCAACACAGCGTTAATGAGCTAATGAGAACAGCAATTCCGATTCTGCCGCCTTTGCTGCCACTTTTGTGTCAGCCGCCGATTTCCAATCGGCGGCATTAGCTGGATGAGAAGTAGATGCGATTGCGGTCTATTTGATTTGAATCGTAAGCAGGGGGAGTACGTCAACAATTCCGGCGCTTGTTTGGATGGGCAGGCGGGCGGTTGAATCGGCAGCATCGTATAAGCCCAGGAGAAGCTGGTACGCGCCGGGCGGGGTATCGGCGGGGATGAGAACGCCGTGATTGTCGCTGACGGGTTGGCCCGGTTCCCAGTTGACGGTTAGGTTGAGGCCGCCGCCGGGTTCGCTGTCGCGCTGGGCGATGATGTCTCCGTTTTTGTTGACGAGGTGCAGGAAAATTTTGTAGCGGGTTTGCAGGGGCACGGCCGTTTCCCAAAATAACGTGATCTGGACAATATCGCCGGGAGTCAGGTGGTCGCTGGCTAATGTGTACCCATTGAGTGTGATGGCGTCGCCAAAGAGGAGGTTGACGGCCGTTTCCATCTCATCCGCTGCTTCTGATGGCACAGCGTAAGTGACAAAACGCACGTCGCTAACCCATTCGTCTGCCGCTTTGAAAGCGTGTTCGTCCAGCCAACGCTCCACCAAACGCTCCGGATCGCGCTGCGCTTCGCCCCAAAAGATGGCGTAGAGACGGTCATGCTTGGCGGCGATTTCGGTCAGTTCGGCATTGATTTTGTCGGGCAGGGGGCGGCCCATGGGGATGGGGTAGACGGGTGCGCCGCTGCGGTGGTAGTAGGTGAATGCTTCCCATTGGTTGGGCGCGTCCAGAACGATGCCGGCGTTGGGGTGCGCCTCGGCTTCAATGCGGGCGGCCATCCCCCGGTAATCGGCGCGGGCGTAGGCGGGGTTGAAGTAGAGGTTGTGAAGGGAACGGCCGCTGCCGGCTAAAACAGCTAAAAACAAGAGACTGGAGACTAGAGATTGGAGACTGGAGATTAACCAGCGGTCTTCTAGTCTCCAGTCTCCAATCTCCAATCTCCAAACTCCCATTGCCATCAACAAACATAAAAATGGCACGGAGACAATCATAAACTTAAAAAATTGGGGCTGGGTGGTTCCGACGGCGTACATGAATAAAATGGGGACGACGAGAAGGATGACGGCCGTCCAGTTTCGCATCAACGCCCCCATACCTAATAACAAGACAGCAGCGATGAGATAGGGGACGGCCGTTTCCGTTTCCATCGTCGCTCCAAAGGCCAACCAACGCCCGGCATTGGTGACGAAACTCAGGAATGATTGTCGCGCCTCATTAGGTCGTCCCCCTGCCTGATTGATAAAAACAGGCAGCCAGGGAAGATAGATGAGAAGAACGACAAGCATAATGCTCGCCCATCGAATAAAACGGCGAAAGAGTGAAAGATTAGAAGCTCCGCGCTTTGTTAGCAACCAAATGAGGATTAGAAGACTGTGTGCCAGAAGGACGGCAGGGAAAAAGTAATGGGTGTAGAGACCGGCGGCGGCGGCAAGGATGTAGAATAATGAATTGTGGATTGTGAATTGTGAATTGTGAATTGTGAAAAGCAGCCAGGTGGTGAGGACGGCCCAAAAGGCGAGGAGGGAATACATACGGGTTTCCTGGCTGTAATAGATGAGCGGGGGGGAAACGGCCGTTAACAAGCTAGAGGAGAGAGCCAGAGCTAGAGGCGCTCTCTTCCTTCTAGCTCTGGCTCTCTCCTCTAGCTCCTTCCCCAACGCAAACGTAAGCGCAACGATACCGACGCCAACGAAGGCGGAGAAGGAACGCAGACCAAACTCCGTCTCGCCCACCAGCTCGCGCCAGCCGCGCAGAATGAGGTAGTAAAGCGGCGGGTGGATGTCGCTGGCTGTGCCTTCGATGATGGCCGGGATGGGGCGTTCGCTCAGGCGGGCGCTGTTGCCCTCATCGTTCCAAAAGGATTGGGCGTCCAGCCGGTAAAAACGCAGCCCGGTGGCCAGCAGCAGGATGAGTACAAGGGCAATCCGGTATTGGTGGGGGGGAGCGATCCGTGATCCGTAATCCGTAATCCGTAATCCGTAATCCGTAATCCGTGATCGGTAATCCGTAATCCGCGATCTGTTATCGGATTGGGGTTCGCTGGGGGTAGTCTCCAATCTCTAATCTCCAATCTCTTTGGGAAGCAGCGCGCGCAAGATGCCAAAGAACAAAATGGCGGCGCTGATGAGGAACAGATACGGCCGTAACCCATCCCACGTATAAACCCAGCCCGGCAGCGGTTCCACAACTTGTTGGCTGTTGGCATAATCCGACAGTGCCGCAAAGGCAGGCAGCGGCGTAAAATCCGGCTCCAGCAAGCGGAAATAATACCAGGATTGATCCTTCTCCCAATCAGCGGGACGTTTGAAGAACCAGTAGTTGACAACGCCCAACCAGGGCCACTCCGCCTGCGCCCGCTGGTACGCCTCCACACCGTATCTGGCCTGCTGCGCTTCGGTAACGCGGCCAAAATCGGCCGGAATGCCTTCCGGAGCCGTGTTCCAGCCCATCTCGCTAATCCAAATCGGCTTGTGCGCGTCCCCGTTGCGCACCATCACGTCGCGGATGAACAGGTGATGCGGGTAGTTGATGACGGTGGGGCGCAGCCGCTGGTCTGTCGCGC
>JANTHP010000378.1 GCA_024762395.1 Anaerolineae bacterium | reverse complement strand
ACGCTCGACCTGAACGAAAACGACTTGATGCTGGCGATTGGCGAAAAGCTGATTCCCATCTACGAGGCCGCCTTCGACGTCGAACTGAATCACATCACGCAGCAGGCCAACGCCGCCATTTTAGCCAACGTGGCCCGCGACACATTCCTCGACATCAGCCACCGCCGCTTGTTCGTCAAATCATTCGTGGTGGAACTGTCGCGCCAGCATTACGGCGAGGAACACACCATCACCGAAGAGGAAGCCCAAGCCATCCTGCGCGGGCAGATTGACGAGCTTTCCGGCGGGGAAACGGCGCCGTACTAAATCATGAAGGATGAAGGATGAAGGATGAATTATGAATGGAGGCTTTTCATCATTCATAATTCATCATTCATAATTTTGCTATGATTGGACAACGAGTAGAACATCCTCAATTTGGGCCAGGACAGGTTACGGCCGTTTACCGCAACGGCACAGAATGGCTGGTACGCTTTGAAAACGGCCTGCGCTTCCGCCGCCCCCGCTCCGAATTTGCCGCCGACGGGCAAGCCATCGCCGAGCCGTCCCCCGCCTACGCCGCCCTTTACCAGCCTCCGGCCCCCATGCCCCAATCCCAACTGGAAGCCCGCCAGCTTATCGAATCGCTGCGGGTGGGCATTGCTCCGGCGCAGCATGTGCCGGAATTGACGATCAACTTGCGGGCGGAGCGGGAAAGCATCATTCACGGGCTGAACGAGGCGCACCAATTGGGCGGCGCGGCGCGGGCTGTCGTGGGCGAATACGGCTACGGCAAGAGCCACATGGTGGAACTGACGATGCAGGAGGCGCTGAATCGGAATTTTTTGGTGGGAACGGTGAGCCTGGATTTACTGGAGCTGCCGCCGCATCGCGGTTTTGCCGTGTACCGGGAGGCGATGCGCCATTTGCGTTACCCGAATACGGATGAACGGGGATTGGGGCCTTTGTTGGAGAAGACGGCCGTTCTCCCCCACACGCTCTCCCAACTGCAAACCTTCTCCTCGGCCGAGCGCGACCCGGTGGCGATTGGCTTGCAGGCGTTCGCCAGTACCCCATCGTCGCGCCAGCGCCGGGCATGGAGCAACTGGCTGGCCGGCGGGCGGCGCATCAAGCTGATGAACAAGGCCAAACCGCGCGGCGTCAAGTTCCCGTCCATCTACAAGGTGGGGCATAATGCGCGGCAAATGGCGTTTTTGTTTACGGCCGTCTCCGCCCTGGCGCGTCTGGGCAATTACAGCGGCCTCTGTCTGCTGGTGGATGAGGCGGAAAGTTATTCGTTGTTACGGCCGTACCAACGCCCCAAAGCCACCACCTTCTTCCAGGCCGTCATCTACGCCGCCCTGCGCGACCGGCAGCACAAAATCAGCCCCGACCAGTTCCAGCAGCATCGCTGGTGCGACTACCCGATGGCCTACGACCAGGGGCAATCCCTCTTTTTCCTGTTCACCATCACCCGCAGCGACAACCGGCTGCCCCTGCATGACTGGTTGGGCGACGACGACATCTTCTACCTGGAACCAGACGCCGACCCGCAGGAAGTGGGTCAATTTTTGCAGCGCATCCTCATTTACCACGCCCAGGCTTACGCCTACGAGCCGGGCGAACGACAAACCCAAATCCGGCGCGGCGCGGCTGAACATTTGGCGCTGGGGGTACGGAACGGCCGTCTCTCCATGCGCTCCGTCGTCCGCCTCGCCGTCGAACTGTTCGACCTCCTCTACCTCTACCCCGACTACGACGTCGCCATCCTGCTAGACGAACTGCGCGAACAAGTGCGATAAATATGGTATGATGGATGAAGAAACCATATCAAATCAAACCTAAGCGAGAACATCATGTTTAACGCTGGCGCTCTAACATTCCAGGAGTTCGTAATGCGCGAACCGCTGCCTTTATCCACAATACACAATGCTGTATTAGAGTTCTTACGCAAGCGGGATGACGTTGCTTTGTTTGGCGCGCAAGCCGTCAACGCCTACGTCGTTGAGCCGCGTATGACGCAAGATATTGGTATGCTTGCGCTCCATGCAGATGCAGTTGCAGAAAATCTGAAACGTCACTTAAGCGACGAGTTTCATATTGCTGTGCGGGTACGCAAAGTAAAAGGGGGACAAGGCTGCCGCTTATATCAAATTCAAAAGTCCGGCAATCGTCACCTGGTAGATATTAGACAGGTGGAACAACTGCCGCATACGCAGCAAATCGCTGACATCCAGGTTATTACGCCCGCAAATTTAATTGCCAGCAAAGTCATTTCCTACCATCGCCGCCGAGGTAAACCCAAATCAGGTACAGATTGGCGGGATTTAGCCATGCTGTTGTTAACATTTCCTGAACTGAAATTCGATAAGGGGCCTGTCCATGACAGTTTACAAGCGTCTGCGGCCGAAGCCGAGGCGTTTGATTTATGGCGCGAGCTAGTGGCTGCCAAAATTGAAATGGAAGACGACGACGATTGGTAGGGGAAACGGCCGTCTCTCCATGCGCTCCGTCGTCCGCCTCGCCGTCGAACTGTTCGACCTTCTCTACCTCTACCCCGACTACGATGTGGCTGTGCTGCTAGACGAACTGCGCGAACAAGTGCGCTGACAAAAAGGGCCAAATACGCTACACTGTCATCATGAAAAAGCGAAAACTCTTGCAGAAAATTCTAGTCAGTCAGCATAATGCCAAATTTTCTGACATGGTGAATTTAGTTGAAGCATTTGGGTTTCGTTTGAAGAGAGTACGCGGCAGCCACCATATTTTCACCCACCCCGATGTGGGAAGTTTGGTAAACCTGCAAAATGTTAAAGGGCAGGCAAAACCCTACCAGATTCGACAATTTTTGAAGCTGGTCGAACAACACAATTTGGAACTGAAGGAAAACTAATGCGCGATTATCATATCAACATATTTTACAGCGAGAAAGATGGCGGCTACATCGCCGATATTCCCGATCTACCGGGGTGTTCAGCATTTGGCGAAACGCCCTTTGAAGCATTGCAAGAAGTACAAATTGCCAAGGACGCCTGGCTGGAAGTCGCTCACGAGGAAAACATTTCTATTCCGTCACCGCACTATCGCCCGATTATTTATCAGGCTGTACCGGTATAACCTCCCGGCGCGGCGCGGCTAAACATTTGGAGATGGGGGTGCGGAACGGCCGTCTCTCCCTTTGCTCTGTCGTCCGTCTTGCCGTCGAGCTGTTCGACCTCCTCTACCTCTACCCCGACTACGACGTCGCCATCCTGCTAGACGAACTGCGCGAACAGGTACGATAACTGCGCTCATGCTGACCCAGCAAGAGGTTAAAGCCCGCATCCCCCACACCTGGCCGTTGTTTTTTGCCCGTCACGGCCGTTTCACCCCCATCCAACAGCAAGCCATCCCTCCCATCCTGGACGGGAACGACGTGTTAGCCATCGCCGCCACCGCCTCCGGTAAAACCGAAGCCGTCATCGCCCCCCTGCTGGAACGGTATTGGCAGCGGCTCAAACAGCCGGGCTTGACCATTTTGTACATTTGCCCCACGCGCGCGCTGGTGCGCGATTTGTATGAAAGACTACAACCGATTTTGGATGATACAGATATTCGTATTGGGATGAAAACGGGGGATGTGACGATGGCGCGACAGATGCCGGCCATCTTGCTCACCACGCCGGAATCCACCGATTCGCTGCTCACCCGCGACGCCAAAGCGTTTATCGGGCTGCAAGCCATCGTCCTGGATGAAATTCACCTGTTCGACAACACACCGCGCGGCGACCATCTGCGCTGCCTGCTGCCGCGCATCGAGCGCATCCGTCAATACGCCAACCCGGAAACGGAACCGGCGCAGCGGGTGGCGCTGTCGGCGACGGTTCCCGACCCGGCGGGTACGGCGACGCGCTATTTGCGCGATGGGGTCATTGTGCAAGCAGCAGGCGGGCGGATGATTGAGGCGGAGATACGGCCGTTATACTCCCTCGACGAACTGATCAACGCCCTGACCGAACGCCCCGCCTTCAAATCCCTCGTTTTTTGCAATTCGCGGGCGGAGGTGGAGCAAACGGCCGTCACCCTGCGCCAACAACTCCCCCGCCACGCCGACATCTTCGTCCATTACAGCAATCTGGACGCTGCCATGCGCCGCGATGTGGAAGACCGGTTTGCCGAAGCGGCAACGGCCGTTTGCGTTTGCACCTCCACATTAGAACTGGGCGTAGACATCGGCAGCGTAGACGACGTCGTTTTGCTGGGCGCGCCGCCCAATCTCAACTCCTTCATGCAGCGCATCGGGCGCGGCGGACGGCGCGCTCACCAAACCCAGGCCCTCTGTATGCCCAAAACCCCCGGCGAATGGGCACGGTTTGAAGCGTTTTTGAAGTTT
>JANTHP010000377.1 GCA_024762395.1 Anaerolineae bacterium | reverse complement strand
ATAAAAGAGTGCAAGTATAGTATCAGAGCCGCAAAGTGGCAAAGTGACAGAGTCGGGTAAAATTGAGGCGATGGCACAAAACTTAACTTCACGCATTACGTCTCGCATTACGCCTCGCGCATCACGTTTTACGTTTTACGCTTTACGTTTTGTCGCCCTTTTCCTGGTCGGATTAGCGGCGGCGCGCCTGCTGTTTGAAGGGTTTTTTCCGCATTTCTTGTGGTTGGCACGGCCGTTCCCCGCCCTCTCCCTCGCATTCCTCTTCGCCCTCGCTGCGACATACCTCACCCGCTCACCCCTTCCCCCCTTCACCCTTTCCCCCCTGCTCTTTAATCTCATCTACCTGTTCGACCCGACGGTGGATTTGGTGCGCAGCCGGTTGATTTTTGCAGCATCGGTGTGGATGACGGCCGTAATCGCGAGCGACGAAGTGGCGAAGCGGCGAAGCGGCGGGGGACAAACAGGCAATATCGTTTTTTTGCTGGCGGCGTTGGTTCCCGTTTATTTTTTGACGATGCCGCTCACCGTTGGCCGGGCCGACACCTTTGAATTTCAAGTCGTCGCGCCGCAGTTGGGCATTGCCCACCCCACCGGCTACCCCCTTTACCTGCTGTTGGGCAAACTGTTCACGCTGGTTCCGATTGGCTCGGTGGCGTGGCGGTTGAATGTGGGCACGGCCGTTTTCGCCCTCATCGCCCTCATCCTCATCTACCAACTGGGCCGCCGCCTGTTCGGACAGCCCCTCCCCGCCCTCCTCGGCGCCCTCGCCCTCGGCCTCACCCCCACCTTCTGGAGCCAGGCCATCGAAGCCGAAGTCTACAGCCTGCACGCCCTCATCATAGCGGCGGCGTTATTGCTTTTACAAGTGGCGGGCGGCAAGTGGCGGGTGACGAGTGGCGAGTCACAATTCACAATTCACAATTCACAATTCACAATTCATTATTCCATTTTCCTCCTCATCGGCCTCGGCCTCACCAACCACCTCACCACCGTCTTCCTCCTCCCTCCTGCCATCTTGTCGCTTCTATTTACATTAGCTCCACAACTGTCATTCCTGCGTAGGCAGGAATCCACACGCCTGGATTCCCGTCTGCGCAGGAATGACAATCTCATTCGGTATTTGTTCAAGCTAGTTTTGGTTTTTCTTGCCCCCCTTACATTATACGCCTACTTGCCTATCCGATGGACGGCCGTAAACCACGAATCAATGGGATTTAGCCGCTTCATAGATTGGGTCGTAGGCGGCCGTTTTCAAGACGCGCTGCAATGGGGCGCCTGGCTGCACGACGCCACCCGCTACGAAGTCGTCGGTCGCCTCTTCCTGGACAATTGGGGCTGGTTCAACCTCGTCATCGCCGCCGTCGGCCTCATCTATCTCTTCGTCAAACGGTGGCAGATGGCGCTCATCCTGCTCATTACCTGGCTCGGTTTCACCTTCTACACTCTCAACTACTACGTCCCCGATTTAGCTGTTTTTCTCATCCCGGCCCAAATTGTGGTGGCTGTCTGGTGGATGGGAGGCGTTACAACAATTGTCAATTGCCAATTGTCAATTATCAATTGTCAATTAAAAAATCTCCAACCTCTAATCTCAAGTCTCCTAATCCTCCCCATCCTCCTCGCCACCGTTACCAACTGGCCGCAAATAGATCGCTCAAGCAATGACGGTCTAACCGAATGGGGCAATGGCGTTCTATCCCTGCCGCTGGCCGAAAACGCCGCGATTTTGGCCGACAGCGAGAAAATTGCGCCGCTCTACTATTTGCAGCAAGCCGAAGGCGTCCGTCCCGACCTGGATATCATGGTGCTGCCCGATGAAGCGGCTTACCGCGCCGAACTGGACGGCCGTATCGCCGCCGGACAAACAGTCTATCTAGCCCGCTTCCTGCCCGGACTGGAAGGCGTTTACCATTTGCGCTCAATGGGGCCGCTGACCGAGGTAAGCGCCCGGCCGATGACCGAACTGCCCGATACGGCCGTTCCCCTCACCCTCGATTTTGGCCCCGTTCAACTCATCGGCTACGAACTGGAACCTGTGGCGGCGATTGATGGGGGGAGTACGGCCGTTACCCTTTATTGGCAGTTGACAGTTAATAGTGAACAGTTAACAGTGAACAGTCAACAGATTTATGTGCGCTGGGAAAATGAGAAAGTTATTGACAGTCAGTTGCCCGCCAACAACTACTATCCCATTCCCGCCTGGGACGCGGGCGAAATTGTGCCCGATTTTCATCTGCTGCCTCGTCCCATCAGCGACCGGGAAATGCGTTTGGGCGTGCAGGTTGCGCTCGCCCCCCCCTTCGCCGCGCCCGAAACGCTGGATTGGCAAACGGTGACAACGCTAACTTTGCCGCCGACGGGAGAGATGGAATTGGAACGGCCGTACCGCGCCCAAATCGGTTCAACCTTACTCAGCAGCGCCCAATTCCCCAGCCAAATTCGCCCCCAACAGCCGCTGCCTATCACCGTCTCCGGCTATGGCGAAGCCAATACTTTAACATTCACTCTGGATGATGTATCGGGAATTGGAATTCCCGATACGAGTGTGGGTATCGGGAATTCCAATTCCCGATACACGCAGTCTCCATTTACTTTGGCGGCAGAGATTGAAGCGGGAGAGGGAAACGGCCGTTACCAACTCATCGCCAGCCAACCCAACACCGCCGCCCGCTGCGGCTGGCTCCAGCCCGTAACCGCTGGCTGCGACCTCGGCCAAGTCGAAATCAGCGGCGTCCCCATACCCGAAGGCGCCACCAACTACGACGACAAAATCGCCCTGCTGTCCATTGACCTGCCCCAAACCCAACTCCAACCCGGCGGCCTGCTTCCCCTCACCCTCAACTGGCAAAGCCTGGCCCCCATCGCCCAAGATTACACCGTCTTCATCCAAATCCTGGACGCCAACGACCGCATCGTCGGGCAGGTAGACGCCTGGCCGCTGCAAGGAACCCACCCCACCAGCCAATGGGAACCCGGCGAAACCATCACCGACCCCTACCTCATCCAGCTAGACGGCAGCCTGCCCCCCGGCCAATACCGCCTCATCGTCGGCTGGTACCTGCTGGCCGATTTGCGCCGACTTCCTGTTCTAAACGAAAATGGCAATCCAATAGACGATAAATTGGTTGTGCCTGGACTTGTTGTGCCTTAAAATGCGCGTAAGGCAAGTTGGCAAACTTGCCCTCTTGTTGTGTCTTAAAATTCGTAAGGCAAGTTGGCAAACTTGCCCTACAGTAACTATGAAAAAACTACAACGTTCACAACGATGGCGCAAAATTCGAGCCAGTTGGCGCGACACGCTGCTGCTTTTGCGCGAATTTGCCTGGCCGTTGTTCCTCTTCATTCTGGCAATGGTCGGCGGCGGGCTGCTCTACTTCGCCCTGTCCCAGTTTGCCAACCAGCCTGTCAACAGCCGCACCGAAGCAGTCTATTTAATTTTGTCCTTAACCTTTTTGCAACCATTGGGCGATTTTCCCACCCAATGGTATCTACAGCTCTTTTACTTCCTCATGCCCGTCATCGGCATCAGCATCCTGGCCCAGGGATTGACCGACTTTGGCGTGTTGTTCTTCAACCGGCACGCCCGCAGCAAGGAGTGGGAAATGGCCGTCGCCTCAACTTTCAATAATCACATCGTCCTCATCGGATTAGGCCATCTTGGCTTCCGCGTCATGAAAAATTTGCACGAACTCCATCAAGACGTGGTTGTCATCGAGCTAAATCCCAACGCCGACCTGGTTGCCGCCGCCAAATCATTGGGCGTGCCGGTCATCCAAGAAGATGGCAAACGCCCCGAAGCCCTGGAAAGCGCCAGAATCAAAAAGGCGCGCACCATCGTCCTCTGCACCCAAAACGACAGCATGAACTTGCAAATCGCCTTCAAAGCCCGCCGCCTTAACCCGGATATCCGCGTCGTCGCCCGTATTTTTGACGATGATTTTGCCTGGACGCTGCGCGAAGAATTTGGCTTTGAGGCGATGAGCGCCACCGGCATCGCCGGGCCGTCCTTTG
The DNA here is from genome assembly GCA_024762395.1 of Anaerolineae bacterium. Classification (GTDB taxonomy): domain Bacteria; phylum Chloroflexota; class Anaerolineae; order Promineifilales; family Promineifilaceae; genus JACKCC01. Next base: position 347 of record JANTHP010000377.1, on the reverse strand, counting down.
CCGCCTCCGCCGCCGGGGTGGACATCACGCCTCCCATCTCGGTGGAAGGGGAAACGTTCAGCCTGGCGCGTTTGAAAATTGCCGAAAATTCTGATTTGGTTAGCCTTTCGATGGCCGAAATTGAGCAAAATTATGATGTGAGCGTCGTTTTGCACCGGCAAAATCAGGAATCTGATTTCCACCCCGCCGGCGATGTCTGCCTCGCGGCCGATGATTTCCTGGCTGTTTTGGCCGGCCCAACCCAGATTACGCGCCTGGTGGAAGATAATAAGGAATGAGGGATGAGGGATGAGGAATGAGGGATGAGGAATGAGGGATGAGGCTCTTCAGTTGCCCGCCACTCGCTA
>JANTHP010000376.1 GCA_024762395.1 Anaerolineae bacterium | reverse complement strand
TGACTGAACAGTTATACGAGCAAGGCATTCTTCTGCGCCCCAATAATTATGGGCCTAATTGGCAAACACAGCGGCTGCGGGCGTTGGAGCGGGATAATTATCAATGCCGGATGTGCGGGGCTGACAGCAATGAAGACCGCGCAGGTTCAGGAAAACCTGCGCGGTCTACCACGCTGCACGTACACCATATACGGCCGTTCCGCGAATTCAACTACATCCCCGGCCAAAATGAGGCGTACCGGGAAGCCAACCGGCTCGAAAACCTCATCTCTTTATGCCCAAGCTGCCACCGGCAGGCCGAAGCCGGGCAGCAAACCCGGTCGGCGTTGGGCGGATTGGCTTATGTGCTGCGTAATTTGGCTCCGCTTTTCCTGATGTGCGATCCCAGCGACATCCAGGTGAGCGCCGAGAGCCGTAATCCCATCACCAAAGCGCCCACCGTTGTCGTTTATGAGCGTGCGGCCGCCGGCGTCGGCTTTAGCCAGCGTTTGTTTGACCTGCATCATGAACTGCTGCCGGCTGCATTGGAATTGGTGGCTGACTGCCGTTGTCGCGGCGGCTGTCCGGCTTGCGTTGGCCCGCCGGGAGAAATTGGCCCGGATACGAAGGCTGTGACGCGCCAATTGCTGCGTATTTTGATTGGGGCTTTGTAATCGTGTCGCTATTCAATGTTGTTTTCAACACTGTCGCGCCCATCTTTTTGATTATTGGCGTTACCATCATTCTGGGGCGTTACCGCGCGATTGATGTGCAGACGCTGTCGCGTGTCTCCATTTATTTGTTCAGTCCGGCGCTCATTCTGACCAATATCTCCCAATCAGGCCTGGGGACGAATGAATTGAGCGATATTTTGCTGGCGGCAATTGCGGTTTGTGTTGTGATGGCTGTTTTAGGCAGCCTGATTGCGCGGGGGCTGGGATATGATCGGGCGTTGTCCAGTTCGTTTGTGTTGGCGGCGTTTATAATGAATTCGGTGAATTTTGGTCTGCCCTATATTGAGTTTGCGTTTGGGGCGGAAGGGCTGGAAACGGCCGTTCCCTTCACCGTCGGACAAGCGTTCGTGTCCTACACGGTAGGAACTTATGTGGCATCGCGGGGGAAAAGCGGGGTGGGAACGGCCGTGCGCAACGTCCTCACCATTCCTATGCCCTACGCTTTTGCCCTGGCCCTTTGGCTTAACGCCACCGGACAGAGTTTGCCCGCGCCCATTATGCAAGCCAGCCGGGTGTTGGCTCAGGGCATCATTCCGGCTACGCTGGTGATTTTGGGATTGCAGTTGAGTAAGGCGCAGTTAAACGGCCGTTGGCAGCCCATTCTCATGGCGACCTTTACCCGATTCGTCATTGGTTCTGCGGCGGCGTTTGGCATCGCCTTGTTATTTGGTATGCAAGGGATGACGCGGCAGGTGTTCATCATGGAAGCCAGTATGCCCGCCGGCATCTTGAGCGGCGTGTTGTCTACCGAATTTGGCGGCGACCCTGAATTCGCGGCGGCCACGATTTTGTTCACGACATTGGTAAGCACCTTGTTTTTGAGCGGACTGCTGTTGGCGCTAACCTAGTCTAATTGACAAAATAACGCCGCTTTGCTATGCTTTGATTAACGAAAGAAGCCCTGTATTTTGCGAAGTCTCATGTGCCACATGGGATACATTGGTAGCAAATACGGGGTTTTTCATTTCCTTTTCTTTTTACTGCTATCGTGGCGACGTTCTGATGGGACAAACAGCCAATGACGATAAGAATGATGCCATAAATTTCCCCAATCGCCCTGCCTGCCAGTGGTAATTCCAATGTTAAAGTTTGGGTGCATTTTGCAAATATGCTGTCGAATATGTTTGTATAGCTTTTCTTTGGCAATCGTCCTTTTGCCTCGGCGTTGACTACCGGGGGCTTTAACCTTATGCAAATCATTTAATCGGAATTGCATGGCTCCCAGCACAACATCCAGGCATTGCATGATTTCGTGCTGACTTGAGTCTACTTCTGCAATCTGGTCGGGTTTGATTTTAATTTTAGCGCGGCGGAATTGGGAGGCATTTTGTAAGCTGGCTAAGTATGCCTTGAATTGGGCATTTTTTTCCTTTGTATCCGGCATTTTGTCCAAATAAATTCTCAGATAGATGGGGGTTGTTCCCGTATGGCTATATGGTAGACCAAAGGCGTGCTTGATGAATTCTTTGGTCATATCCTCGTTATTTGTTTGAGGCGTGCATTACTGGCTTTTAGGCGTAACCGTAATGCTGCCATCCCCTTCCATATGCGCTTCGGCGACATCGGCCAGGCTGTTTACGCCGGCGCGGCGGATGTGGGTCATGAGTTCGTCTTCGGTGATGAGTTCCTGGCGCATATTTTTGTGAAGGAAACTGCCGTTTTTCACCAAAAGCAGCGGCGGCGGATGGTAGAAACGCTGGATGAGCGGCACATGCTGCCCCAGCCAATCCAGGGCATAATTCCAAAACGCGATGGTAGCGATCAAAATCAGGCCGTCGGTGACAGAATGATGCTCGCGGGCGATGGCGTTTTGCGCCGCTGCTGCCACCAGGGCGATCATCAATACATCCCCTAACCCGATGTTGCCGCCGATGCGCCGGAAAGTGAAACGCAGCAGGGCAAACAAAACCAGATACACAACCGTCCCGCGCAGGATGATTTCCATGAAGGGGACACTGGGTGCAAATATGCCGTGCCAGTCGAGATTAAACATGGCGTGTAATTATACGCGCGCTGGTTGGTGCAGCCAAAACATGATGAGCGCCATGAGTAAGCTGACGAGCAGCAGGATGGGGGGGTGGAAAATCGCGCCGGAAATGATGCCCGCCAGTAAAAAGTAGAGGTGAAAGGCCATTGGCACGGCCGTTACCACACCGGATACGGCCGTTTTCCGCCGCCGAGGTTGTTGTCCGATAATCAGCAGCAACGCCCCGCCCAAAACCACCGCCACCGCAATCGGATAAAATCCGGCCGGACCCAATACAAAAACGAGCAGCGCATTCGTTCCCAAAACGGCCGTTGCCCCGATAACAATCGCTAAAAGGGGCGCGGCCCAGCGGCCAAACCAGTTGTGAGGCCGGGTAAAATAGCGAATGCTGGCCGAAAACGAAAAAACCACCCAAAACCAGGCCCAAAAATTCCCCCAGGGCACGCCAAAATACTCAAATCCCAGCCCTTGTCCCCAATCCCACATCCCCAGCCGGATGGCAATCGCATCCATCGTCAGATCAATGTTCAACGCCAGCAGCGCATCCAGAAACGGCCGTGCCCATTCCGGCAGCGTCGTCGTATCAGAGTAAAGCCGGGCGCTGTAAATAATCAGCCCCCAGGAAACGCCAATGACAATGGGAACGTCGCCGAGCATAAGGAGGAAACGGCCGTACTCATACGCCGCCAACTGCCGAATCGTCGCCCACTCCAGCAGCACGCCAAAAACCATTCCCGCCGCCAACTGCCACAGCACATGCGGCCCCCGCCGCCAGGCATGGCGACCCGCTGCCAGCGCTAACCCCAAAACCATCAATTCAAACGCGGTGAAATAAAGATTTGGAAACCCCATCTACACGTCCTTCTCAATCACCGCGATATACAAACTGCCGTCAGACTCAATAAACCGCGACACAACCCAGCCCGTTCCGGCCAAAATCTCTTGCATTTCCGTCTGGGACACCATCAAATAATCAATCCACTGCCCGATATAGGTCAAATAGCGCACGCGGAGGCGTATCTGTCCGGACAAACGGCCGCGTTTCCGGTTCCGTTCGTGGTAATCCAGGTGGTAGGGTTTGTTCGTCAGGTAGGGATCGTTACTTTCGGCAATGATACGGCCGTCTTCCCCCGTCATCCCATAAAACCGCCGCAGCAGCCACTTAGCCCGCCGCACGTTGCCAAACAAGCCAAAATTATTACCCAGCATCACAATCGTATCAAACATCCCCAACTTTTGGCGGCTGACCTGCGTGATAGACATCACCCGCGCATCCTTCACCCCCCGCTGGTGGCAAACCTCAACCGCCAGCGGCGAATTATCAACCCCCACCACCTCATGCCCCCGCTCCTGTAAATACAGCGCATGACGCCCCGCGCCGCAGCCAATATCCAACACCCGCCCCTGCGCCAAATCTATCCCCTCCTGCAAATACGGCGGCCAATCCGGGTACGCGCTAAAATAAGCCGCCGGCCCCATAGATGTGGCCATAAACCCATCATCTCGTTCAATAAGCTCAATTGCTTCCCCGGTCAGGAAATAATCATACATTTCACGACCAAAAGCATCTTCTTGCGGTTTCATCACAGCCTCCTCTGTAAATAAACCGCAGATTACGCCGATTACACAGATTAAATCTGCGCCATCTGCGCAATCTGTGGATTTTCATTCATTCGTGGTGGGCT
>JANTHP010000375.1 GCA_024762395.1 Anaerolineae bacterium | reverse complement strand
CGTGTTTCGGGAATTGGAATTCCCGAAACGTTGAGCCAAGTATCGGGAATTCCAATTCCCGATACATCAACTGAGATGAAACACACCCTTTGGCAAACTGCGCCTGAACGATTTGCCAAATCGTTCTACGAAACCGTCTGCGTGTTTACGCCATGCTGTACTAGGGTTGGTTACTTATCCGGCTTCCTGTAAAATCCTGGTTTTTGGAGTTTGCGCGGAATGAGGCGCGGCCAGCGTGCAGGTTTACAACAGCGGCGCCATTGACGCATTACGCATTACGCATTACGTTTCATGTTTCACGCGCTCCCCGACACTTTTTACTCAAAGGAGTTCAGACATTCATCATGTCAAGATTAGTTGATTGGCAAAAAACACGCCGCGCGCGACGGGTTTTAAGTTTTAGCGTGATTTTTGTTGCCGTTTTTCTGGCGACGGCCGTTTTGTTGGCGGCAGCGGTTGAGGTGAGAAACCCGGAATTAGCCAGCGCCGGGACCGGAGGAATCTGGGGCGACGGTTCCTCTTTTCATGCCAGTTTGTCGGCTGACGGCCGTTACGTGACGTTTGAATCATGGGCCAGGAATTGGGCGTATGATCACCCGTCCAGTGAGAACTGGGTGGATATTTTTGTGCATGACCGGCAGACGAATACGACTACGAAAGTGAGCTATGGCGTTGGCGGGCAGTTGACCGATCATGATAGTTTGGACCCGGTTTTGTCGGCCGACGGCCGTTATGTGGCCTATATTTCTTACGCGACTAATCTCGTTCCTAACGATACCAACGGCGATCAATGGCTGCTGGAAGGGCTGGATGTGTTTGTGTATGACATGAACACAGGGGGTACGCAGCGTGTCAGTCTGGATTATAATGGCAACCAGATTGATGCTAACAGCGCCGGTATCATTACGCCGGACGGCCGTTACATCCTTTTCATTTCCAATGGCAACCATATTGCGCCCGATGACGTATCCAATCCAAATAACAAAACGGCGATGTATTTGCGCGATTGGCATACCGGCTCGGTGGAACGCATTACTTACGCTACCGATGGCAGCAGCTTCCCCAATGACGGGATTGAACATTTTGCCGCCAGTTACGACGGCCGTTATGTTGTCTACAGCAGCGACGCCTCCAATCTGGTTGGCGGAGACACCAATGGACAGATGGATATTTTTCTGTACGACCACATGACTGGCGTTACCAAACGCATCAGCCGCAGCCAGTCGGGGCAGCAGGGCAACGGCCGCAGCGCCCAGCCAGTCATCACATCGGATGGGCAGTATGTCGTCTTCCGCTCTTTTGCCGATAATTTGGTCCCCGGCGACACCAATGGCGAATCGGATGTCTTTTTGTACACCGTCGCTACCGGCGAGATTGAGCGCGTCAGCGTAACCAGCAGCGGCGGGCAGGCCAATGGCGAGAGTAAAGACCCGTCTGTGTGTGATAACGGCCGTTACCTCTCCTACACCAGCTATGCATCTAACATTGTCCCCGGCGATACCAATGGTGTCTGGGATGCCTTCCTGTACGATGTGGAACGCGGCGAGACGATTGTTGTCTCCAAAGGAACGGGCGGCGTTTGGGGGAACGCCCGCGCCCATCGTTCCTCTCTGGCTCCCGGCTGCGGCTTCATCACCTTTGCCTCCGATGCGACCAACATCATTTCCGGCGATAACAATGGCAACCGGGACATTTTTATCGAGGAAATAGCGCTGCCGCCTGATTTTTCTGCTTCTCGCATAAGCAGTAAAGGGTTAGCCGATCCGGGTGAGACCATTACGTACACCATTACTTTGCGTAACTCCGGCACCGATGATGGTACGGCCGTTGTCACCGACCCCATTCCCGCCGATACAACCTACGTTCCCGGCAGCGCTGCCAATGGCGCTGTTTACGATTCCGGACAGAATCAAATCACATGGAATGGCGTTATCCCCGGTGCAGGCGAGCAGAGTTTCAGCTTTGCCGTGACGATTGATCCCGGCTTGATCGATTTCACCATCATTCAAAACGATGCGCTCCTGTCCGGCGATGGCAGCGACCGGACATTGACCAATTTGATTGCGGTTAATGGCCTGCATACGTATTTGCCTGTTGTTGCCAAAAATTAAACGATGATGCAGCGGGCGCGCCGTCGTCTAACGGCTCCGGGGATGTGGCACGGTCTGGCTTTGATGACGGCCGTCATCTTCGCTTACGGTCTTGACTATCTGTTCAACCTCGTCTCCGGGCGGCTGCTTGACCCGGCCCAATTCGGCATTTTGGTCGCTTTGGCCGGGGTGGGGCAGGTGTTGGTCGTCGCCTCCCGCGTTATCCAGACCGTCGTCACCCGTTTCATTGCCCGCTTCCAGGCCCAGCCGGACGCCGAAAGCCGCATCGCCTCCTTTTTCCGGGCGATGTTCCGCTCCGCTTGGGTGTGGGGCGCGGCCGCTACCGTCGTCATGCTCCTGTTCAGTTTTCCGCTGGCCTCCTTTTTGCAGATTGAGGATGTGAAAGTGGTTCTGGCTTTGTCCGCGACCACGCTGCTGATGGTTGTGCGTCCCGTTGTGGGCGGAACGCTGCAAGGACGGCAGCAGTTTGCCGCCCTGGGGCTGGTGCAGGTGGTGCAAGCGTCGGCCCGGCTGGCGCTGGGCGCGGCCCTCATCATGGCCGGGCTGGGCGCGTTTGGGGCGATGGTTTCCCTGCCGTTGGCCAGTTTGGCGGCGCTTGCTTTTGGCTTGTTTGCCCTGGATAAAATCGTTTGGCGTCCGGCGGCGGCCCATCATGGGGTGACGATTCCCGATATGTTCCGCTACTCGGCGTATACGGCCGTCGGTCTCATTGGGTTTGCTCTGCTTATCAACATGGACGCCATCCTGGCAAAACGGTTTTTCAGCCCGGTAGATGCGGGAAATTACAGCGCGGCCGTTACTTTGGGTAAAATCATCCAATTTTTGCCCGTCGCCGTGATCATGATTTTGTTTCCCAAAGCGGCCCAGCGGCAAGCCTCCCGCCGCGACCCGTCCGGCGTACTTGTTCCGGCAATGCTGGTCGTGACCGGGTTGAGTGGCGGTTTGGCCCTGCTGTACGCCTTTTTTGCCGATTGGATTGTGCGCGTGACAGTGGGGGCGGCGTATCAGGTGGATGGTTTGCTGTTGGGCCTGGTTGGTTTGGCGATGCTGCTGCTGTCGTTGGTCAACGTTTGGCTCAATTACTTTTTGTCTACTGACCGCACTGGCTATGTTTACCTCATCGGAATCGGCATTGTGGCGCAGGTGATGATGATGGGGCTGTTTCACGACCAATTGTGGCAGTTGCCGGCCATCATGAGCGCCAATGGCTTCTGGCTGACGTTGGCCGGCGGCGTTATCTTTTACCGCTCCCGAATGCAGGCCGCCGATTGAATGAACCTTCAGAAAATAAATCGGTAAACCACAGATTACGCAGATTTCGCAGATTAGCGTCATTTACCAGCGAAAAATCTGCGTCATCTGCGAAATCTGCGGTTAAATCCTATTACCGGTCTGATTTTTTAACCTTCATGAAATCGGCGGTTGATACAAGAAACGCGCTGAAAGTGTGTTGGAACGTTATGCACCCTAAACTGCTTTATTTCCGTTATAAATTGTTCCGTTACCGCGCTGTTGAACAGGCGGTGGCCCGTCGTCAGGGGGGCGAGCGGCTGCTGGATATTGGCTGCGGCGACGGCGAGAATTTGCTTCGTTTTGACGGCTTGCCGCTGCACCGCGTGGGGCTGGAGGTTTCTTTTCCCCGTCTGCAAACAGCGCGGCGGCACGGATTGGATGTGCTGCAAGCGGGCGGCGAGCGTTTGCCGTTTCCCGATGGCGCGTTTGGGATGGTCTACATTGCGCATGTTTTGCACCATGTGGCCGAATATGAACGGGTGTTGGCGGAGATGGGGCGGGTGCTGGCGGATGACGGCCGTCTCTTCATCGTCGAAACCGTCACCGACAACCCGCTGCTGCGCCTGGGCCGCCGTTTGCATCCGGTATGGCAGGGGGATGAGGTGGAAGCCAGTTGGCGTTTTGCTGATTTGAAGCGGATTTTTGCGGCGGCAGGGTTTGAAATTGAGGAGTACGGCCGTTACAATATCTTTTTCTTCCTCTGGGAAATGCTGCCCCTGGCTTTTTGGCCTTTCGAGATTTTTACGCCCATTTTCGTTTATCTGGATTTGCTGCTGGAGAAAATTTTCCCGCAATACGCGGCGCACGCTTATTTTGTGCTGCGGAAAGATGAAGAGAGGTTATCATAGTATCTCTGTTTCGCCTCTGTGAAGCGCTGTGTTCCCATACCTGCGGATTGCGAATGAGGCTTCCAGTTCACAATTCACAATTCACCGTTCACAATTCACAATTTTTTTGTTTTTTGGAGAGATTATGGCGAAGGTGTTGATGATTGCCCTGGATGGGGCGACGCTGGATTTGTTAGACCCCTGGATGGCGGCGGGCGA
>JANTHP010000374.1 GCA_024762395.1 Anaerolineae bacterium | reverse complement strand
CAACTACCAACTATCAACCGCTTCCAACAAATCCGCCGCTTCCCAGGCCAATAATCCGCCATCTAAAATAGCCACGTCTAGAACGCCGATTTGTTGTAAGGCATAAGCCGCGCGGCGGCTGCGCCTTCCTGTGCGGCAAACCAGAATGATGCGGCGATCATTGGGCAGCCTCACACTGTCCAACATGATTTTGGGCAGGGGGATGGATTGCGCGCCGGGAATATGACTGCGTTTGAACTCCCTTGGTTCGCGTACATCAATAATGGCGGGCGGGGGAACGGCCGTGTCGCCGCCTGTCGTGTCCGGGTGCATCTTTTGCCATAACGCCTGCGCCGAAATCCTGATCACACTGCCTTCAGGAATTTCATGCTCAAGCGGGATATTCAACACCTCGATCTGTTTAGGTAAATTCTGGCACTCCTTAAACACCCGCAGCGGACATTCGTAAATGCAAACTGCCGGATCAAGAACATGATAGAACAAATGCGTAATTGCCTCATCTTCATCTAAAAAATGATCCTCGCCCAAAAAAGCATCGAAACCGGTAGATTGCATTAACTGCGTTACAGGATAACTGACCCGCATCAAGAAAACATCGCCGCCGCGTTCCCGATACGCATTCACCAAACTTTCCAACATGTGAATACCGCTAAAATCACATTGGTTTACCCGGCTCATGCGAATAAGTAAAAAACGTTGTTCTGGATTAGCCGCCGCTTGCGCTAAAATCTTTTCTTCAACATGATGGACGGCTCCAAAATACAAATCGCCCATCACGTCAACAACGCCCAACTGCGGGCACAACGCTTCACCGGAGCGGTAAACCAGGTGCCGGTATTGCGAATCGGGCAAAACGGCGTGTACGCGCGGGGCGCTGGTGCGCACAAGGTACAACACCAACGAAAAGGAGATGCCTAGCAGCACAGCAACCTCAAGTTTCAAAAAGAGCGTCCCCAACAGCGTGGCTATCATGATAGCCGCGTCCCCTTTGGCTCCACGCCAGATGCGGGCCAATTCGACGCGGTCAATCAGGCCGTAGGCGATGAGGATGATGACGCCGGCCAACGCGGCAATGGGCAGGTAAGCGGCTAGCGGGGCAAATGCTAACGTGATGAGCAGCAGGAATGATCCTGAGAAAATAGCCGCAACGGGAGATTTAGCGCCGGATTTCAGGTTCACGGCCGATCGTGAAAATGAAGCCGCCGCTGCATAACCAGAGAAAAAGCCGGTGGCAATGTTGACCATTCCTTGCCCTACAAACTCCTGGTCACTGTCTACCCGCTGCCCGGTTTGGGAGGAAATGGAACGTACAATAGCGCTGGTTTGCACCAGGCCAATGGCACCGACGGCCAGCGCGCCGGCGGAAAGACGGCCGATTAACGTCCAATCAAACACCGGCAAGGCGACAAATGGCGGCAGCGAGCGCGGCAGCTCGCCAATCATCGCCACTCCTTCATCACCCAGCCCCAAAAGAAAAGCTAACAAGGAAGCGGCGACGATGGCGATGAGTGAACCGGGCGCGTTGGGTTTGAATTTTTTCAATGCCAGAATGAAAATCATTGCACCGATGCCCAGAACGGCCGTTGCCGGGTGAATGTGGTGCCAGTTGGCGATAAGGCTGCTGAAGGTAGAGATAGGGTTGGCCGTATTTAGGGTAACGCCTATAAGCGGCCCGATTTGTTTGAGCAGAATCAATATCCCGGCCCCAGCGGTGAAGCCGACGACGACGGAATGGGAGACGAAATTGACTAGAATGCCCATTCGCATCAATCCTAACAGAAGTTGGAAGACGCCAACCATAACCGCCATCAGACCGGCGGCGATGATGTAATCGCTGGTTCCCGGGGTGAAATTGGCAGCCAGGGCGGCGGCAACAAGCAGAGAGATGGCGTTGGCGGGGCCGTAGAGCGCCTGGTTGGACGCGCCCCACAATGCGCCGATGATGACGCCGATGATGGAGGTGTACAGGCCCATTTGCGGCGGTAGTTGGGCGATGACGGCGAAGGCGATGGCTTGGGGCAGGGCGATGACGGCAACTGTTAGTCCGGCGATGAGGTCGGGCCGCAAATTATGGCGGTCGTAGGTGCGAAACAGGCGTAACGGCCGTTGCAAATAAAAAACAGCCGGTCGTATGGCCTTCGTTAAATTGGTTTTCAGGCTTAAATCACCAAACATGGGCGGGTGTCCTGTGGTTTACGGAATGTATCTGTGAGAGTGTATGTTGCGGTATAACGGCCGTCAAGTCTATTGCACAAATTTCCAGGGGCACAGTCGTCGTTCCAGCCAATCTACTGCAAAATACAGCCCCAACCCCAACAGGCTCATGGCAATAACGCCCGCATACATGGCCGGGTAATTGAACAGCGTGTTGCCGTTGAGATAGATGTAGTAGCCCAGCCCTTTTTGGGTGGCGAACAGTTCGGCGATGTAGAGGACGGCAACGGCCGTGCCCACCGATTGTCTTAACGCGGTCAAAATAGGGGAAAGGGTGGCCGGAAAGTAAACATAACGAAATAAGGCTCGCCGCCCCGCGCCCAAACTACGCACCGAGAGAATCGTTTTCGGTTCGATATTGGCCGCGCTGTCCCGCACCAGCACCAAAATCTGAAAAAATAAAATCAGGAAGATGATGATGATTTTGGGCAGGTTGCCGATACCGAAAAAGAGCAAGATGATGGGGATAAATACCACTTTGGGGATGGGGTAAAGCAGGTAAATGATAGGCGAAATGAGGTGGTTCAGCCGCTGGCTCTGCCCCAGCGCCAGTCCGGCAGGCGCGGCCAGGACGACGGCCAAAAACATGCTGACCAACACCCGCCACATGCTGACCCAGAAATGGGCCGCCAACCCGTTCCCCAGTTCGTTGAAGAAGGTTTGGATGACGATGACGGGGCCGGGCAAGATGGGTTTGTGGACGGCCCAGGACGCCAACTGCCAGAGGATGAGGAGCGCGAGGACGGCCGTGCCTAAACCCCGTTTTTTCATGCCATCATCTCCCGCAAACGGCCGCACAAAGCAAAGTATTCGGGTTGCTGCCGGAAATCGGGGTCGGCCGCGCCGGGGTTGGGGATGACGACGGCCGTTTCATTCGGCGGCTGTTTTAACAGCAAAATTTTCTTCCCCAAAACGGCCGCTTCCTCAATCGAATGGGTCACAATCACCGTCGTCAACCGCTGCTCGCGGCGCAAATCCAGCGTCAGCTTTTGCAAACTCTCCCGCGTCGGCGCATCCAGCGAGGAAAACGGCTCGTCCATCAGCAGCAAGTCGGGGTTGAGGGCCAGCGTGCGGGCGATGGCGACACGCTGCCGCTGCCCGCCGGACAACTGCGCCGGATATTTGTCGGCGTGGGGCGTCAGGCGCAGCCGTTCCATCCAGTAGGCGACGCGCCCGGCATGGTCGGCTAAATCGTCGTCGTCGGGGGCGTGTTTGCCGTCCGGCCCGTAGAAACGGCGAATTTCCAGACCGAGATTGATGTTGGCAACGGCCGTCATCCAGGGCAGCAGTCCATAATCTTGCAAAATCAGCCCCGTGCGCGGACGGGGCTGGCGCAAAATCTCCCCGCCAATTTCAATTTTGCCGCCGGTCGCCTGCCGCAAACCGGCTAACAGGTACAGCAGCGTACTCTTGCCGCAGCCCGACGGCCCCAGCACCGCCCATGCTTCGCCATCGGCCGCCTGCCAATCAAAATTGGCAAAAACCGGCGCGGCGTGGTGGTAGGCGAAGGTGAGGTTAGTTAGTTGGACCATTGAGGGGAGGGTGGTTAAAGATTGATGATTAAAGCGGTTCTACGAGATTAACACGCCATTTTGAGCATAATCTGCAATTAAAGATGTGCCCGCTTGCCATTCTTCCGGCGTAAATGCGGACGCTTCAATGGGCGCAAAGGTTTTATAAATGGACTCGCTTAAAATATCAATACGTTCCCAATAGCTTTTATCGGCAAAGCTGGATGAGATGACAACAACATCAATATCGCTATCTTCGCGCGCTGTGCCGGAGGCGTGGGAGCCAAACAGAATAAGCTGCTCAACCCGGATGTTGAGAGATTCTAACGCCTGCCCAAATTGTTTGACGATTTTCACAACTGCGTCTTGACCCATCGCAATACATCCTTTCAACGCTTTTTCTATGGATAAGTGACACATAAACACGGCATAGAAGTAGCGTTTGTTGTCAAACATTGCATCGGCTGTGTCCATGTCGTAATCGGCCTGCTTTAGCCACTCTTTGGATTTATCGCTCATTTACAGTCCCATTTTCGTCTAGTCATGCTTCATCGAAGCATAACAAAAGGGCAACAGCCGTGTCAAACCCATTGTAAACAGTCTTGCTGCAAAACATTATGGCAAAAACGAAGCGTCTACCGAATCTTCATAGGCCACATCGCCGCTGACGTACCCTTTTGACTTGGCCCAAACCAGGGCGTCGTCCCACTGCGCTGGCGAGGGGACGCTGGC
>JANTHP010000373.1 GCA_024762395.1 Anaerolineae bacterium | reverse complement strand
TTGTCCATTGGGGCCGGCTTGGACACGCTTTTGACCCAGAGTGGACGGTTTTGGCGGGGAAACGGCCGTTTCCCAGACGCCATTCCCTTTTTAGCGCTGGGATTGTTCATGACGGCCGTTAGCTGGCCGTTATTGCAAGATGAATATCAAACTATTGAACGGGATTGGAAAGGCGCTGCTGAATACATTGCCCAAGAAGCCACTCCTGACGACGTCATTGTCACCATGCCTGTTGACGCTGCCACCGAATTTAACGCGGCTGTATTGATGCTGCCCTACTACTTGAATCGAATCGGCGCGCCGCAAAAAGTGTTGGCTGTGCGCCATCTGACTCAATCCCAGCTAGACAACCTGCCGGAAAATGGCGCCCAGGTGTGGAGCGTTGTTGTCAACCGGCAAAAACAGGCGCCGGAAGGCGAGCTTGTTTCTTTCCAGGGCGGGCTTCAAGTGCGGCGCAGCCCAATCCCCACCGAGCCGGTTGCGAGGCAGATGATGGATATGATCGAACAATATCTGCCCGCAGCGCGCGCGCCGCTGCCGCAATGTTTTTTACAAGAAGATTTGGCGTATTTGTACGCACGCGCGCAAGATTTTGCTACGGCCGATCAACTATTTGGCGCGGCTAAATCCGGTTGTCCGGAACAGGTTGACGGCCGTTACGGCAGCCAAGACCTCTTCACCCTCATCGCACATGGTCTGATTGACGACTACGAACGCGACGGCGCCATCACTGATGCGCGGCAAATCGCCGCTCAACTACTCTCATTGAACCCTAAAGATGAGAAAGCCCTTCAAATTTTAACGGCCGTCAATCTCCTGCAAACATTTCAAGATGGCGCGGCGCAAATTACGGCCGTACCCAATGTAGAACCTGTCCAAATCAAGCGCTATACCATGCCCCACAACGGCGATTGGGGCGATGTACTCATGATTCACCCACCTAACGCCATATCGTACCAAATAGAATTACCCGACGAACCGACCCGTTTGCAATTCCGAATTGCCATGTTCCCTGATAGCTGGGAATGGGGCGGAGACGGTGCAACGTTCATCGTGTCGGTAGAAACAGACGCTGTTCCGGCAACGATATTATTTAATCAATACATCAGTAATGACAGCGTTGATAGGGATTGGCATGAAGTCGCCATTCCCTTGACCGACTTTGCCGGTCAAACCATTACCTTAACTTTAGCGACCGACCCTGGCCCAAACGGCGATTTCACCGGCGACTGGGCCGGGTGGGAAACGCCGCGTATTGTATACAATACCGAATAATTAATGAGAAAGATTGCACAGCATAAGCCCCTCATAAACATCCTGTTGTTGTTTATCGCTCTGGGAGCGGTATACAATCTTGTATTACCTTTGTTTGAGGCGCCCGATGAGATGGATCACTTTCGTTACGCAGATTGGTTGGCGGCAGGGAGAATGCTCCCGCATTTGCAGAATGATTTAGGTGTTGTCGGTCATGAAATTGGGCAGCCGCCGCTTTATTATGCTGTATTGGCGCCGTTTATTTCCTGGATTGATCGGGGTGATTTATACACAGTGGCGCCTCTGAACCCATACTGGCGAGGCGGCGGTGGCATTTACGCACATTATCATACTTCTACCGAGTCTTTTCCGTTTCACCACACGACATTGGCTGTTCATGTGGCCCGCTTTGTCACAACCCTCTTTGCCTGCCTGACAATTATTAGCACATACGGCATTGCCCGCCTCATTATTCCCGAACAGGCTATTTGGGCAGCCGCATTGGTTGCGCTGAATCCCATGTACTTGTTTATCAGCGCAGCAGTCAGCAATGATACGCTTGTAGCCGGCCTCTCCACACTGGTGATTTGGGGATTGGTGTGGCAAATTTATTCGGATACGGTACGACGGCCGTTTCTCTATTTGTTACTTGGCGGCTTGTGGGGCTTAGCGACATTAACCAAGATGAATAGCCTAAGCTTAGGCGGCCTTATCTTTTTAGGTTTTGTAATGACGGCTTGGCTCAATAAAAAAAGCAAACCCATTTTAATTGGATTACCCATCACTTTGGCAAGTATGATAGGCGTAACCGGATGGTGGTTTGTCCGAAATTACAAATTGTATGGCAATTTCCTGGCTTGGGATGCTTTTCTCAACGCCAATAAGGGACTGATTCGCCCAGAACTTCTAACCTGGTCAGAAACTTTGGCTTATGCTGGGTTTCTCCGCCGCACAGTTTGGGCAACCTTTGGTTATGGAGGTCTCCAAGCTCCAACTATTTTTTATAGCCTTATTAACACAATCAGCCTATTGGCTTTCGTGGGGTTAATTATTTGGTTTGTGCAAAAAAAAAGTATTTTATCATCGCCAAAAGCATTTTCCTTATTATTATTGCTCGTGTGGAGCTTAGTATCGTTTGCTTCTTTAATGCGCTGGATGCAACAAGTTTCCGCCAGTAATCAAGGCAGGTTGTTATTCCCGGCATTTGGCAGCCTTGCTGTTTTGATCATCTTTGGATTATCAAAACTTGGTCGTCATGCTCATTGGCTGGGACGAATTGCCGTTGTAGATTTAGCCGTTGTCGCGCTTGTTGCGCCCTTCATGATCATAAGCCCAGCTTATGCAACGCCTGCGCCACTGGTTGATAATGCTGAAATTCCCAACAAGACAGACATTCATTTTGGAGAGGGTATTTCTTTAGCCGGGTATGGTCTTCCTGAGGTTGAGGTGTTCCCAAACGATCCGTTAGAAATTAATCTTTATTGGCAAGTGTTGCGCTCCATGTCGGAAAGCTATGTCGTTGCGGTTCATTTAATTGATTCGTCTGGTAGAGTTGTATCTGGTACGGATTCTATTCCTTACAACAAGCGCTATCCAACGGCCGTTTGGGAAACAGACATGCTATTTGAAGATAAATATACACTCCCGCCTATTCAAACGGATGCGTCCGCTGGATTAGCCAGCATATATCTGACGATTTACCCTGTAGGAAGGTCAAAAGAACCCTTGCCTGTTTTTATAAACGACATACCAGTCGGGAATGGAACGCTTTTATCAACGATCAAAATTGCCCCGAACAAAACAATTCATTACTCCCCTCAGATTAAACGGGCAGACTCACTGGGGAATGTCGCTCGATTATTCGGTTATGATGCGCCAGGATGGGTTCAAGTCGGGCAATCTATTCCCATTAAACTATACTGGGAAACTATTGAACCAGACGGCCGTGACTACACTACCTTTATTCACATATTAGACGAGAATGGGCAATTGATTGCTCAGGAAGACAGCCCTCCCCAGGCAGGAAAGTATCCCACTTCAATTTGGGCGCCCGGCGAACAAATACCGGATGACAACACCATTATATTATCCGCCGATGCACCCGCCGGTAAGTACACAATATTTTTAGGAATGTACGATCCGATCACTGGTCACAGACTACCGGCATTTAATGAATCCGGCGATCAGTGGCTAAACGATGCAATCGTTTTACAAAAAATAGAAATTAAACCATAAACGTCAATTCCTTTGGGAATTCAGTTAAAATGCAATCGAGGAGTTTGCTATGCTTGTACCTATTTCATGGCTCAAAGAATACGTAGACATCAACATGCCCGTCCCCGAACTGGCCGAAATGCTCACCATCGCCGGTTTAGAAGTTGAAAGCATCGAATACGTCGGCATCCCCGGCGGCAATGACAAAAACCGGCTTATCTGGGACCGCGAAAAAGTCATCGTCGGCCACATTCTCAAAGTCGAACAGCACCCCAACGCCGACCGGCTGGTGCTGGCGACGGTGGATTACGGCGGCGAAGAAAACGAAGTCACCGTCACCGGCGCGCCCAACCTGTTCCCATACGTGGGGCAGGGCGACATCAGCCATCTCAACCTCACTTCTCCTTTTGCAATGGAAGGGGCGATTTTGTACGACGGGCATAAAGAAGGGCAGGTAAAGGCTAAACTCAAAGGCCGCCCCCTGCGCGGCATCCACAACCGCTGCATGTTATGTTCCGAAAAAGAACTCGGCATCAGCGACGAACACGAAGGCATCCTCATCTTCGACGAGGCCCAAACGCCCGGCACGCCCATTCAAGACGTATTGGGCGATGCCGTGTTGAGCATAGACATCATCCCCAACATCGCCCGCTGCGCCTCCATCGTCGGCGTCGCCCGCGAAGTCGCCGCCCTCACCGGGCAACAAGTGCGCTATCCCAACTATGATGTCGTCATGGATGGCCCACCTGTGGATGGCAAAGTCGTCATCACCACCGAAAACCCCGACCTCAACCCCCGCTTCACCGGCATGATCATCAGCGGCGTGGAGCAAAAGCCCAGTCCCCAATGGATGCAGCGCCGCCTGCAACTGGCCGGGCAGCGTCCCATCAACGTCGTCGTAGACATCAGCAACTACGTCATGCTGGAGATGGGCGAACCCAACCACACTTTCGATTACGACTTCCTGCGTCAACGCGCCGACGCCTACAATGGCCCCGACGGC
>JANTHP010000372.1 GCA_024762395.1 Anaerolineae bacterium | reverse complement strand
CCCAATGCAAACGGCCGTCCCCCCCTGACTGAGGGGCACATTGGCATCGGTGCTGCTGACCACATGCGTGGGCGTGCAGCCAACAAATTGGAGCGCTTCCTCGGCCCAACACACCAATGGCGATTGGCGCGGCACGCTCCCAGGCGGCCTGTACCCAATCTGCGTCATCGTGATAGCAGCCTGAGCCGACCCGTTCCTGACCAGGCGCTTCCTGGCCGCGTCAACCAACGCTTCAACCGCTGCTACCAAATGCGCCAATGAGCCTGCGTTCTCCGAGCGCAAATCTAGCAGCATACTGGCCGAATGGGCAATCGTATTGATAGATGTACCGCCTTCGATAACGCCTGCATTGTAGGTAGTTTTGGGGTTGGCGGGCACAACCAGGCGGTCAATTTTGGCAATAAGGCGCGCCAATTCATGAATGGCGCTTGGCTGCCCAAAGTTGCCCCAAGAATGTCCGCCTTCGGTCTCAATCTCTACACGAAAACGGCGCACGCCGATGGCCTGGTGCGATATTTGGCCGTACAAGCCGCCCTCAATGACGATGTACAACGCATCTTGCCCAAACCGCTGAAAAACAGCCCGCATTCCGCGCAGATCGCCCAACCCCTCTTCGCCCACATTGGCGACGACCCACAAATCAGATTGCAGGGGAATCTTATGCTTTATCAGTGTTTGTGCCAGATGCAGCAGACCGGCTACGCCAACTGAATTGTCAGCCAAACCGGGGCCGTAGATGAAACGGCCGTCCTCCCTCACGCTCAAATCAGTCTCAGCCGGGAAAACGGTATCCAGATGGGCGGAAAGGATCACGGGAGGGTGAGTAGGGGATGCCGCGGGGATACGGCCGTACACATTATGCAGTCCATCTTGAGCCGCATCGCGCAGCCCAATCGCCTCAAATTGAGATTGGACATAAGCCGCGCGGGCCGCTTCTGCAAATGTGGGAGCCGGAATTTGCTGGATGGTAACGGCCGTTGCCATCACATCATCCACCTGCGCCGACAAATCAGCCAGCGCCGCTTGCACGCGCCCATCTTGGGCAATTTCTCGAATACGACTCATGGTTTACGTTAAATTTGTCAAATTTTTCGGAAATTTGACAAATTTTCTCGTCAGGACTGCGTAATTACTACAAAACACGAATAAGCAAAATACCAATAATTGAAATAATCATGCCCACATGCAGCATCAAATTGCTGTCCACAAACCATCCGCTGCCGGGACCGGGAACAATTTGCAAAATCAAATTAAGAACAATGAATCCCAGGCCAATCAAAGGCAACAAGCCCCCCCGTTCATTCAGGTATTCCCCCAACCAATCCAAAAAACGATTCATTCAATACGCTCCTTGAGAGCGAAGATTGGGGGATTTTCTGCTTGGTTCATCCCCAAATTCCCTAATCCTCGCTCCATTCTCCATCATTTCCCTACCCGGTACGGCTCAAAATAAGGGACAAGACGCTCCGGTAAACGGCCGTAAACATGATACCCCATCCCCTCATGCGCCTCGCCGTCCACCTGCCCCCGTTCATGAAACAAAGACAACAAATCACCCCGGTTAAATGGAAGCAAAACCTCAATCGGCTGCAAAAAACGCACCATCGTCGCCTCAATTGCCGTGAGCAAATCCTCAATCCCCTGCCCCGTTTGCGCCGAAACCAATACCGATACATCTTCGATATTCGCCGGCCGTTCAGCCCCATCCGGCAATAAATCCGCTTTATTCAATGCGACAACACGCGGCAAATGATCCACCTCCAGCTCCGCCAACGTGTCCTCCACCGCTTCAATCTGCGCCGCCGCATGAGGATGCGTGGCATCCACAACATGCAGCAGCAAATTGGCGTCCACAATTTCTTCCAGCGTCGCGCGAAAAGCCGCCACAATTTCCGTTGGCAATTTTTGGATAAAGCCGACCGTATCGGTAAACAAAATTTCGCGCCCGCCGGGAACGACCACTTTGCGCGTCGTCGGGTCCAACGTTGCAAACAACATGTCCGCCGATAAGACATTGGCGCTGCTAATCTGATTTAGCAGCGTAGATTTACCGGCATTGGTGTAGCCGACAATAGCCACCGTTTGCAGCTCTGTTTGCTGCCGCTTGGCGCGGTGTCGTTCTCGATGGGATTGGACGGCATCCAACTGTTTTTTGATATACGAAATACGACGGCCGATTTCCCGCCGGTCTGTTTCTAACTGGGTTTCGCCCGGCCCGCGCAGCCCCACCCCGCCATTAGAGCCGCCGGCGCGGCCGCCGGCCTGCCGCGCCAAATGAGTCCACATGCGCGTCAAGCGCGGCACGCGGTACTCAAGCTGGGCCAGTTCTACCTGCAATTTCCCTTCGCGGGTGTGGGCATGCAGGGCAAAGATGTCCAAAATCAGGGCTGTTCGATCAATGATTTTTACATCTTCGCCAAAAATTTTCTCCAATTCGCGCTGATGGCGCGGCAAAAGTTCATCGTCGAAGATGACGACGCCGGCGGCCAACTCTTCTACCATGATTTTGACTTCTTCGACTTTGCCCGGCCCGATATAGGTGGCCGGATGCGGCCGGTCAAAACGCTGGATGGCCTGCCCCACCACGTCAATGCCCGCTGTGTCGGCCAACTGGGCCAGTTCGGCCAGGCTGTCTTCTACGGGGAGGTACGGCCGTTCTCCCTTCAGTTCCGCCCCAATTAAAAATGCACGTTCGCGGGGAACGGCCGTATCAAACATCTTCTCAGAAATAACAACCTCCACGCTTACTAATCAAGCAGCCCCATAACCCGCATCGAACGCGGATGCTCAACCACATATTCATACCCAATCGTCCGCTTCGCGCCCGCAGCCAGCTCAAAATGCCATTCCAACAAATTAAGGTCGGATTTTTTCGTTGGTTCCGGGCGGGATTGGTCCAATTTAACTTTGATTTGCTCGTTCCGAGGCACCGGAATATGGTCATGAACTTCCAATTTCACCGGCGCCGCCAACAAATTCGCCAACCTTATCTCATACCCATAACGCAGTTGGCGATTGTCGCGCAGCAGCCGCTTATCTACATCCCGCTTCACCAACTCCCGCTCAACCGTGATACGTTCCTCTACGCCAAAAAGAAGCTCAATCTCCCCATTCGTCGGCGTATAATCCAGCCGTGTCCTGCCAATAAATTCATCGCCGACAAACAGATTCGCCGGCCCCGCCATAAGCGGGCTGGCACTGCTGTTGTCCACCGTCGCCCGGCGATAAACGGCATCCGTGTGCTTGGGCACAGCCAAATAATCCAATTTAGGATCAAGCGAGAACTGGTTGAGCGTCGTTTTATGCGGCGAGCCGTCGCTGGGGATGTCGCTGTTGCCAGAAACAGCAAAGGAAATCGCCGACACGCCTGAATCGCTGCCGTCCATAACTTCGGCGACAGCAATTCCAGCTTCGGCAACCGGCGCAGCATCGGCAGCCAGGGGCATTTCCATCGGCGCTGGCGCCGCCGGAGCAGCGGCACGCATGACAGCTCGGCTTTTCTTCGCTCGCGGCTTGGGCGGAGGCGTATACTCATCCACAAACCAGGGCTTCAATTCCGGCAGCCGCTGATTCAGCGCCGGACGGGCTGTGGAAACAACCAGCGCCACATTCGGCCAATCTTGCCCTGTATTTTGCGTCACCTGGGCGATGTAGCTCACCATCACCGCCCCGTCTGTTAAGCGCACATCGTACAAAGGCTGCCAGCCGGCATTTTTTACCAGGTATGTTAATTTTGGCTGAAAATTACCGGCCTCTAAAACTTCAATCTCGATTTTGGCCCGATAGCGTTGGCGGGGGCGCGAGCTGCGCAGTTGATTTAATTCCCGGTTTAGTTTATCCAGGCGGCGTTTCAATTCACGCTGCTGCACATCAAGTTTGCGCACGGCCGTGCGCATTTCGCCGTCCTGTTCCTGTAAAAACCGGGTCAACTGCGCCTGTTCCTCAATACTTGTCTTGCCGCGCGCGAGTCCTTTGGCGAAAGCGGCCGTTGCCTTGCGCATCCCATCCAGGTACGTTCCATGCGCCGCCCAACCCGATTTTTCATCAGCCAAAACCCGCATCTCATCATTCAAACGCTCAATTTCCAGTTCCAATTCTCGAACCCGTTCTGCCGGCGTCTCCTCATAATGACGACGGGCAACATCCACGCCCAACAAACGCACACGGGCCGTCCCTGCGCCGAGCGCCCGCACCGAATCAGGGAGAATCGCTAACGGCAGTTCCTCAATGAGCAATTGATGCGTTCCGGGAGAAACGTCACTCATCCCGCTGCATGTCACGCGCGCCCGATCTGGATAAACTGTAACAGCCTCAATTGTTGTTTTAACTGGTATTTCCATCAATTACTCCGCTTTGAAATTGGGCCAATCTTCATGAACCTTCAGGAAATAAATCGGTAAACCGCAGATGACGCAGATTTCGCAGATTAGTGCCATATACCAGAGAAAAATCTGCGTCATCTGCGAAATCTGCGGTTAAATCT
>JANTHP010000371.1 GCA_024762395.1 Anaerolineae bacterium | reverse complement strand
TCAGTGACAAAAGTCATATGTTCTTTAAGATAAACAACACATTAGGGTAAAGATTGGATACGAAAACTTGGATGGAAGGACGGGGCGGCGTATTGGCGCACACTTCAAGGGAGCGGAAATTGAGGCGCGGTGCGCTCGTTTTTAACGAAACAACCTTTGCGATTTTATGTCATGTAAAACATGGGGTTATTCCGAGATTCGCCGAGGAATTCAACTCTGCTGCCATCATCCTGGTGGAAAGATTCCTCACTTCGAAGACTGCGTTCGGAATGATATCGCGGTTGATGAACAAGAAATGATTGCCCGCATGTTGGGCCAACCGTCAAAAACAACCAATCAACGTCAAACTCAAAACCGAGGCAATTCCCAGCGCAAAGCCGGCCAGCACCTGCCCCGGCGTGTGCCGTTTAAGGTACAGCCGCACCCAACTGACGCCAATCACAAAAGGCACAACAATGAGACTGGCCGTCCAGCCCCACACCAGCCCCACAATCAGCCAGGTCGCCACCACGCCGGTGGTATGGATGCTGATCAGCCACCAGATATTGATGACGCCCAGCGCGGCCAGTTCGATGATGTTGAAAATGAGCAGGCAGCGCAAAAGGTCCGGCCCGTTAAACCAACTGACAATGCCAAAAGCGAGGAGAGCGAAGGCAACGGCCGTTGCATAAGGCAAATGCCGCTCGCTGGTGTTACTCATGTGTAGTTCGCTGATGTAGCCGATTTTAAGCAGGTACAACACCACCAAAATCGGAGCCAGCGAGACAAGCAGCCCGTACACCGCCGCCCAGGCGAAACCGGGCCAGAACGGCAGCGTTTTTAGCGGGATGGCAATGCCCAAAATGGCAAACATCACCGGCGGGCTGACGACGTTTGAAAAAATCCGGGCGAATTTCACCAGTCCGGTGCGGTCGTGTGCGTGGTGGTCGCGGGGAATGCTCATGTAGAGGTGAAGAGGTGAATGGGTGAAGGGGTGAGAGGGCGAATCATCTCTTCACCCCTTCACCCATTCACCCGCTCACCTGTTCATGTTCCCGTTTCCCAGGAATTCAGGTATTTCACCTGCTCATCGGTCAGGGTGTCAATCTGAATGCCCATAGATTCGAGTTTGATTTGAGCAATGTACTGGTCAACTTCTTCGGGGACGCTGTGGACTTTGTTAGCCAGTTTACCTTTGTTGTCCAGCAGGTATTTGGCGGACAAGGCCTGCCCGGCAAAGCTCATGTCCATCACGGCCGCCGGATGGCCCTCGGCAGCGGCCAGGTTGACAAGACGTCCTTCGCCCAATAGATGCAGACGACGGCCGTCTTTCATCGTGTATTGGTCAACAAACGGCCGTACCCGCTTGGGATCGCCCGTAGACAGTTCACGCAGGGCCACTTTGTTAATTTCGATGTCAAAATGACCCGAATTAGCCATCACCGCGCCGTCTTTCATCACCTCAAAATGATGCTTATCCATCACATGCATGTCGCCGGTAGCGCTGATGAAAATGTCGCCTTGCGGCGCGGCTTCAATCATCGGCATGACGCGGAAACCGTCCATCACCGCCTCCAGCGCCTTTAGATGGTCAATTTCGGTCACGATGACATTCGCGCCCAACCCTTTGGCCCGCATGGCAATGCCCCGGCTGCACCAGCCGTACCCGCCGACAACCACCACACGCCCGGCAATAAGCAAATTAGTCGCCCGGATAACGCCGTCCATCGTGGATTGGCCCGTGCCGTACCGGTTGTCAAACAGATGCTTGGTCATAGCGTCGTTGACGGCCATCATCGGGAATTCCAACGCGCCGTCGGCGGCCATCGCCCGCAAGCGCACAATGCCCGTCGTCGTCTCTTCCGTGCCGCCGATGATGTTGCCAATGGCGTCACGGCGCGATTTGTGCAGCGTGCTGACCAAATCAGCCCCATCATCCATGACGATGTGCGGTTTGTGGTCGAGTACGGCGTTGATGTGTTGGTGGTAGGTCTCATTGTCCTCGCCCTTGATGGCAAAAACGGGGATTTCGTAGTGGGAAACCAAAGCGGCGGCCACATCGTCTTGCGTGCTCAACGGGTTGCTGGCGGACAACACCACATCGGCCCCGCCCGCCTGTAAAGCAATCATCAAATTGGCCGTCTCGGTGGTAACGTGCATGGTTCCGCCAATACGAATGCCGGCAAACGGCCGTTCCTTAGCAAACTGTTCCCGCAACCCGCGCAAAACAGCCATTTCCTGCACAGCCCAATCAATCCGGTGCCGGCCGCCGGTAGCCAAGTCTGGGTTTTTAATATCAAATTCCATAAAAAATCTCCTTAAAAATGGTAACGAGCAGCGGGTGCGGGTGGCGAGTACTGTTTACTCGCCACTCGCTACTCGCCACTCGCTGCTAGTTTGTCTAACGCCCCTTCATCATCAAAATTCTCTCGGTAACGCGCCACAAATTCCGCCGGGGTGTAGCGGTGATTTTGCGTGCCTGTCTGTTCCAAAACATACGTCGCGGCCAACGCGCCCATCCGCCCGGCGATGTCCCAGGGCAAATTAAGCTGCATCCCTCGCATCAATCCGGCGCGATAAGCGTCACCGGCGCCGGTTGGCTCCACTACTTTGTGCGGTGGAACGACCGGGATATGATATTCCCGCCCATCCATGACCAAACGAGAACCTTCCGCGCCCTTTGTCACCAGCAGCCCGCCGATTTTGTCCATGATTTCTTGCTCGCTCAAGCCGGTGCGGTCTTGAATGAGGTTAAACTCGTAATCGTTGACGGAGAGCAGGTAGCAGCCATCTAATCCGGCATACAATTCTTCGCCGCTGAGGCGGATGGTTTGCTGGCTGGAGTCGTAGATGTAGGGAATGTCGAGCTGCTTACATTCGTCAGCGTAAGCCAACATCGCGCCGGGATCGTTGGGGGAGATGATGGCTAAATCGGCATCGGGGGCGTATTCGGCAAAAGTGAGCCGACCGGCATGGGCCATTGCGCCGGTGTAAAAGCTGGCGATTTGGTTTTGGTCCTGGTCAGTGTTGACAAAGAAAGAGGCCGTAAAGTCATCCTCAATCTCGACGATGGCGGAGGTATCTACGCCTTGCGCGTCTAACCAGGCCCGGTAATCGGTGAAATCTTGTCCGGCTGTAGCCATGATGGTGGCACGGCCGTTCAGCAAAGCCATCGTATACGCAATGTTCGGCGCCACCCCGCCCCGCTGCTTCTGCATCGAATCCACCAAAAAGCTGAGGCTGATGTTTTGCAACTGCTCCGGCAAAATCATATCGGCGAACTTGCCGGGAAAAGACATTAAATAATCAAAAGCGATAGAACCAGTGATAACAATTTTCATAGCATTTACTCTGTAGCGGAGTTGCGAGGTTGCGGAGTAAAAACGCCGCAACTCCGCTACTTCGCCGCTTCGCTACTCCGTCTTAAACACAGGCGACAACCCCAGCCGATTTCGCAGCATAATCAAAACAGCCTCGATGGCGTCTTTCCAGCCAATTTTCTTCCCTTCGGCATACGTGCGCGGGTCGTACTGAATGGGGATTTCTATAATATCGTAACCAGCCAGGGCGATTTTGTTGGGTAGTTCAAAATCCAGGTCAAAGCTGGTTCCCGTTAAATTCAGGGAATGGGCCACATCGGCTCTTACCATTTTGGAAGCGGTGGCTACATCGGTGATGCGATGACCAAACAAGAAATTGTGCATCCAGGTTAAAAAGCGATTGCCCATCAATGTGCGCCGATACTGCGACTTGATAATGCCATCTAAAATGCGTGACCCAAAAATGGCCGGCGCGTTGGTTTCTTTGGCTTTGTCGGTAAATTTGCGTTGTTCAAACGGGTTATATTCGCTGTCCGCATCTTGAATGAAGAAGTAATCGCCGCTCATGTTGGCAATACCGGTACGGATAGATGTACCTTTTCCCATGTTGCGTTCATGAAAAATGACTCGAATCTCAGGATCATCTATTTTTTGTAATATCTCGCGTGTGCCATCGGTTGAAAAATTGTCCACAACGATGATTTCGCGATCCCAGCCTAGGCCTAAATCCACTGCCTGGGTTTTGGCGATAACATCTTCGATGGTAGCTTTTTCATTGTAGCAGCAAATAATGACGGATAATTTCATATTCTCGCAGAATTGCCAGAGGTGACAGTCACTTGGGAAGTGACTGTCACCTCTGGCAACAATCCCATTCAATCTCTAAAAACCAGCGAATGATTATAACACAGCCGGTTGTGTAGGCGAGTTTGCAAATCGGCCGTTTAGCTGCGCCGCAGCCCATGCGTCTTCGCCAGCCAGCAGCGCAGCCAATACCGGGCTGTCGGCGTAATAACCATGATACCGCTCTGGCAACTGGGCAGCGATGTGGGCCATGATGAAATGGGTAAACGCCGGTAAATCGCGGCTCTGTACTCGCCGGCCGATGTACGGCAGCATGAATGGTTTGACAATTCGCACTTCGATGGTCGTTGGGCTTAGTTTTTTCACGTTAGCAAACAATACATCATTGTTCACCAATCCAACCGGTAAGATGGGGACCTGGGCG
>JANTHP010000370.1 GCA_024762395.1 Anaerolineae bacterium | reverse complement strand
TATCGATGGTTCGGTTGTTAAGGTGCTTCACGATGTACTGATGGATGTTCAGTTATAAATTTTCACGATGTACTGATGTACGACAACTAACAACCATCAACTAACTACTAACAACCATCAACTAACAACTATAACTATGCCCAACTCCGCTCCCGAAGAATTTGCCTACTGTCCATTATGCGCCGCACCATTGATCACAAAGGTTGTAGGCGATAAACCGCGCCGCGTTTGCCCCGACTGCGGCTATGTCCATTACACCGATCCCAAAGTAGGCGTCGGCGTGTTTGTGGTAGAAGACGACAAACTGCTGTTGGTTCAACGCAGCGTGCCGCCGCAAAAAGGAAAATGGAGCGTTCCCGCCGGATTTTTAGATAGAGGCGAGGACCCCAAGGAAACGGCCGTGCGTGAAGCCCTGGAAGAAACCAATTTACACGTCGCAATCGAAGAATTGATTGACGTCTACTTCAATCCTAACGCCGCCGGGCCAGGCGCAAACATCTTCATCCTCTACCGCGCCCGGCTGCTGGGCGGCGACCTGCAAGCCGGGGACGACGCCGCTCAGGCCGGCTTCTTCTGCCTGCATGATTTGCCGGAAATCGCCTTCGCCAGCGCCCGCGACGCCATTCAACGGCTGCGAACCAGGAATACGCTTGCTTGACCACAAGGCATTTATACATATCGCGCCGGGATAGCCAGACTGTCGCCAACGTAAATGGCATAACTGGGCGGCAAAATGTTATTGCAATTGGCAATACGCCAATACTCGCTAGATACACCGTAAAATTGTCCGGCAATAGCGCTCAACGTATCGCCCGGCTGCACAGTGTAATAGCGCCATGCCGCGCATTCCCCACCGCCAGAAATCGAATTTACCTGTTCGTTGCTTAACTCCGGTTTAGGCACAATCAAGGTTTGCCCAACATAAATTACATATGGCGAATAGATGTTGTTAGCCGAAGCAATAAGCAGATATTGGGACGGATTGTTGTAGTATTGTCCGGCAATGGTGCTCAATGTTTCACCGGGGGCGACTGTATGAGTCCAGTAACCGCCAGGGTTACTATCTGGTAAAAGTTCGATTGTTGGGGGCCTGTCATCATCGCTGTATTGCCGTTTGTCAACATTTCCGGCTGCATCCTGGAGTGAGTGGGGTCTTTGTAACGCAGGTATCGGTCCAAAAGGAATGATGAATGCTGGCGGAGTTTCATCGCCTATCAAATCGGGCTGAGGTTCATATTCTAATTCTGGCGGTTTGTTTTCAGCCCGGCGGCGGGTTATTTGCATTGCGATGATGGCATTGGACAAGTTAATGCCAACCCAACTATCAAAAGCCACCTCATATTGTTCTGCAAATTCATTTGAAGATTTGACGATCTGGGTTTCAATCCGGATAGTTAGCTCTTCAACTCCCCTGTCTTTATCGTCTTTAGGTTTTGACATCGAATAAACCTCCATTGCGGCGTCATAATGAGTCCAATCGTTAATAACTTTGGCGCTTTGGGCATGGAATCCCTGAAATGCGCTGTCTAAAATCAAAAAGTTACAAGCGAACGAACCTATAGGATACCGCGATTATCATTAAACGAATGGTTTCTAATCGTTATTCTTGCCATGAGAGGCCGGCAATTTTATAGCCTTTTTGTTTGAACAATTCGGAAATGCTGCCCGAATCAATATCAAGTTGTAGGATTCGAGTTTCTTCGTCTGTATTAACAATGTAAGCAAGGGAACGGCCGTCTGGCGACCAGGCCAATCCGCGTTCATCAACCGCCGTGTCAAAACATTTTGGTGAGGTTGTATCAGCCACAGGTAGTACACAAATGGCTTGCGTATCGCGCTCATAAATAAAGGCGATCTGTTTGCCGTTTGGCGACCATATGGGGGAGCTGATTGTTTCTTGCGCGGAGGCGGCAGCGAAGCGCAGTTGGCGCGCGTCTTCTGAAGGAGCTTCTACCGCCAGGCTGAAGATACCTTTGACTGGCGGATCGCCATACCATGACACATAAAGAACTTGCGGCGAGGAGACGGCCGTCGGCGACCAATCCGGGTTAAGTTCAAAGTCTGAATTTTTGGTTAGCCGGCGTGTGCTTTCGTTTGCAAAATCCCATATAAACAGGTCGTGCGTTTCTAGTTCAGCAATAAAGATGAGGGAACGGCCGTCTCCAGACCAATCAGGTTGACGAGGATTTTTATACGCTTCTGGAATTATTACCTGACTGGGGTTGGAACCATCGGCAGCCATTCGGTAAATTTTGGATGGTTCGCCCATCCCTTGCTGCATAAAAATGATCTCTGACCCATCTGGCGACCAGACGGGGTAAAAGCCCCCTTGTCCCAAACAAGTTAACTCGTTATTGCCTGCCAAAACACAGATATTGACCTGGCTGATTGCATCATTAGGGTGCAGGCTAAAAAGAAGTCGTCCAGACACGGCCGTTTCTGCAATCATCTCCTTTGTCGCCAAAACGCGCACAGGCGTATTGGACGGCGGTGCGATGGGAACGGATGTGGGAAGCCGTTGAATTGTCTCATTGACGGCGCTGTTTACTGGCTCAAGCGTTGGCGTTAGCTCATCGTCCGGTTTAAGCCGGGTGTTTTTTACAAGCGCGTACCCCATCACAAAGACGACGGTAACAATTACTACAAACAAAAAAGTGTATTTACCTATTGAAAAAGTAGAATCAGGCCGGCTCGTTTTGGGAACAAGTTCGCGCCAGTTAACAACGGGCCGTTCTTCTTCCAGCGCTTCGATGAGTTGGGGGAAGCGATCGTTGCGTTGGAGCAGCCGCAAAAGCTCCAGGATTTTAGCCTCTTTGCTCCTACCCGCTAAAGCGGCATACTCTATTCCCAGGTCAAAACAAAGCGTGCGCAGTTCCTCCACGCTAAAATGCTCCGTGATGCGCTGTCTAAATAACGCCCAATTTTTAGGAGACATATGATACGGCCGTAACAACACCTGTTGCGGCGATAATGATAGCGGCGGCAGCTTTGAGTTTGTAGAACATCAAGATAAGTTGATCATATTAAAGCATAATTACGGCTTGACTTGCAACCATCTACTACCTACAATCGCCAAAATTCTCCGGGAACTCCATTTTCTCATGATAAGGTGTATTCAATATGGTTCAAAACTGGAAAAAATTAGCCAGTAAGCAATTAGCAGATTACCGTATTTTTACGGTGCGGCAGGATAGGCGGGTTTCGCCGCGCACGGGGCGCGAGCATGATTTTTTTGTATTGGATGCCGATGATTGGGTTAATGTCATCCCGCTGACGCCGGAAGGAAAGGTTGTCCTCATTCACCAATTCCGGCATGGCACGGGGGAGGTGACGGTAGAAATTCCCGGCGGCATTGTAGATTTGGCGGATGGGGACCCATCAGTTGCCGCCCGGCGCGAACTGCTTGAGGAAACAGGCTACGAAGCGGATGAAATCATCCACATTGGCACGGTTGACCCTAATCCGGCGTTTTTGAATAACAAATGTCACACTTACCTGGCGCTGAATGCGCGCTGGGTGCAAACGCCCCAGTTTGATGGGGCTGAGGATATTGCGGTGGAGGAGGCGGATTTGGCGGATGTGGCAGGGATGATTGGAGACGGCCGTATTACCCATGCCCTCGTCGTCACCGCTTTCTACCATTTGGAGCGTTACCGCGCCAAAGAGAGACGCGGAGCGAAGGCTGCTAGCGGCTGATGCTTTCCCTTGACCGGCAAAATGAACTGCGCGAACAGTACCGGCAGTTGCGCCCCAGCTGGCGTCCGGCGACGGAATTGTTTGCCGATTTGGTGCGGTCGCAGTTACGGCCGTCCTCCCGCATTTTAGATATTGGCTGCGGGCGCGGCGGGCTGGTGGAGCAGTTAGGCCATCCGCTGCCGCAAATGGCCGGGCTGGACCCGGATTGGGCATCGCTGCGGGAACATCGGTTGAATTTACCCCGCGTTGCCGCTTTTAGCGATGCCGTCCCGTTTGCCGCCGCTTCGTTTGATGTGGCTTATGCCGGTTGGATTTTGGAGCATCTGGAACGGCCGTCCCACACCTTCCGCGAAATCAGCCGGGTTCTGAAACCGGGCGGAGCGTTCGTTTTCATCACTCCGAACGGCCGTCATCCCCTCTCTGCCCTCAATCGGGGGCTGGGCCGGTTTGCCCGCGTGCAAGGGCGCATTGTAGAGCGGTTTTACGGCCGTGCCGCCGCCGACGCCTTTCCCACTTATTACCGGGCCAATGAAACGGCCGTATTGCGCCAGCTATGCCAATCCAACAACCTCCACCTGGCCCAACTCCACGCCGTCCCCGACCCCACCTACCTTGCCTTTACCCCCGTCCTTTTCCGTCTCATGGCCTGGTTTGAAGAAAAACTGCCTGACGAGCGGCGTCTTCACCTTGTCGGACTGGCAATACGCGATTAACATTAGGGGACAAAGCGGGAACGATTTAACAAAGGGTGCATTTCAAATGAGTTGAACCAAAGTGACAGTCACGGGGCGAACGGCCTTAGTTTACCCAAGATTTTACGCCCCGTGACTGTCACTTCA
>JANTHP010000369.1 GCA_024762395.1 Anaerolineae bacterium | reverse complement strand
ATAATCTCTTCGCCGCAGATGGCGCAGTTCACTCGCACCCCGGCCCGGCTGACAATCTCCCGCACCGGTGTCGCCAGCACCACCGGCCGAATCTCCAGCAGTTCCGCCTCCGGCATCCGCTGGTAGCCGACCAATTGGGCAAAATAATGCTTCCGCTCTTCCGGGGCGTACTCTCTGGCCCTTTGGCGGACGTCGGAGCGGGGGAAAATGCGTACGGCCGTTCCCGTCTTCACATCCACAAACGTCGCCGCGATTTTGCCATAATCGGCCAGACGCAGCGTGCGATGGCCCATCTCGCAGCCTGTCGCCGCGGCCACACCGTCGGCAAAACAGCCGTCCGTTTCCACGATGACCAGCAGCCGCTTGTTACGCTGGGGCACGTCTACCCCCAGCGCCGCCGCGCCCGCCAGCCCCATCCGCGCCCCCAATACCTGGCGCGGACACAAATGCCGGTGTCGGGAAGATGATTTTTCCAGTATTGCGTCTAAGTTCATTATTTTCACTCTCGATTGTTTAACAGTTCCAGATAGGCCACAATCGCATCAATTTCACTGTCCGACAAATGGAAATTGGGCATGGCCGTGTTCCCTTTTACCGCCCGCGGGTTTCGCAGCCACAGGCGGACGGAAACATCATCTAACCGTGACATGATCGTGTTTAAATTAGGCGCTTTCAACGCGCCCTCGCTGCCGACGATGTGGCAGTTGGCACATCCATATTCTTGCACCAACTGTTCCCCGGTTGTCGCCGCATCAGTCAAATCTACTTGTTTGGTCAGGTTTAACCACCAGTGTGGCGGTGCGATCACAAACCAAAGGATAATCGCAATCACGACCACAACGGCGACCTGTTTTTGCCTGGTATTCATCTCTTTCCTCCAAAATGTAGGTCAAGTTTGCAAACTTGGCCTACGCGCCTAAATGGCGTCGTTTACGGGCGGCCTTTTCTCGTTCCGATTGGGCCTCGGCGGCACGGCCGTTCCCCTCTAAAATCCGCGCTTTCGTCTCGTTAATCTCCGGTTCCAACCAGTCGCGGGCCTCCGCTTTGTCCAGCGCCGCCAATGCCTTTTGCGGCCGGTTCAACTGCTCGTAACACAAGCCCAAAATGTGGTAAATCCAGCGTAGTTCGTACCCCGCTTTGAGCATGGCCTCGATTTCGCGGGACGCTTTGGCCGGATTGTCCAGGGCGAACCAGGCGCGGGCGCGTTCGCCACGCCACGCCGCCGGGATGGGGGCGCGACGGCCGTTTCCCTTCCCCAGCAATTGCAGCGCCTCTCGATGCCGCCCCGATTGGTTGAGCAGCGTCGCCAGGTGTAGAAGCAGCCCGTCTCGTTCGGGGGACGGCCGTTTCTCCGCCGCCAGCCCCGCCTGAATTACCGTCGCCGCTTCCTCCAGCCGCCCCGCCGCTTCCAGACAGCCGGATGTGTGTAGGAACCAACGGCCGTCTACCCCATTCGCCCGTTTTTGCCCCGCCAGCGTCTGCAAAGCTATCTCCTCGCCTGCTGCCGGAGCCTGAGGACGGCCGTCCAAGGCAAAAAAGTCCGTATCCCCCAACAGCAGGGCGTGAACCTCGCCCAAATGGGGGCGCATTTTGGGGTAAGGGCCGGACGCTTCCACGATGGCGTCCGCCTGCACCGGCGACAACCCTGTTTCCGTCGTGAAATAAAAACGGGGCGCGTGGACGACGCCGTTGGGCGTGGCGTACAACACCTGCTTATCCTCCACGCGCACGCCAAACTCGGCCGCCCGCAGGTGCAGCGGCGATCCCAGCATGAGCACAAACGAGGAGCTGTCCATCGGATGCCGCTTGAGAAAGGCGATCTCGTCGCGCAGTTCCGCCTCCGTCGTGCTGGGCAGGCCGACGATGAACGACAGTTGGGGGATGACGCCCACTTCGCGGCAGGTTTCGATGAACCGCTCCACGCGCTCAATCGTAATCTCCTTCTTAATCAAATCCAGCAGCCGCTGGTTGGCCGATTCGATCCCCACGTAGACCCAGCGCAGCCCGGCCTGCTTCGCCTGCCGCAGCAAATCGGCGTCAAACGCCTCCTCCACGCGCACCCCTTCCATGCCAAACTGCACCTCCAGCCCGCGCTCCAGAATCATCTGGCTGAGATGGCGCATCATGCGCGGCGAGATGGCTTCGTCTACAAAGAGGAAACGGCGTACACCATACTGTTCTATCTGGTGTTCCATTTCGGCAATGACTTCGGCCGGTTTGCGCATACGGACGATGGGGCCATACGGCCGTGTGTGGCTGCAAAACGTACACTTGCCCCAGTAACAGCCCCGGCTGGTGATGATCGGCAAAACCGGCTCCGGGGCGATGTACTCATCCAGCGGGTAATCGCCGAAATCAGGCGGCGGCAGTTGGCTGATGTCCAGCGGCAGGGCGTGTTGGTGTTGGTTGATACGGCCGTTTTCCCGGCAGGCCAATCCCCCAATCCCGCTAAAATCGCCCGTCGGCCAGGCGTCTACAAACTCCACAATACTGCCTTCCGCCTCGCCAAAAAAGACGAAATCGAGCCAGGGATAGGCCGCCAGCAGTTCAACCGGGTCTAAATGGGACATCATCGCCCCGCCCAGCATGACGGGGATGTTAAATCGCTGTTTAATCACCTGCCCCAACGCCAGCGCGTAGAGCAAATTCTGCTCCGCCAAAATGGAAAACCCGACAACGTCGGGCTGCGCCGCTGCAATTTCGGCCAATTCGGCGCCAAACAGGGCGTCGGCGGCGCGGCGGCTTAGTTTTTGCCGTCCCTCGACTACCGGGAAGAGGATGTCGTGGTAAAAGTGGGCCAGCCGGTTGTACACGTCGTCCAAAATGCGGGCGGCCTGCATGTACTCGGCCTGCGCCTCCGGCGTCGTGGGCAGGCGGCGCAAATCGGCCAGCAGCCGCGCCCCCAGCCCGTTTTGCAGCAGCAGCGACGGGCAGACGGTTCCCAGCAGGTAGTTGGGGTGCAGGTGGCACAGGTCAGGCATCTCCTCGTTCAGCCAGCGGCGGAAGAAGGCCAGGTTCCAATCGCGCACGGTAACGGCCGTTTCCGGTCGGGCCGCCGCCAATGCCCCTTTCAGGCAGGCCAAGCCAAACGGCGGGGAGGCCGGGGTGTGGAAGGGGGGGAAGGCGAGGAGGAGGTTCATAATTGTGAATTGTAAATTGTGAATTGTGAATTGTGAAGTTAGCAGCTCGGCGGTTCCGGTTCTGGGGTGGCGGTAGGGCCGGGTGTGGGTAGGGGATTAACGGCCGTCCATTCCTGGTAGGCTGCCCAGCCGCCATCTAAATTCCAGACATTGGTGTAGCCCAGTTCGCGCAGGACGACGAGGGCGTGGGTGGCGCGTTTTTGTGTATGGCAGTACAGCAGAATCGGCGCGGACTTGCTTTCCGGCAGCAAATCCAGGTTTTGCAGCAGGTCGTGCAGGGGGATGTTGACGGCGTTTTCGATATGGTCGGCGGCGTATTCGTCCGGTTCACGCACGTCAATGATGGCGTACTGCATCCCGTTGGCCTGGTCGGCGAGGAAGTGCAGCGTGTCTTTGCGGTAGCGGTGGTCGGGCAAGTTCCGCAAATAATCGTCGCCAACGGCGGCAACGGCCGCTTGCTGGTAAATTGACCACGCCGTTTCGTCGCCGGGTTTGAGTTGAACGGCTTCTTTGGCTAAGGCCATCGCTTCGTCGAACTGGCTGGATTGGTAGGCGGCTTCAGCAGCGTCTACTTTTTGGCGGTAAACGGCCGTATCCGGCGTCACAGTTACGGCTAATTCAGGGGCGGAAACGGCCGTCTCCGTCTGGCAGGCCGACAAAAAAACCGCCCCCACAATCAGCGCCAATCCGATCAGAAAATAATATCTTCTTTTCATTCTCATCTCCATTTACCACAATTCATCGGGTGTATGAATAACCTGTCAAGAATTGTCATTCCCGCGCAGGCGGGAATCCAAATGAATGGATGCCTGCCTGCGCAGGCATGACAATTTGTTCGCGCACCACAATTCATCGGTAGGGGCGGGATAGGCGGGCCGCGATCTTTGCCAGGCGAACGGCGTTCCGTCCCGCCCATCTCGCCCTGCCTTGCATGGGACGAGATGGCGCGGAGATGAGGCCGTTTGTTTAGCCTAAATCATACCTCGCCATCCCGCCCCTACGCGCATTGTTGTTGGGGCCGGGCGAGATGGCGCGGAGACGAGGCCGTTTGTTTAGCCTAAATCATAGCCGCGCCATCCCGCCCCTACATCATAAAACGTGATGCGCGACAACCATCACGCATCACGGATTACGGATTACGGATTACGCATCACGTTTCACGTTTCACGCATCACGTTTCACGTTTTACGCATCACGTTTCACGTTTTACGCTTCACCCTCACACCTTCTCCAACCGCACCTGCGTATCGCAGAAGGCTGCACTGCCGCCGATGGGGTCGGTTAAGGCCACATCGCCGACAACCGGATCAAGCCGCATCGCCCGATTAGGCACGATGCCGGTGGCCCGGCGCGCATCCCCTTTGATGGTGTCGCCATCTACCAGGATGTCGTTGGA
>JANTHP010000368.1 GCA_024762395.1 Anaerolineae bacterium | reverse complement strand
GAAGGTCGAAAAAGGAATCGCCTTGTACCAGGCCGATTTTTTGCATGGCTTCACCCTGCGGGACAGCGCCGGTTTTAACGAGTGGGCGTTTATTCAGGGGGAGGCGCTGCGGCGCGATTTGGCGACGGCGTTGAAACGATTGGCGGCGCATTATCAAGCGCTGCGGCAGTGGGAAACGGCCGTTACCCACGCCCACCGCTGGCTCAATTTAGACCCGCTACACGAACCCGCCCATCGCCAGCTCATGCAGCTTTACGCCGAATTAAAAGAGTGGACGGCCGTTCACAACCAGTACCAATCCCTGACCGACCTGTTAGAAAAAGACCTGGGCGCACCGCCCCTGCCGGAAACGACCGCCCATTACCAACAATTGTGCCAACAGCGGGCAGCAGACGCTTCGACAGGCTCAGCGTCCGTTGCGCTTGTTGAAACGCCCGACCAGCGCAGCCGCCGCGTTCTCATCGAAAAAGTGCGCCGTTTTTGGGTAGATGGTCTGCTTGCCCCTTTACACAACGAGCAAACCTTTATCAACCTCAAGCTAGAATGCGTCAACGAGACAATCAACCATCCTTGGGACGATGTGTTGGATGGGCGGCACAATGCTGACGCGGCCAATATCTACCGCGCCTTTCGCAACGCCGACCGCGCTTTGCTCATCTTGGGCGCACCCGGCGCTGGGAAAACCATCAACCTCGTCGAATTAGCCAATTATCTGTTGGCCATGGCCGACGAGGATGAGCATCAACCCATCCCTGTCATTCTCAATTTAAGCAGTTGGGCAGAAAAACAGCTCCCCATTGGCGAATGGGCGGTCGAAGAGATGATTGCCAAATACCAAATGCCGCGCCGCATCGGGCGCAGTTGGCTGGCCGATGACCGGCTGTTGTTTTTGCTGGATGGCCTCGATGAAATGCCCTCCGAGCGTCGCCCCAACTGTATCGCCGCCATCAACGACTTCCGTCAAACGCATGGCTTGGCCGATTTGGCCGTTTGCTGTCGGCAAGCGGCCTATGAAATAGCGGTGCATGATGATAATGCCCGTTTGCAATTAAATGGGGCGGTGTTGATACGACCGTTAACCACCACCCAAATTCGCCAATATGCGCCGCCATCCCTCGTTGAAGCGATTTTTGAGGATGAAGCATTGCTCGAAATCGCCCAATCTCCCCTCAATTTGAATATGATGCAAACGGCCTTTAACGGCCGTCATGGCGAGTCGCCTGAAACGACAACCTTTACCCGCAGCGCCCTCTTTGATCAATATGTGCAGCGCATGTTTGAACGACAGCAAACAAAAAGAGGCAATCTGGTTGACACTGCTGAACTGTCTGCACAATTAAGCTGGCTGGCACGACAAATGGGGCGACACAATCAATCCCTCTTTTTAATTGAACAGATGCAGCCAAGCTGGTTGGGCAACGACTCCCACGCTTTTGCGGGAAACGGCCGTTTGCAGTGGCTCTATCTCTTTTTGTCACACACAGGTATTCCCGTTGTGCTAGGCACATTAATCAACTGGAGCTTTATCCAGCTTATCGGCTTCAATCCCCCCTACATCAAAATCCACTTCTTGACCCAATTTTCTGCCATTTTTGGCATCACCACTGAACCTATAAACCAACTGTTTTCACTGTTTTGGCTCAATGTTGGCGCCGCGCTGCTGGCAACAATGACCAGCGGGTTGTTTTTTCTGTGGCGCCAGCGGCGTGGTGATGAGGCTCGTATTGACCAGCGGCTGGGAGGGCTGCAACTGCTGCTTGAAAGTGGGGCGGCGTGGACGGCCGTTACAATTCCCCTTTTGCGTACCGATGAGCTGCCGTTGGCTTTGTTTTTTGGCGGCATGGCGGCGTTTGGGCAAATATTGACCTTTGGCGGTCTGCAATATGGGCAAAGTTTTCAAACCGAAATCAGAATTAGAGGCGCGTTAAAATGGTCGTGGCGCAACGCTTTTATTTTAGGGGCGGTAGGGGGAACGTTATCATTGATTTGGTCAGCAATTATTTGGCTGCGTAATCCTGCGGCCGTTGAGGGAATGACAAATCTGCTCAATATGGGCCTTTTCTTCTTTTTGCTGGGCGGCTTAACGGATAAACGGACTGAAATCAGGAATCGTCCCAACGAAGGAATGTGGATTGCGGCTCAAAATGGGTTGAAAGCGGCGCTTGTGACGGGGGTTCCGTCGGTGCTGTTAACGGCCGTTACCGTCAACCTATATTCCGGCCTCCACACCGGTCTTGTGCTGGGCATATTGGCAGGAACTGTTCACGGATTTAACGACCTGCTCAAACATTTCATTTTGCGCCTGTTGCTGTGGCGTGGGCGACACGTCCCTCTCAATTATGCACAGCTACTCGACTGTGCTGCCGATTGCGTTTTGCTGCAAAAAGTGGGCGGCGGCTACACCTTCCGCCACCGGCTGTTGCTGGACCACTTCGCACAAAATGCGCCTTCCCACCAACATGAATCAGCGCGAGCTGCATCATCCGCGTTCCAGTAGTGCGACAAACAAGGATGGCCGCGTTTTCGTAAAACAATTTGCCAAATCGTTCTACGCGATGTACCAAATCGCGCTGCTGTGAACCTACCCTGTGTGGAATGGCTGGCGTTTTGAGGGGAAACGGCCGTAATGAATTGTGAATGGTGAACGGTGAATTGTGAATTGTGAATTGTGAAGGGGGACGGCCGTTTTTATGTATAATGGAATTTATCATTACCTTCTTCGTTACCCTAATCTGGCGGTTGGCGGTCGGAGTTTGATCCAAACGCTTGCAAAATACACATAAACCACCAATAATATACACATCGGAGGCGATTTATGCGTACAAATATTGTTATTGATGAGGAATTGATTGGACAAGCAAAACGGCTGACAGGTCTCAAAACAAAACGAGCGGTTGTCGAAGAAGCGTTACGGACACTCATCCAAATGAAGGAGCAGACCCAGGTGCGCGAACTGCGCGGCAAATTGCGCTGGGAAGGCGATTTGGACTCGATGCGGGAGGGACGTTTTGAGCCTGCTAGTTGATTCGTCGGTGTGGATTGATTTTTTTAACGGCCGTCCATCCCCGCAAACGGATTACCTGGATGCCGCTTTAGGCCAACAAGCTATCGTCATCGGCGATCTGATTTTGACCGAAGTGCTGCAAGGATTTCGCCGCCAGCAAGCGTTTGAGCAAGCCCGCAGCGCCCTGCTGAACTTTCCCATGATGCCAATGGTGGGGCAGCGCATTGCCATCCAAAGCGCCGTCAATTATCGCGCCTTGCGCGCCCGCGGGATAACCATTCGCAAGACTATGGACTGTCTTATTGCCACGTTTTGCATTGAGAATGGGTTGATGCTTTTACACGCCGACCGGGATTTTGACCCGTTTGAATTGCATTTGAATCTTCAGGTGTTACATCCATAACTCACATGCTTCTACCGCTGGTGGCGATTTTGGCGGTTGGTGGCGGGAATGGGGTAAGAAGGGGAAACGGCCGTACCGAATTGTGAATGGTGAACGGTTAATTGTGAATGGTGAAGGGAACGGCCGTACCAGGCAGCTTTGTTAGTTTAATCTGCGGCCTGGGCTGCCCGACTAATGTTTACAGTAACGCTGGTCATATCTTGACCGGCCAGCGCCCGACTGGCAAAAAGGATTTCCAATCCGAGCGGCTGCCCTGATTTGTCTTCATCTACGTAAATATATTTGCTAATCCGGCGCGTATCATCTACCTCGCCTTCACGAAAATGAACGTATAACGCATCAGCTTCCGGGTCGTAATCAATTTGCATCTTCAAATCCTCACCGGCGTCGAACGCGCGGCTTTATCACTGTCAGGATGATATAAACATCTTCTTCAGGTTCATTATACACGACGCGCACTTCGCGCCCGCCGTACCGACGAATCGCCATATCGCCGCCATTATCCCCCGTTTCGATTTCATCCGGGTTCAATAAGGTTTCCTGAATCTGTTCCTCAGTCACCTTTCGTTGCTTCATGCGCTGGCGGGCGTGCCGCGTGAAAATGATTTGCATGGCTCGTTACCTCAAGAAGATTGTAGCATAAAAGGGAACGGCCGTGCCGAATTGTGAATGGTGAACGGTGAATTGTGAATTGTGAAGGGAACGGCCGTCTCGCAACACACGCTCAATTTCCCGGTGGCTGGCAGAGAAAACGGCCGTTTCTCGGTGGCACTGGTAGGGGGGGGGACGGCCGTCTCGTAGCACACCCTTAATTGCCCGGCGGCTGGCATGAAAAACGGCCGTTTCCTTCATCTTTCATCCTTCATCCTTATTCTTGGTTTACTTCATATTCTTCACTTGATTCCATCAACATAAACAAGCTTGGCTGAATCATATACTTGGCAAGGTCCGTTTGATTTCCAGAAAACACCCCGTCATATATACTTTTCATATCTTCTACTTCGCAATCCGGTTGGACAAAACGGAATGTAGATGCCGCCAGGTAATCCAATCTTTCCTCAAAAGCAAGCCATTTCCGCCCTTCCACCTCAGCAACCGCGCCTGTGGTATTTGACCCGGCAAAAATATCTAAAACCACATCGCCAGGCTCA
This sequence comes from Anaerolineae bacterium, assembly GCA_024762395.1. GTDB lineage: Bacteria > Chloroflexota > Anaerolineae > Promineifilales > Promineifilaceae > JACKCC01. The sequence continues at coordinate 17 of JANTHP010000368.1, read as the reverse complement.
GTTAAAAATCTTATAAA
>JANTHP010000367.1 GCA_024762395.1 Anaerolineae bacterium | reverse complement strand
TATGGGTGGCGAGTGGCGGGTAGCGAGTATGTTCTCTGGACGCCCCACCCGCTACTCGCCACTCGCAACCTAAAACCCCGCGAATTCCCAAAGAGCCGCCATTATTTACTTCCAGTTTCGGGAATTCCAATTCCCGAAACATCCCCGCAAACGTACTCCTAACTCCAGGCGGCTTAGATGGCCTTAATGTCGTCGGAACGGTTAGCCTGGCACACGATACCATATGGATTCTAGCAATCCCGCCGCCCACCGTCAACGCAGGTGGCAGGGGGGAAATGGCTGTGCTATGATCAATTTGAATGATGAATGATGAATGATGAATGATGAATGATGAATGATGAATGATGAATGATGAATGATGAATGATGAATGATGAATGATGAATAGAAGACCACATTCACAATTCACAATTCACAATTTCTCAAGCGGTTACCGAGGTTTTATGGATGATATTCCCGTTGTGATTGTCTGCGGGGGGCAGGGAACCCGCATGGGCAGCACACTGACGAAGAAAGAGTTGATTGATATTGGCGGACGGCCGTTACTCTGGCACGTCATGCAGATATTTTCGGCGCAAGGGTTCAACCGGTTCATTTTGGCGCTGGGGCATCAAGGCGACCAAATCCGCCGCTACTTTTTAGAATATGAAGCAATGACACGAGATACGACCATCCATCTCGCCGATCCCGGCAGCGATAACTGCCATCCGCATCTAACATTTTCCGGCGGGTATGAACATCCGCCCTGGGAGGTGACGATGGTAGACACGGGGTTAGATGTGGGGCGGGCCGTGCGGCTGCTGAGAGTGGCGGATTATTTGGGAAACGGCCGTTTCTTCACCGCTTACGGCGAAGCCGTCGCCGATATTGACCTCAACGCCCTCGTCAACTTCCACCTCAATCATGGCAAAACCGCCACCATCACCGGCATCCGCTTCAACTCCCAATACGGCAAAATAGAAGCCGACGAGAACAACCAGGTCATCGCCTTCGAGGAAAAACCACCCCTCCCCTACTGGATCAACGGCGGATTTATGCTGTTTGAACCCAAAATGCTGGACATCATCCAACAAAACTACCATGAAGGCTTAATGGAAACCGACGTCATGCCCCAACTTATGAATGAAGGGCAGCTCATGCTGTACCAACACACCGGCTACTGGCAATCCATGAAAACATTAAAAGACGCCCTGAAACTAAAAAAGGCGTGGCAAGAAACCCGGCCCTGGAAAGTTTGGTAACGACTCAGGTGCAACGCACTTGAATGGAAGTTAAAGAATTAAATCGGTAATGAGATTTAACCGCAGATTTCGCAGATGACGCAGATTTTTCTCTGGTATATGGCGCTAATCTGCGAAATCTGCGTCATCTGCGGTTTACCGATTTATTTTCTGAATGTTCATACAAGTGCGTCGCCCCTCAGACGGAGAAACACATTGGATACAAAATTCTGGCAAGACAAACGTGTTTTCATAACCGGCGCGGCCGGGCTGCTAGGCTCCTGGCTCACCGCCGAACTCGTCGCTCTGGGCGCCGATGTCGTCGGCCTCATCCGCGACGATGTGCCTCAATCCCTTCTGATTCGCACCGGAACCATCAACCAAATCATTATCGCGCGGGGCGATATTTGTGACTATGCGACAATGAACCGGGTTATGGCCGAGTACGAAGCGGAAATTATTTTCCATTTGGCTGCCCAAACCCAGGTCGGCATTGCCAATCGCGCCCCAATTTCCACCTTCGAGACCAATATCAAGGGAACATGGACGGTTCTGGAAGCGGCGCGGCACAATCCTACAGTACACGGCATCCTTGTTGCCAGCAGCGATAAGGCATACGGGCCGCAAACGGAACTACCCTACCGGGAGGAAACGCCGCTGGACGGCCAATATCCTTACGATGTCTCCAAAACATGCGCCGACCTGATTGCCCGCAGTTACGCCCACACCTATGAGATGCCTGTTGCCGTTACCCGGTTTGCCAATCTGTACGGCGGCGGCGATTTGAACTGGAATCGGCTCATTCCGGGCACAATGCGCAGTGTTTTGCGCGGCGAACGGCCGATTGTCCGTTCCGACGGCACCTTCAAACGCGACTATATTTACGTGCGCGATGCTGTTTACGGCTACATCACGCTGGCCGAACAACTGGCGCGGCCTGACGTACAAGGGGAAGCTTTTAATTTTGGCGTGTCGCGCCCTATTTCGGTGCTGGAGATGATTGAAAATATCATCGCGCTTTCTGACTATGCCGACCTGGAACCTATCATTCTGGATGAAGTAGAGCATGAGATTCAAGACCAATACCTTTCATCGGAAAAAGCGAAGACGGTTTTGAATTGGCAGCCTCAATTCTCATTGGCCGATGGTTTGAAGGAAACAATGGCCTGGTACAAAGCGTTTTTGGGGCCGGGAACCGGGGGCTAGGGTCTGGAAATGCGCGTTTTGGTAACGGGAGGGACGGGGTTTATCGGCCGTTCTTTGATACCGCGCCTGATTGGCGCTGCCGATAAGCAGGTTGTTCTTTTGCGCCATGAGATTGAGAGCGGCCTGCCATTCCCCGCCCCGCTGGCGGCGCTCCGCAGCCGGTTTGATACGGTGTACGCTGATTTGCGAAATTTCCGTTTGACGGTGCGGGCGATACGCGAGGCGAGGCCGGATGCCGTTATCCATCTGGCAGCGATGGGGGCGACGGATCCATTTTTGGGGGTGGACACGGCCGTTCGCCACAACATCACCGGAACCCTCAACCTGATCCGCGCCTGCTTTGAAAAAACGCATACCACCCGGCAGCTCATCATCGCCCGCACCCCCGGCGAGCGCACAGCGATGAACCCTTACGCCGCCAGTAAAGCCGCCGCCTGGAACTTTTGCCAGATGTACGGCCGTACCCAACAGTGGCCCATTCACGGCGCCATGATCTTCCAGGCTTACGGCCCCCATCAACCCGCCAACGCACTCATCCCCTCCGCCATCGCCGCCGCCTTAGCCGGGCAAGATTTCCCCATGACGGCCGGAACACAGCAGCGCGATTGGATTTACGTTGATGATGTTGCCGCCGGATTTGCCGCCATGCTAGGGGGCAATCTCGCTCCTGGTGTGACAATTGAGCTGGGAACCGGCCACCTGACCAGTGTCGCCGATGTTGTGCGCCGGATTTATGCGTTAGCTAATCGAGGGGGAAAACCGCAAATTGGCGTTTTGCCCGGCCGGCCTGGCGAGGAAGCTGTCCAGGTTGCCGATGTGGCGCGGGCAAAAGAGATGGTGGGGTGGGAAACGGCCGTTACCCTCCAACAAGGCCTCCATCAAACCATCGCCAGCCAGATTGGGCCAATCTCAGAGATTGGCCCAATCTAAACAACTTCACGTCAGCCGCTCACGCGCCTTCGCGCTCAGATAATCCATACTCCAGACCATAATCACAATGGCCCAGACAGCCATACCCGCCGCCGCATATTGGTTCAATCCCACCATCAAACGGAAGAAATGACCAATACCGCCGCCGCCCACAAAACCAATAACAGTGGACATGCGGATATTAATATCCCATTGGTACAAAATAAAAGCCAAAAACTTCGGTACCAACTGCGGCACAATGGCGAAAACCAAAATCTGCGGCCTGTTAGCCCCCGTCGCCGTAATCGCCTCCACCGGGCCGGTATCAATCTCTTCAATCGTCTCAGAGAAGAGCTTGGCCAGGTTGGGGATATTGTTAATAGCCAATGCCAGCACCCCGGCAAACGGCCCAATCCCTACCCAGGCGATACAAATAATCACCAGGATCATCGGTTCAACCGAGCGCCACAAGTTAAAAACGGTGCGCGCCGCAAAATAGACAGACTGTCCCACAGGACGGCCGCCCATGATGTTACGCGCCGCGAAGAAACTTAGCGGAATAGCAAAGAAGGAGCCTAACGTCGTCGCCAGCAGCGCCATCAGCAGCGTCACCAGCGATTGCTGCCTTACCTCCTTAAACGCTTCGCTAAGCTGCGGCCCGCCAATGACCTCTTTCCAGGTGACGACCACCTGTCCCGGTTCAGGATAACCTGCATCGGGGTCAACCTCCATCAAAGGATGGATTGTGGTATCCAGGCTCAGATTACCGGCCTCGTCGGTAGTGCAGCAATCTTTATCCACGCGCAAGTAGGCGCCGTCAGAAAGCTCCCAGCGCACCGAGACATCTTGATTGGGCGGCAGCTCGTGGCCGCGTATGGTAAGCGGTTCGCCCACATCACCGCAGGATAGGGAAAGATCGACGCGGGGACCGTTCACTTGCGCCGCCTCACCTTCGCCTGAACCGCAAGGAACCGGCAGCGTAGCGCCAACGCTTAACTCTTCGGTGGGACGGGTAAACAGTTCCGGCACGGCAAAATCTCTGAGCATTTTCATCCCATCCGGTGCGCCGCGCACAAAGTCAATAAAATTGATTTGCGACACATTCCACGACCAGATGAAAGCGGCGGCAAAACCAACCGTCAGCAAGCCCACAGTTACCGTTCGACGCAGAGGATTAGCCCGGCGACCAGCCGGAGGCCCCTCGATGACGCGCTTGCGCAGCCAGGCCGAAGTATAGTCGAGGAT
>JANTHP010000366.1 GCA_024762395.1 Anaerolineae bacterium | reverse complement strand
GCCCGCATCGCCTCTTCCGTACAAATCCCACTGGAAAACAGCGTGATGTCCGATCCCGGCCGTAATTTCCGTGCCCGACCTAACTGCATCGGCTCATTTTCATCGAACAAAACCGGTACTTCGCCCCGCAGTTGGCGAATGTAAACCGGCCCGTCAATCTCCTCAATCACATCCAAAACCTGCGCCACCTCATTGGCATCGCCCGGTTCCACGATGGTCATGTTGGGCAGCGCGCGCAAAATGGCGATGTCATCCGTCGCTTGATGGGTAGCGCCGCCGGGGGTGGTAATGCCCGGCAAAAAGCCAACCAGGCGCACCTGCAAATTAGGGTACGCCACCGACATCGAAATCTGGTCCAGCGCCCGCCGGTAGATGAAAATGGCGAAGGTGTGAAAGAAAGGGACAAACCCTTCCCGCGCCAGCCCGCCGGCAAAGCTGACGATATTTTGCTCGGTCATCCCCATCGACAAAAAACGGTCTGGATAGGCGTCGCGGAACAAATCAACCTCTGTGTTGCTGGTCAGATCGGCGGAAAGAACGAGAACTTCCGGCTTGTCTTTGGCCCATTCGACTAATTTTTTGGCGTGAACACGTCTCATTGTTTTCATAATGCATTGGCCTCCATCTCTGCTAATATCGCTTCATATTGCGCCTTTTCTTCCGCGCTCTTGAAACGGACATAGTGCAGCTTGGGTGAACGCGCTTTGAGAATGTCAATGCCGCAATACGGACTGGTGTAAGCCAAAATGATCAGCGGCTTGCCTTCGGGCACAATCTCAGAGGCGGCCACCAGGGCTTCTATGTCGTTGCCGTCTACTTTGGCAACCTGTGCCCCAAACGCCTCCAGCCGAGAGGTCAGCGGTTCAATGTTTAGCACATCCTTCATCGCGCCGTCGGCTTGCTGCCCGTTGACATCGACAACGACAGCCACATTGTCCAGCTTGTAGAAGTTCATGATTTCCAGCGCTTCCCAGGTCTGGCCGATTTGGAATTCGCCATCGGACATGAAAATCCAGTTGCGCCCCGTTTCGCCTTTCTTGCGACGCGCCCAGGCTATCCCCGCCACCTGGCTCAACGCCTGTCCCAACGACCCGGCAGTAATTTCGTGTCCCGGCGAATGTTCCGCGCCGATCATCTCCACGGTGCTGCCGTCGGTGTTGAACTGCGCCAGTCCTTCTGGCGACATCCGGCCCACTTCGACCAGCGTGGCGTACAAAACGAGGGCGTACTGCACGGGCGACAGAAAGAAGCGGTCGAGATGGGGCGCTTTGGGGCCATTGTAAGCCTGCCCGGTAAAATAATTTTTATTTGTCGCGCTGGGCACGCCGGGGAACGGGGCCGGAATCATGGGGGCCTCGCTGGGGCCAATGTTCAAAATGCGGGTGTACAGCGCCGCCCAAATCTCGGCCGAGCTGCACGCCTGGCTGAGGTAGCCGCCATTATTGTTTATCGTATGTGCCAAAACGCGCCGCCGGATGCCCCGCGCTACGCTTTGCGCTTCTGTTTGCCAGGTTTGGTTATTCATATTTACCTCTAACGAGTAGGTAGAGATAGAGTGTAGAGATAGTGAAGAGGATTATCTCTTTTTCCATCTCTATCTCTGCACTCTAACGCCCAACATCTTGACGTTATGACGTCAAAACGTTAAAATGTCATCATGACTACACAAACAAAAAGAGCCACCATTTATTTTGAACCTGCACTGCATAAAGCCTTGCGCATCCAATCAGCAGAAACAGACCGCTCAATCTCTGAATTAGTGAATGAGGCCGTCCGATTAAGTCTTACCGAAGATAGTGAGGACATTGCCGCTTTTACCGAACGCGCTCATGAACCAAATCTGCTATTTGAAAATGTGCTAAAGGATTTGCAGGAACGTGGCAAAATATAAACTCTATATCAAGCCTTCGGCGGTCAAAGAAATTGAAGCTGTTCCGCATAAAAAAGATCGTCAAAAGATCATTGCTCGTATCCAAACTTTGGCTGATGACCCGCGTCCCCCTGCCTGCAAAAAACTAACGGGACGAGAACAATACCGTATACGGCAAGGACGATACCGGATCATTTATCAAATTAACGATTCAGAAATAACCGTCTACGTTGTAAAAGTTGGTCATCGTAAAGATATTTACCGCTAAACCAGTAGTAAGCGACATTCCTAACCGATAATTTATTGTTGGCCACTTACTAAGCCCCTCTAGTGTCATTCCCGCGCAGGCGGGAATCCATGTTTTTACAGGAGTGGATGCCTGCCTTCGTAGGCATGACAGGGTTAGTAGTTATAATTCCTCTAAAATCGCGTCTGCTAAATTGGCGTCTACCTTTATGGAAGCAGTGGTTGGCTGCTCGTCGGCCTCGCGTTTCTCCAATGCCCGCACCGCTTCTACCAACCAATTTATCGCCAACGCTGGCGCGATTTTGGCGCGGTTGATGGCGAGATCGAACGCATTGGTCGCCTCCCAATCCACGCCGTAGAAGGTTTTGACGAAGGTAGACCGAACTTTGTCTCCTTGCTGAACGATGGCGGCGGCTTCTTCGAGCGAAATGTTGTTTTGAACGGCCGTATTCCCCACCCGAAACCCCTCTGGAGCCTGTATCCGCACATGTAAAACATCAGCCAATCCGGCCAGCGCCACATAGCCGCTGCGCCCCAAAATCACCACATTACCCCGCTGTGCCACCGCTCGAATCACCCGATGGAGCATGTCTGCCAGCAGTTCGCGCCGCTCTTCACGTTGCGTATCGAACTTCTCCCAAAATGTCGGTAGATGATCATATTCGCGGTCAAATTCGACAAGACCATACTCATCTAACACAGCGCCAATCAATTCCTTATCCACAAAGTCATAACCCAATTGCTGCGCCACCTGCCTGGCAATCATGTCACCATCGCTGCCCAATTTTCTGGAAATGGTTAATACGGCCATTGTTCAACCTCTCTATGGGGCAATTTTGCAAAATTGCCCTACGCTGCTGCGAATAACTTCGCCAAATTCTCCTTAAACGGCGGGTAAACGACGCCTTTCTCCGTGATGATGGCGGTGATGTATGGGGCGGGAGTCACGTCGAAGGCAAAGTTAGCCACCGGCGTATCGTCGGGCGTGATTTGGCAGTCGCCCACATGGGTCACTTCTCGCGGATTGCGCTCCTCGATGGGGATGAGATCCCCGTTTTCGAGGGACATGTCAATTGTGCTGGTGGGCGCGGCGACGTAGAAGGGGACGTCGTGGGCGTGGGCCGCCAGCGCCAGATTGTAGGTGCCAATTTTGTTGGCGGTGTCGCCGTTAGCCGCCACCCGGTCGCAGCCGACGACGCACAAATCAATGCCCACCGTGCGCATCAAATGGCCGGATGCGCCATCCACAATGACGGTGTGCGGAATGTCTAGCTGCTTCAGCTCCCACGCCGAGAGCCGCCCGCCTTGCAAACGAGGCCGTGTTTCATCCAGATAGGCGTGTATTTCTTTGCCTTCTTCGTGAGCGATGCGGATGATGCCCAGCGCCGTGCCGTAATCCACCGTCGCCAGACTGCCGGTGTTGCAATGGTGCAGGAATTTTGCGCCCTGCGGAACCAAGGGCATGGCGTTGTAGCCGATGGCTTTGTTGGTCGCAACGTCTTCTTTGTAGATGGCGTGGGCTTCGTCGAGAACAGCTTGCCGGATAGCGCCGGCGCTGGTCAAGGTAGGGTCGGCAGCGCGATTCATCACCCGGTCAATGGCCCAGAAGAGATTAACGGCCGTTGGTCGTGACTCTCTCAATATCTCTGCATCCGCTTCTAACTGGGCGCGTAAATCGGCGGGGGAGGCAGCGGGGGAATGAACGGCCGTTAATGCCAAGCCATACGCCGCCGACGCCCCAATCGCCGGCGCGCCCCGCGTCACCATCTGCCGGATGGCGTCGGCCACATCTTGCGCGTTCTCGTAATCGTTATACTTCGTCTCCAGCGGCAAAAAACGCTGATCAATCAGCCGCAGTTTGTTATCTTTCCATTCAATGCTGTGAAAAGTAGACATGTTTTCTCCAAATTGGAGATTGGAGACCGGAGATTAGAGATTACTCAATCTCCAATCTCCAATCCCTAATCTCCAAGCGCATTCGCCTGCGCGCCGCGCAGCGCTGCGACGGGCGTGAGTTGTCCGGTGAAGGCTTGATGCACAGCCTCGTAAAGATCGCCGAGGAAGCGGCCGAGGGCGGGATTGGCAGGCAGCGGTTTGGCGCGGTTGAGCATCTCAAGCTGGGCGGCCAACCAGGGATATTTTTGTAATTCGGCAGGTGCGTAGCTGCTGGCGCGAACAGGGCTGCCTGCAACGCGGGTGATTTCTTTATCTTGCTTTGGCCCTAAAAGCTGCATGAGGACGGAAACGGCCGTTTCCTGACTATCTTCCGGCTGATTTTTTGGGATGGCGATGCCCCAGGTGGCATTCCAGGGGGTGGGGAACACGGCCGTTCCATACCGTTCCCGCCATTCATTTCCCTCATCCAGCCAGATGGGCGCCGTCTGCCCGCCCCAGTTGGCGATGAGCGCCGCCTCACCGCGCCGCAAGCTGCCGGCGATTTCGCCGTTGCCGTAAGTGTGCGTGTTGGGCGGGCAAAGATTG
>JANTHP010000365.1 GCA_024762395.1 Anaerolineae bacterium | reverse complement strand
CACCACAATTTTGTCGGCGTGGGTGATGGTGTTGAGGCGGTGGGCGATGATGAGGGCGGTACGGCCGTTGAGCAGCGTCTCGGTGGCGGCTTGCAGGTCGGCTTCGATGGCGGGGTCGAGATGGGAGGTGGGTTCATCGAGGATGAGGAAGGGCGCATCCTGCAAAAAGGCGCGCGCCAGGGCCAGCCGCTGCGCCTGCCCGCCGCTGAGCCGCGCCCCGCGCTCGCCAATCATGGTCTCGTAGCCGTCGGGCAGGCTGGCGATGAAGTCGTGGATGCGGGCGGCTTTGGCGGCGGCGATGACGGCTTTTTGGGTGGCGGACGGCCGTCCCAGGCGAATGTTGGCGGCGACAGTGTCGTGGAACAGGGTGGGGGATTGGGGAACCCAGGCGATTTGGCCGTGCCAAGAGGTAGCTGTGGTTGGTTGGTAATTTTTAGGACGCGGATGAACGCGGATGGACGCGGATTTTGTCGCTTTGCTTAATTTATCCGCGTTTATCCGTGAAATCCGCGTCCCATAATTTTCCGCAATAAGTAAACGGCCGTTATCCGGCGCGATAAACCCAAGCAGCAGACTGGCGACGGTGCTTTTGCCCGCGCCGGTAGCCCCGACGAGGGCGACATGCTGTCCCGGTTCGATGGTCAGATTAATGTTGTGGAGAGCGGGGCGGTCGTCGTTGTAGGCGTAGCTGACGTTTTCCAGTTGGATGGCGGCGGAATGGAGGTTGGTTACGGCCGTTTCTTCCCCGAAATCTGGCGCTGGCCGATCCAAAATCTCAAAAATGCGTTTGGCGGCGGCCGTGCCGTCCATCCCGGCGTGAAAACGCTGCCCCAGCATCCGCAGCGGCAGGTAAAATTCCGGGGCCAGAATGAGGACGAAAAAGGCATCCACAAAGGTCATGTTGCCATTCAGCAGCCGCAGCCCAATGGCAACGGCTACAATCGCCACGCTGATGGTGGACAGCAGTTCCAGCGCCAGCGCCGAGATGAAGGCAATCCGCAGGACGCCCATGGTCACATCCCGGTACTGCTCGGTGATGCGGGCGATATTTTTGGCCTGCGCCGCGCTGCGCCCCAAAATTTTCAGCGTCGTCAACCCTTGCAGTACGTCTAGAAAATGGGCGCTCATCTGGCTGAGCAGCCCCCACTGCCGCTGGGTGAGCGTTTCGGCGAAGCGGCCAATCAAGACCATGAACAGGGGAATCAGCGGGGCGGTGAGGAGGAAGATAACGGCCGTTAACCAATCTGCCGGAAAGACAACGATGAGGATGGCGAGGGGCACCAGGACGGAGGTAAGCAGTTGGGGCAGGTATTCGCTGAAATAGGCTTCGAGGGCGTCAATGCCGTTGGTGAGAACGGCCGTTAACTCGCCGGTGCGTTCATCATGGGCGGCGACGGGGCCAAAGGCGTGGATGTGGGCCAGCAGGCGGCGGCGTAGGGTGGCTTTGATGAGGGCGGCAATCTGGTGGGCGGCGGTGTCTTGTCCCAAAACGAAGAGGGCGCGGATGGTTACGGCCGTAAGCATCCCCCACACCAGCGGCATCACATCAGCCAGACCTAGACCCTGCAAAAAGACCGCATTGACGACGCGGCTAAGAAAGTAGGCTTGCCCAATCGTCGCCCCGCCGCCCAACACGCTGAAAATGACCGTCAGCAGCAGGGTGCGGCGGTTGGCCTGGGCTTCGCGCCACAGATTTTTATCAAACATACTTGGGTTTTAGCGTGGAAAAATAAATAGGGCAAGTAGGGGCGGGACGACCGGGGCTAATCTTCGCCAGGCGTATGGCCTTGTCTCCCGGTCGTCTCGCCCCTTTTCGGCCTGCACGGGCGAGCAAGGGCGAGACGGCGCGGAGACGAGGCCGTTTGTTTCAATTCAGGCCATACCGCGCCGTCCCGCTGTGCAAGTGCAAGGGCGAGACGGCGCGGAGACGAGGCCGTTTGTTTCAATCCAGGCCACACCGCGCCGTCCCGCCCCTACAAAATTTAATACTCTAATTCAGATTGATGCGTCAGTCGCTGCCGGAAGACCCAGTAGCTCCATCCTTGATAGACCAGCACAATTGGCACTAACGTAATGGCAATGATGCTCATCACTTTTAGCGTGTAGGGACTGGAGGAGGCGTTGTAGATGGTGAGGCTGAAGGTTTCGCTCAGGCTGGAGACCATGACGCGCGGGAAGAGCATGAGGAAGATGGTGGCGACGGCGAAGATGATGGAAACGGCCGTCATGCCAAATGCCCATCCTTCCTGTTTCTTGCGCAAGAAATAGCCGGACAGCAGCATTGCGGCGCCCGCCACCAACGGAATCATACCCGGATCAATGCCCAATCGCGCATACCCCTGTGGCGAGAAGTACGTCCACACAAAGAAAATGCCCGGCAAAATCACGGCTGGCAGCCATAATTGGTTGGCAACTTTGCGGCTGCGCGCCATCAAATCATCCGACGTTTTCAGACTCAGGTACACCGCGCCGTGTAGCGTAAACAACGCTACCGATGACAGCCCGCCAACCAGCGCATATGGATTGAGCAAATTCCAGAAACCGCCGACATAATTCATGCTGTCGTCAATGGGCACACCGCGCAGCAGGTTGGCAAAGGCCACACCCAGCAGCAGCGCCGGCAGAAAACTGCCAATGAAGATGCACCAATCCCACAGCGCCCGCCATTTGGGATGATCATCCTTGCTGCGGAACTCAAAAGCCACGCCGCGAATAATTAACGCCAGCAAAAGCAGGAACAGGGCCAGGTAAAAGCCGCTGAAAAAGGTGGCGTACCAATGGGGGAAAGCGGCAAATGTGGCGCCGCCGGCCGTTAGCAGCCAAACTTCATTCCCATCCCAGTGCGGCCCAATTGTGTTGATGATGAGACGGCGGTTCTTGTCATCTTTGCCCAGAAACGGCAGCAAAATGCCCACGCCAAAGTCGAATCCTTCCAGGACAAAGAAACCAATGTACAAAACAGCAATTAACACAAACCAAAGGATATTCAAGTCCATGATTACTCTCCTACAATTGAAACGGCCGGGGCGGCGCTTGATTCCATCTCGACAATATCGGTAAATTCCGGATTTTTGGCGTATTTGAGCAGCAGGTAAATGTCAGCAACCATGAGTACGCCGTAGACGAGCGTGAAGCCGATGAGGGTGGTCAACAGCATTCCGGGCGTGACGTTGGGGGATGTGGCGCCGTCTATTTTCATTAAGCCAAAGACAATCCAGGGGAAACGGCCGACTTCAGTCAAAATCCAGCCAGATGAAATGGCGATAAATGGCAGCGGGATAAACCAGACAAACGCTTTCATGAAGCGTGGTTTTTCCTCCAACTGCTCGCCCATTGCTAACAGCAGAGCATAGCCTACGGCGATGAGCATGAGCGTGCCAATGCCGACCATGAGGCGGAAACTCCAATAGCTGATGGCGACTGGCGGCACGTAATCACCGGGGCCATAGGTCTGCTCGTACTCCGCTTGCAGGTCGTTAATGCCGCGCACTTCGCCGGTGAGTTGGTCATAAGCCAGCAGGCTGAGGGCAGATGGAATACGGATGGCGAATACATCGCGGCGTTCTTTTTCATTGCCGATGGTTAAGAGGGACATGGCGGCCGGGTCTTCCGATTCCCAAAGGGCTTCGGCGGCAGCCATTTTCATCGGTTGGGTTTGAACCATGTGTTGGGCCTGACTGTGGCCGGTCATAATGACGCCGATGGTGGCGATGATGCCAATGGCGGCGGCGATTTGGAATGAGCGGGTGAACATATCGGCAAATTTTTTGTCGCGGAGCAGATGATAAGCGCTGATGCCGAGGATAAAGAAGGATCCGGTTGCTAGACCGCTTATAAACACATGGGGGAATTGGGTCCAGATGTTGGGGTTGAGGATAACGGCGAAGAAATCGGTCATTTCGGCACGGCCGTTATTCAACACATACCCCACCGGCTGCTGCATGAAGGAATTGGCAATCAAAATCCACAGCGCCGACAGGTTGGACGCAAAGGCGACCAGCCACATGGCGGAGGCGTGCTGCTTCTTGCTGAGCTTGTCCCAGCCAAAAATCCAGATGCCCAGGAAGGTGGATTCCAGGAAAAAGGCGGCGAGGGCTTCGATAGCCAGCGGCGCCCCAAAAATATCGCCAACAAAACGGGAGTATTCCGACCAGTTCATGCCAAACTGAAACTCTTGCACGATGCCGGTGACAACGCCCATGGCGAAATTAATAATGAACAGTTTGCCCCAAAACTTGGTCATTTTTCGGTACACATCCTTGTTGGTGCGCACATAGAGCGTTTCCATGATGGCCACCAGGACGGAGAGACCGAGGGTTAGAGGGACAAAGAAAAAGTGATAAATGGTGGTGACGGCAAATTGCAGCCGCGCTAAAATAGTGACATCCATTTTTTCTCCTCGTTCTATGAAAGTATGCAATCAAATACTTTCACGTTGAAACTAGGTAAACCACAAAAAGTATTTTGATAAAAAATACGCTCATTCTTTGTGGTTTACTCAGGGAAAACGGGAGAACCATTGTTTTCCTAATACAAATTTCTTTCCCGTTTTCACCTAACAAAATATAAACTGTTGATTTATCGGAAAGGATTGTGAAATTTTACACAC
>JANTHP010000364.1 GCA_024762395.1 Anaerolineae bacterium | reverse complement strand
CAGCCCACCACGAATGAATGAAAATCCACAGATTGCGCAGATGGCGCAGATTTAATCTGTGTAATCGGCGTAATCTGCGGTTTATTTACTGAGGAGTAAACGCATGAATAAAGCTGAACGTAATTCACTCATCGCCCTGCCGATCATCATTTTGATTGGCGCGGGCATTGCCCTGGCCGGCAGTCAAGGCAGCGCTGTTGTTTTTGGCGTCCCGCTGTTTGCTCTGGCGGTCGGGCTGGCCTTTCTCATTCAATGGCTGGCCTTTGTCCCCGCGTATTTACAGCAAACGGAGAAATTTTTTGACATTACCGGCAGTTTGACTTACATCTCCGTAACGGCCGTTGCCGTTTTGCTCAGCCCGGAGATAGACGGCCGTTCCCTTCTCCTGCTCGCTTTGGTTGTGATTTGGGCGGGGCGGCTGGGTACATTTTTATTCAAGCGGGTGCACAAGGCAGGGAAAGACGGCCGTTTCGACGACATCAAACGCTCCTTCCCCCGCTTCCTGATGACCTGGACGCTGCAAGGGTTGTGGGTGACTTTTACAGCGGCGGCAGCGTGGGTGGCCATCGCCAGCGGCCAACGGCGCGAACTGGGCTGGTTTGCGTTGATTGGCTTCCTCGTCTGGCTGTTTGGCTTTGCCTTTGAAGTCATCGCCGACAATCAGAAAAACCGCTTCCGCGACGATCCGGCCAACAAAGGCCAATTCATCCAGACCGGCCTGTGGGCCAAATCGCGCCACCCCAACTACTTTGGCGAGATTGTGCTGTGGATTGGCGTGGCCATCATCGCCATCCCCGTTTTGCAAGGCTGGCAGTGGGTGACGATGATCTCACCGGTCTTTGTGGCGCTGCTGCTCACCCGCGTCAGCGGCGTGCCCATGCTGGAAAAACGCGCCGATGAGAAATGGGGCGGGCAAGAGGCTTACGAGGCGTACAAGAAACGCACGCCGGTGTTGATTCCCCGGCTGTGAACGAGGAGGGGAAACGGCCGCACCGACTCCAGGTTCGCTAAATCTACCTGCATGATTTCGGCTGGCGCATTCGGAATTTCTGCCTGAATCTCGTTTAAGGCAGTTTGCGCTTTGTCCATACTGCGGCAGGCCAGAATCGTCTGCGCCCCCTTGCGGGCAAATTCCTTCGCCGCTTCAAAGCCAATGCCGCTGTTGGCGCCCGTCACGATGACGACTTTGCCTGTCAAATCGGGTATATCATTTACTGTCCACTTATTGCTCATTTGTCCATCCTGTTAATGGCTTTCCTGGCTGCTTTCTCCGAGGCCCACCAAGGCCATGCTGGTGAGGTACAGTTTTTCGGCGAGCGCCTTGTCGTGCGCGTACGGGCTGGGGGATTCCATCGGCCAGCCGCCGGCGCGGTCTTTTTTGTTGGCGTAGAGGATGCTGTTTTGGCTGTAATAAGCGCCGCTGTGGTTGGGCGCGTCATCATCCAGCAGGCAGTGAAGGGTTGTTTGCGCGCCCTCGTACCAGGATAACGTCCCTAACATGCCGCTGAACGGCCGTAACAACACATTTTGCACAAACCGCATAGGCCCTTTGGCTAAATTGGAGCGTATCCAACCCGGATGCACGGAAAAAGCAGAAACGCCGGTCCCTTCCAGCCGGCGAGCCAAATCCACAGCATGGAGTACATTGGCCAGCTTAGATTGGGCGTAAGCGGCATACGGGGAATATTCGCGCTTTTCAAAATTCAGGTCATCAAAATCAATCTCACCCACAATCCCACGCATCTCGGCATGGGCCATACTGGAAACGCAGACGATGCGGGAGGGCGCGCTGGCTTTCAGGGTGTCCAGCAGCAGTTCGGTGAGCAGAAAGTGCCCCAGGTGATTGATGCCAAACTGGGTCTCAAAGCCATCCTCCGTTTTGCCCTGCGGCGTGGCCATCACGCCCGCGTTGTTCACCAACCCGTCCAGCCGGTCATATTTGGCGCGGAATACCTGGGCAAAGCGGCGCACAGAGGCCAGGCTGGCGAGATCTAGTTCCATGATCTCGACTGAGCCGCGAAGATTATTCTCACCGGCAAACGCTTCTTTCCCGGCATTCACTCGACGGCAGGCGCCGACGACCTGCGCGCCTTGTGCGGCCAACTGTTTCGCGGTGGCAAAGCCGGAGCCGGAATTGGCTCCGGTGACGATATAGACGCGGCCGCTCAAATCTTTTTCCAGCAGCCTGGGATCGCACATTAAGGTTTTGGGCATAAGAATCTCCTTTTCTCCACAAATCTTGTGAAATTGAACTAGGGTTAATGATAGCTGCCGGGAATATTAAAATGAATACATAAATCAGCTGAATCCTTGCACAATCTAATACAAACAGGTCATTTTGTATTGATTGTTAACTGACATTTAGCTAAGATGGTTGCATATTATGGAGGTCATGATGCGTTATTCAAAAGCGAAAATGGAAACATTTGTGGCGCTGCTGGCGCGGCATACGCCGCAGGATGGGTTGCATGAGACGGGTATCCCGGAATTTATCACTTATCGGGAAACGGCGCCCCACGGCCGTACGGCCGTTACCTACCAGGCCGGTATTGCCATCTTGGGACAGGGCAGCAAGCGGTGCTATGTGGACGGCGAGCCATACGACTACAGCGCCGGGCGCTACCTTTCCCTCTTTCTGCCCATGCCGCTGGAAGTGGAAGTGTTGGAAGCCAGCCCGGACAAACCGCTGCTGATGATGGGCATCAAGATTGACTTACGGCGCATCGCCAACATCTTGCTAAAAATGGACCGCGTGGAACCGGCGGCGAAGCCCAAACCGGCCCACCCCTCCGCCATCATCTCCGAACCAATGCACGATGATTTGCTCGACGCCCTCATCCGGCTGCTGCGCACGTTGGACAACCCGCTGGAACGGGCCGTCCTGGCCGATCCCATTTTGGACGAGATCTATTTCCGCCTGATTTTGAACGACAAGAGCGGCGATTTGCAAAGGTTATTGCAGCACCGGGGGCAGATTCAGGAGATTTCCAGGGCGGTGGATCATATCCACAACAATCTCAACGAGGTGGTTTCGGTCAATGCGCTGGCGGGGATGGCCAACATGAGCGCGTCCGGCTTCCGCAAAGCGTTCCGCGAGGTAATGCACATGCCGCCGCTGCAATACGCCAAGTCCATCAAGCTCAATCACGCGCAGACGTTGATCCGGGAAGGGAAGAATGCCAGCGAGGCGGGGTACCTGGTGGGGTACAACAGCCCGGCGCAGTTCAGCCGGGAGTACAAGCGGCATTTTGGCTATGCGCCGTCGGCGACGGTGGCGGCGGTTTAGGAAGGAGAGGAGAGGGAGGAAAACGGCCGTTTTCCTTCAAAGTAAAAGAGAGTCCTGCTCTCGGACCAAGTCATTTGCCCAAGCAAGTCGTTGCCCATATCGACTTCCCAAGAAAATGAACCGCTGCGATTCTACGACCAGCGTAACCGCAGCTGCTGAATTGCATCGTCGATGCCCAGCATCTTGCCCGCTTCCCAGGCAGCGGTAAACGCTTCCGGTTCAATAATCGTCTGCAAGTTGGCAACTTGATCTTTGATCAGATGACGATTGTATGCTGTCGATTCAGGATGGTGCTCTATCATTGACAGGTATTTAATCATTATGATGTCGTCATTGACCAAATGAGGGTTGAATAACACTAGCCGTATGAAAAATATAATTATTTGCCAGTCATTTCCTTGTGCAACGTGCCATTCAAGCGAAATAAGGTGCTGCTCCATTGCCTGTTCCAATTGACCGTTGCTCTTGTACTCGCGTGCCAGGTAATCAAGCGTGATGCTTATCCAGAACAGGTCTTTCCAGCGTACGGCAATGTTTAGCGCCTGTTTCCCGAATCTAATCGCTTCCTCGAATTGATGATTGTTGCCACAATTCAAGCTCAACGAGCGCAGAATGCCATATAGGATGAAGCTCTCGGGATATCTAGATTCAAAGTAGGTCAACAGTTCTTTTAGCGTTTCATAAGCTGCCTCGACTGGCTGGCCAGACGCGAGATAGCCCCAAATCCGCATCGCTCTTGCCATGTTGTTCAATGTTTCACTTTTCAGAACATCAGCCATTGCTTGGGCTTCATCGAGCCAATCAATTAAGCCAGGATCCTCCGTCTTCCACCATTGCATGGCTAATTGAATGCACAGCCAGTAGCGTAATTCGTAATGTTCACTTTGTGCCAATTCATCAATGAGTAATATGAACTGGCGGTTCACTTCAGAGGTGGCATCGACCATTAGGCGTGCCCGCAGTTGTGCTGCTCTAAGTCTGAGCAGCGTCGAACCTGTTTTGGGCACACCGACTCCTTGTACAGCTGACACTGCTTCTTCAATCAGCGCGATAGATTGAATGCCTTGTGTTTCGTTGAATTGAATCATGCCATTGGCTAAGTTTGCCAGTTCTTTCGGCAGCTTTCGCCGCAGCGCATACTCCCATGCATGCTGGAAGTTGTCCCAATCAGCGGCGAAATCGCGCGGCAGCAGCAGCGGGAGGAAGTAAAGAACGCAGCGCATTTCTCTCGGTACGATTTGCGCGAAATAGCGGCAGTGTGCATGCCGAGCGTCATCACTAATTCCTATCTGATCTCGCTGCTCAGACGCATATTGCCGCAGCAGTTCGTGCATG
>JANTHP010000363.1 GCA_024762395.1 Anaerolineae bacterium | reverse complement strand
GTGCAATGTCCACATGGTCAACCTGCCTTGCCAGGTCGGCGATTTGGTCGTCCGTGACCAAACCGGCGTCGCGCTGCGCCTTCGCCAGCGCCAGCCAGACCTGCCGCAGCAAACGCCGCTTGTGATTCTCGCTCCAAATCCGGCGCATCTCATCGGAACCATACCGCCACGTCAGCGGCGAAATGAAGGTGTCGTGGTTAAAGTTCATAAGATAAACCCAAAATGGCGTGAGACGTGAAGCGTGAAACGTGAAAAAAGTTCATCACGTTTCACGCTTCACGTTTCACGTCTCATACCGCAAACATTGCTTCCCGATGCGGGCCGACGGAGACGAATTGGATCGGCACGTCAATCAACTGCTGCAATCGTTCCAGGTAGTTTTGGGCGTTGGCAGGCAGATCGTCCCAGGAGCGGGCGTCGGTTGTGGGTGTTTGCCATCCGGCCCAACTTTCGTAGATGGGTTGGATGGTTTCCAGAACGGCCGTATCCGGCACATAATCAAGGCGACGGCCGTCCGGCAGCCGATACCCCGTGCAAATTTTGATTTCGGGGAATTCATCCAGCACATCCAACTTGGTGACAGCCAATCCGGTGAAGCCATTGAGCCAGGCGGCGTGGCGGACGGCAACCACATCGTGCCAGCCGGTGCGCCGGGGACGGCCGGTAGTGGCTCCGTATTCCTGCCCGATGTCGCGCAGTTTTTGTCCCGTTTCATCCGTCAATTCAGCGGGGAAGGGGCCGGCGCCGACGGCCGTTGCATACGCCTTTGCCACCCCAATCACCACGTCAATTTTCTGCGGCGGAATTCCTGCGCCGACAGCGGCGTAAGCGGCCGTTGGATTTGACGACGTGACATAGGGGTACGTCCCCCAATCCAAATCGCGCATGACGCCCAACTGCCCTTCCAGCAAGATATTTTGCCCCGATTCGACGGCGCCGCGCACCAATTTTAAGGGTTCGACGATACGGCCGTTCAGCTTTTCGGCCCATTCCGCGCACTGAGCCATCAAATCGTCAATCTTCACTGTGGGCGCGCCAAAATAGGCCAGCTTGTGATTGATGGATGGCAGCGCCAGTTCCAGCCGCTGCCGCAGCCATGCGGGATGCGCCAAATCGCCGTAACGCAAGCCGCGCCGCGCCGCTTTGTCGGCGTAAGCCGGGCCGATGCCGCGCTTCGTCGTCCCGATTTGCTGTTTGCCGCGCCTGGATTCTTCCAGCCCGTCCAGCATGGGGTGATAAGGCATGAGCATCTGGGCGCGGTTGGATATTTTCAGATTGCCGGTGTCAATGCCTTGCGCTTCCAGTTCGGCCAGCTCCTCTAGCAGCGTGGCCGGGTTGGCGACGACGCCGGAGCCAATCAGGCAAGTTGTTTGCGGATAAAATATGCCGGAGGGGATGAGGTGCAGCCTAAACAAACCGGCGTCATTGACAACGGTGTGTCCGGCGTTGTCTCCGCCTTGAAAACGAATGACTAAATCAGCTTGACGCGCCAAATAATCTACGACGCGCCCTTTTCCTTCGTCGCCGAATTGGGCGCCTACAACGGTTGTGATCATCGTGTCCTCTCTTTTCCTTGCTCTGATGTGCTTAAGAATGAGAATTTGTATCTATACAGGTCTGCCGAGGTCTGAGCTTGTCGAACGCACCCATATCGGGCACTGAATAGCAGATGGTCTACCGTGGTCGGGCTGACCCTCATCAGCTTCTGGCGTACCTTTTGAGATAGATTCAAGTAACCATATTTCTCCAGTACCGGTACCAACACTGGTAGGAATGATACTAACCGCTTGGAATAAATGCGGCAAGAAACTTCTCAGGTAATAATGAGGGACAGTATACAAATGTCCGTCTAGCTGAAATTTGCCCCAGGTTTTTGGTGGCCTCCTAGTCTGGTAAATCTGGCGCAACACTTCCAGCCCATCTATTTCTGGCAGCATGATGTCCAGAACAATTAAATCAGGTCGAAAATCGCGGAGAAATGCAGGGCGGAACGGCCATCTGCCGCCGTTTGCACCGCATATCCTGCCTGTTCGAGATGCGCACGCACCGTTTTGAGCAAAGTCGCTTCATCATCTACAATCAGAATTTTGTAAGCCATGATTGTAACTATACAGCTACCAGAGGTGACAGTCACTTTCTAAACATCGTGGTTTTGGCTAATACCTCTGGAAAAAGTGACTGTCACCTGTATAGTTACCCATGATTAAAGATATTGTACTGTGTTTGGTTGGAATGGGTCTGCGCTGTTTGACACGGAAGCAAATACGCCAAATGGCTCTTTACAGTGAATCATCTGCTCTTCCTTTGTAAGTTCTTGAGAACAAAAAAGGCGGCAGCGATGCCGCTGCCACCCTGATTACCCTGAAGTTGATCTGTCGTGTTAAGGCGCTACAACAAACCAAACGTCATTCACCTCATGGCCGGTTGTGTCGCCAGGGGCTTCATCGTTAATCCAGTAGTAAAGCGGCATTCCGTCATAGGTGACCTGGTACGTCTCATCGTCGCGCATCGTGACGCCCAACGCGCCGTTGACGCCAAAGCCGGGAACCGGAACCTCGCCCGCCTGAACCAACAGCGGCGGCCAGTTATCGGCGCATTGGTCATAACAGTGGCTGACATTCTCTTCATCCATCGCAAACATATACAACGTCATCCCATTGGCGCCGGCCAGGAAATCACCCAGCTCATCGCTGCTGCTTGTGCGGATGGTGTAAGGCGGCACAACAAACCAGACATCATTCACATTCTGCCCGGTGGCGTCGCCCGGCGCTTCGTCGTTGACCCAGTAGTACAACGGCATCCCTTCGTAGGTGACTTGAATCGTGCCGTCATCCCGTTCGGTTGTGCCCAATTTGCCAACGACGCCGGCGTTTCCGGTGGGAATTTGCCCTTCTTCGACGAGCAGCGGCGGCCAGTTGTCGGCGCATTGGTCGTAGCAAGCGCTCGCGCCCGGCTCGTCGTTGTTGAAGCGGTAAAGGGTCATGCCATCCGGCCCCACCAAAAAGGAGCCAAGTTCGTCATTGCCGCCGAGGAAAACGAGCGTTTCCGGGTAGGCCACAGCCCAAACGTTGTTGACGTTGTGGCCGTTCGTGTCGCCGGGGGCGGCGTCCATGAACCAGTAGTAGAGCGGCCAGCCATTGTAAGTGACTTGAATCGTGCCATCATCCCGTTCGGTGGCGCCCAGTTCGCCGGGAATACCGGCGGCGGCGGTCAGTTCGGCGCCGTCTTCGATGAGCAGCGGCGGCCAGGCGGTGGCGCATTGGTCGTAGCAGACGCTTTCGCCGGGTTTGTCAGGGGCAAAGGTGTAGAGGGTCATGCCTTCGGCGTCGGTGAGATATGCGCCCAATTCATCGCTTTGAGCCAGCATGAGGGTGTTGGCAGGCAGCCCGCCGGTGACGGCGAAGGGCGGGGTGACGACATTGCCGTCGGCGTCCACTGCCGGGCCGTCGTCGCCGGGGAATTCGTATTCGCCGGCTGTGCCCGCATCTACGTGCAGCATGGCGTAGAGGGTGTCGGTGGCGCCGGCCGGGTCAATTTCGACGGTAATGTTTTCGTTGAAACCGGCGGCGACGGGGGCGTGGCCGAGGACGGGGCCGGGTTTGCCGTCGGCCTGGGCGTGGATGACCAGCCAGCCGGGCACGGCCGCTGTGATTTCGGCGATGGTCACGGTGTTGTCAGCGCTGATGGCCTGGTCGGCGACGGCGACGCTGTTGGGGATGGTCAGGGCGAAGGGCGGGGTGACGACATTGCCGTCGGCGTCCACTGCCGGGCCGTCGTCGCCGGGGAATTCGTATTCGCCCACTGTGCCCGCGTCTACGTGCAGCATGGCGTAGAGGGTGTCGGTGGCGCCCGCCGGGTCAATCTGGACGACGACATCGCTGTTGTCGCCTGCCTGGACGGGGGCGTGGCCAAGGATGGGGCCGGGTTTGCCGTCGGCCTGGGCGTGGATGACGAGCCAGCCGTCTACATCGGCGGTGACGCTGTCTATGGCGACGGTGTTGTCTCCGCCCAAGGTTTGGTCGGCGACGGCGACGGCGTTGGTCACGGCCGTTTCTGCCATCGCTTCTTCTTCCATTTCCGGTTCGGCCGTTGGCTCAGTCGTCGGTTCCGGCTGGGCGGCGGGCTGGGCCGGTTCCGGCGTCGGCGTGGCCGCCTGACCGCCGCAGGCAGCTAATGCCAGCAGCAATAAGGTTAATCCAATCAGGGTCAAAATTCGCTTGTTCATCAATTACTCCTTTCGGTTATGCTTTTTTACGCCCAATCAGGCGCGGTTGTTCATGTTTACGCAGGGGCGGAGTGATTGGATGAATGGGATATGAAATTGGTGGGGTTTATTAGGGGGAAATGAGGGGAAGGGGACTGGAGATTAGGGATTGGAGATTGGGGATTAGCAAACTTCCAATCTCCAGTCTCTACTCTCTAATCTCTAATCTCTCCATTACAAATTGTGGCCTAAGACGCGCTCGCCGGTGGGGCCGGGGCTGCCGCCAGCCGGTTCGATGGTGATGCCAAAGGCGCCGTATTCGGTTAACGGCCGTTCCGAATCCACCGAGACTTCTGCCCACCCATTTTCATTTACGGAGAACACCGCGCCGCTGATGCGTTGGTCGTCTTCAATGAGCC
>JANTHP010000362.1 GCA_024762395.1 Anaerolineae bacterium | reverse complement strand
TCGGTTCAACGAGTTGTAGCCTCTTTGCGTGATTGGGGAATATTAACTGATTCTAACAAACGATATACTTACGAACCGAAATATCAAGCCATTTCTACTGATAATCTAACGTTGGAAGCTTGGTTTTTGGCTTGTACTCTGACCGCACACCCTGTGCATGAAATGCCTATCGCCGATTTGCTGCATCTTCCGGCTCTGTTTCCTTTTCAATTTTCTATCACATTGAACGAATTACGTTCTTCCAATCTTTTTGAAATTCAGCGGCAAGGGGTTGGTTTGAACATGGTTAGAGTTGTCTAGCAGCTTGTCGGAGAAAGATTGATGGGACGCGGATTTACGCGGACTTTTTGATGTTTTACTGGAGTCTGGCGAAAATTCAAAAACAGTCGAGTGTATGGACGGATCTGAGACCCGCCCGTATCAGAAAAATGAAAAAACGCCAGAGCCCAGGTTTTATATCCCAAATCTGCGTTTTCCGTGCTTGCCTGCGTCCTATTTCGACTTTTCCAACAGCTTGTTAGCGCCTATTTGCAAATAAGTGGTGTAACCATACAGCTACCAGAGGTGACAGTCACTTTCTAAACATTGTGGTTTTGGCTAATACCTCTGGAAAAAGTGACTGTCACCTGTATAGTTGCTAAATGACTGGCATTTCTTGAATTTCCCAGTGTGAGGTAATTTGGGCCGCCAAACAAATGAAAATTGGGACAAGTTGTCAACTCGTCCTACTTCTTCAAAGAAGGCACGTTATGAAAATTCGTCGGCGACAATCTAAAAAGATGAACCCCATTGCTCGGATGCTGTTTGGGGTGGTTGTGTTGTTTAGTGCGTTCGTCTTGCTGTGGACTAATGAGGGGCGTGTCAATCTGGCGGATGTGGCGAAAAAGAGTACGCAGACGAGCGCCGACAGGGTTGATCCGGCGCTGGAGGGGGCGTTTGTGGGGGTGACGGGGCGGTTGGATACGGCCGTTCCCGTCAACGATCCCCTCTACCTGCGTCCGGCCGAATTTGTGCAGCTCAATCGCTGGGTGGATATGTACGCCTGGGTCGAAGAGGAAGAAACCGATGGGGACTACACCGATTACACTTATGAAATGGTGTGGACGAACGACCCGCGTTCAGCAGAGGCGTTTTATTACCCGGAAGGACACGCCAACCCGCCCATGCCGCTTTATGATGAGACGTTTACGGCCGTTTCCGCCACCGTCGGCGCATACAAAATCAATCCGCAGCAAATTGCGCTCCCTAAACCGGAAAGTTTGACGTTGAGCAACCAAACTGTGCAAGAGGGGCCGTACCGGATTAGTGAGGAATATATTTTCGAGGGAGAAGGGTCGTTAGAGTCGCCACTGTTGGGAGATGTGAGGGTGAGTTATACGGCCGTTCCCTCCGGCATCACCGTCACCGCATTCGGCAAACAATCCGGCTCAGAAATCACAGCCTACATCCATAGAAACAAGACAGAATTGTACCGCGTACTGGTCGGCAACCGCGATCAGGCCATCCTGAAACTCAACACAGAATACAAAAACCTGCTCTGGGGCTTCCGGGGCATGGGATTTGTACTCATGTGGATGGGATTAGGCCTATTGGCAAGCCCATTAACATCTTTGTTGAGCTTTGTGCCGGTCCTGGGCAGCGTGGGCCGCAAAGCAATTAGCGCAGTGACATTTGTGTTAGCCTTGATTTTAGCTGTATTAACCAGTTCCATTTCGGCTTTGGTACACAATCTTTGGGCGATGTTATTTTTGGCGCTGCTCTTAGGCGTTGGCTTTTACTTTTGGCGAAAAAACGTCATTGACAATCGAAGTGACAGTCACGGGGCATAAAATCTTGAACAAACAGAAGCCATTCGCCCCGTGACCGTTACTTTGGTTCAACCCATTTGAAATAAATCCATTGACAATTGATTTGAATACGGGTAGCCTACTTGCAGGAGGCATACTATGGCTGATTTTTTTAATGTAGACGACGATGATTTTGTAGAAGAAGACACCCCTGCCTTTGAAACGCCGGGCCAGGCAGAGCCTGATTTTGATGACACCCTCGATCAACTGCGGGATAAAAGCGCCAGAACCAGCGCCTCGCACGACGCGATGGATATGTCCGTAGACGATGAGTTTTCCGGCGGCGGTTCCGGCTTTGCCCTTAGCAACTTCACCACCGCCCAGAAACTAATCTTGCTGGCCCTGCTCCTGCTAGACATCGTTGCCATCGGGTTTGGAATTTTGGTAGCAACCGGCCGCATCTAAAAAAACAGCCTCCCGGAGATTTTGAACCTCCGGGAGGATTTCTCTAATTCATTCCCTCGGCTGCAAAATCAACGTTTCCGCTGCGGCCGTTTCCACCGCTTCCCGGCTCCACAGCATCGGATGGTATTTGCCATTCAAATACAACTCAAACATATCGTCATAATGTTTGTGGTAAGGGTGACCGCTTTGCCCCGTCGGGTGAATCGCTAGACTGGCATCCAAATCACTCATATCCACAATCATCCGCATCGAGGGATGCCAGGTCACTTTAGCCGGGTCGTCCCATTTCCAACTCATCGCATTCACGATATTTTGCCCGCCGTCAGACGGGAAGGGGCCGCGATTGACCAGCGCTTCAATGGGGCCGACGCCGCTTGCCCCCAGCGGGTTACTGACAAAAGTAGCCGTGTGCAGACTGCCCCACGTCCAATCATTCATATCGCCGCCCACATTATCCTCCAACCAGGCAATGGCATCGGCCAAAGATTGCAAAACAATCTCCGCGCGGCTTTCCACTTCCGATGTCGTGACATCATCCCACCAAACAGCGTCCGGTTGATTGGCCAGCGCCTGGAAGAAAACCGTGCCCGCATCCGTATCGGCAATATCATGAAGCTGGTCTTCGCCTACATCATCCACCAACGTATTCCATTTTAGATGCAGGTAGAATATCTCAAACAGGGTGGCGGGGACGCTGTCGCGCCGTTCCTGCAAATCCCAGCCGCGCAGCCGTTCGATGGCCGCCTGCACTTGCGGGTCACTGCTGGATAAATCTTTGAACAGCGGCATGTATGCCTGGGCGGTTAACGATTTGCTGTCAAATTGGATGCGGGCGAAATCGTCAGCGGAAACATTGCCGTCGGCGATGGCTGCCTGGATGAGTTCGTCAATGCGTTGGCCCCGGTTGCCGTTATCCCAATACATGGTAATGAGATAGGGATAATCCTTGTCCACGATGGCGTGGTTGGCGGTGACGATGTACCCTTTTTCGGGATTGAGGATGGCGGGAAGGTCTTCGTAGGGAACCCAGCCCTGCCATTCATTCTCACCCGTCCAGCCGGGCATGGGCAGCAGACCGTTGCCGTTGGCGCGGATGGGGGTCAAGCCGGGCAGTTGGTAGGCGATGTTGCCTTCCACGTCGGCGTAGACAAAGTTTTGCGATGGCACATCCCAGAAACGGAGCGCTTCGCGGAAATCGTCGTAATTTTTGGCCTGGTTAAGCAGCATGACGGATTGCAGGACACGGGATGGCTCAGCGGCCGTCCATTTTGCCGCCAGGACGTCGCTGGCATCGTCTATAACTTCGTTCATGATGGGGCCGTGCCGGGTAACGCGCACATCAATGACGACATCCTCGCCGCCGTTGACTTTGATGGTCTCCTGAATGACGTCCATGTCCTGCCATTCGCCCATGTATTCGTACTGGTTGGGGTTGCTGGGGTTGATTTTTTCGATGAACAAATCCATCACGTTGGTTCCGGAGTTGGTGACGCCCCAGGCAATTTTATCGTTGTGGCCGATGACAACGCCGGGGACGCCGGCGAAGGAGAAGCCGGTCACATCCCAGCCGGGGGCGTGCAGGCCGACTTCGTACCAGATGGAGGGCATTTGAATGCCCAGATGGGGATCGTTGGCAAGCAGAGGTAGGCCGGTGGCGGTGTGTTCGCCGCTGACGACCCAGTTGTTGCTGCCGATGAATTGTCCTTCTCCAAAAGTGACGGGGGCTTCGCCGATGATGTCGAGGTTGACGTTGTCCCAGTTGACGGTGTTGGCTGTCTCATCCTTGCTTTGCAACCGGGCTTCGTCCGGTAGTTTGTTGGTTAATTCATCTGTGGGCGCGATGACTGGCCGCTTGTCGTATGGGTAGAAGGGCAGCCATGTGGCGACGTTGGCTTCACCGAATTCCTTGATGAGTTGGGCGCGGTTGATTTCGTTGAACATGTCGCGTCCGCCGAGGTCGTAGGCCATGACGATGCCCCAGGAGACGGTGTTGACTGGCGTCCATGGGTCAATGTCCCAGGGTTCGCCAACTAGTTCCAGAATGGTCTGGTTGATGGAAAGGTTGTCCCGGTTTTCTTCGATGTAGGCGTTGACGCCGGCGCTGTACGCTTCTAAAATGGCGTAGTATTCGGGGGCTTCTTTCTCGTAGTAGGCGGCGGTGGTTTCGGCCATGCGGTTCCAACCTAATGTGCGGATGAATTTATCGGTTTCGACGGTGGCTTCGCCGGTGATTTCGGAGAGGCGGCCCTGACCGGTGTGCCGCCAGAATTCCATCTGCCAGAAGCGGTCTTGGGCGGTGACGTAGCCCTGGGCGAAGAAGAGGTCGGCTTCGTTTTGGGCGTAGATGTGGGGAACGCCGTATTCGTCGCGGTAGACTTCGAC
>JANTHP010000361.1 GCA_024762395.1 Anaerolineae bacterium | reverse complement strand
GGCGTGGCGCGGCGAACGCGCCCGCGCCTGGTTCGCCCTGGACAATCCGGCCAAAGCGGCCCGCGAAATCGAGGCCATGCTCAAAGCGGGGTATGAACTGCGCTGGATTTACCACATCTTGGGCCTGTGCTACGAGCGGTTGAACCGGCCGCAAAAGGCGTTGGCGGCGCTGGACAAAGCGGAGGCCCGCGACTGGCTGGAACCGGAGATTAACGAGACGAAAGCGCGGATTTTAGAGGGGAACGGCCGTGCCGCCGAGGCCCAATCGGAACGAGAAAAGGCCGCCCGCAAGCGGCGCCATTTAGGAGAAAAAAGATGAACGCAAAGCAAAAGAGGATTACAATCCTGGTTGTAATTGCGGCCGTCATTTGGTTTGTGGCTGCGCCGCCGCGCTGGTGGCTGAATTTGACCAAAAAGGTAGATTTGACCGATCCGGCAGCGACGGGTGAATTGCTGGTGCAGGAATATGAATGCACCAACTGTCATATTGTCGGCAGCAAGGGCGCACTGAAAGCGCCTAATTTAAACACGATCATGTCACGGTTAGATGATGTTTCCGTCCGCCTGTGGCTGCGAAATCCGCGGGCGGTCAAAGGGAACACGGCCATGCCCAATTTTCATCTGTCGGACAGCGAAATCGAGGCGATTGTGGCTTATCTGGAACTGTTAAACAATCGAGAGTGAAAATAATGAATTTAGACACAATTCTGGAAAAATCATCTTCCCGGCACAGGCATTTGTGCCCGCGCCAGGTGTTGGGGGCGCGGATGGGGCTGGCGGGCGCGGCGGCGCTGGGGCTGGACGTGCCCCGGCGCGATAAGCGGCTGTTGGTCATCGTGGAAACGGACGGCTGTTTTGCCGATGGCGTAGCCGCGGCGACGGGCTGCGAGATGGGCCACCGCACGCTGCGGCTGGCGGATTATGGCAAAATCGCGGCGACGTTTGTGGATGTGAAGACGGGAACGGCCGTACGCATTTTCCCCCGCTCCGATGTCCGCCAAAGGGCCAGGCAGTACGCCCCGGAAGAGCGGAAGCATTATTTTGCCCAATTGGTCGGCTACCAGCGGATGCCGGAGGCGGAACTCCTGGAGGTTCGGCCGGTGACGCTGACGACGCCAGCGCCAGAAATTGTCAGCCGGGCCGGGGTGCGGGTGAACTGCGCCCTCTGCGGCGAAGAGATCATCAACGAGCGGGAAATTGTGCGAGACGGGATGATTTTGTGCCGCGCCTGCGCCGGGCCGGCTTATTACGAAGAAGTGGACTTGGTGGCGGAACGGCCGTTTGCCCTTCCAATTGGCGCGGCGGCCGATTAATCAACCGGTAGGGGCGGGATGGCGCGGCTTGATTGTGGTCAAACATACGGCCTCGTCTCCGCGCCAACTCGCCCCCGTTGGCCCGCATTTTGGGCGAGTTGGGCGGGATGGAACGCCATTTGTTCAGCCCAGATCGTGGCCCGCCCATCCCGCCCCTACCAGGGAAATGGCGGCGTGATAGAATAAGGGAAACGTATGCAAAAAGGAGATGCAATCAAATGAGCGACAAACCACAGGCCCACAAACAATTTATCACCGAGTTTCCTGCGGTGGGCGCGGGATATGAACAACTGGCAACGGCCGTTCACAATGCCGGCCCCCTGGATGAAAAATCGCGCCAACTGGTCAAGCTGGCATTGGCGATTGGCGCGCGCCACGAAGGGGCCGTCCACGCCCATACCCGCCGCGCCCTGGAAGCCGGGCTGACCGCCGCCGAAATCAAGCACGCCGTCGCCCTGGCGGCGACCACGCTGGGTATGCCCAACGCCATCGCCGCTTATACCTGGGTGAATGACGTGCTGGAAGGATAAACTGCCATGCGCCGGGTGGTTTTTTTAATTACCTTATTCTTTTTGGTCGGATGCGGCATGCCGCCGGCCGCCGCCGTCGTCAATCTATCCCGCCTTGACCCCATCCCCGTCGCCGCCGCTACCGAAGTAAAGCCACTGCATGTTGCCGTAGCTGCCATTATTTCCCCGCAGGGCACGGCCGACAGCTACGGTCCACTGCTGGATTATTTGAGCCAACAGGTGGATCGCCCTGTCGAATTGGTGCAGCGGCGTACCTACGCCGAAGTGAACGACCTGGTTGAAAGCGGCGAAGTAGACCTGGCTTTTGTGTGTACCAGCGCTTACGTCGCCGGGCAGCGCGATTTTGGCATGAAACTGCTGGCCGCGCCCCAGGTGAAGGGGGAAGCCGTCTACTATTCGCTGCTGATTGTGCCCCGCGACAGTTTGGCGCAAAGCATGGCCGATTTGCAAGGTAAAGAGTTTGCCTTTACTGATCCTATCTCCAATACCGGGCGTAATTATCCCGTCTCGCTGGTGTTACAGCTAGGCGAAACACCGGAGACGTTTTTCAGCCGCACGTTTTATACTTACAGCCACGACGACGCCATCCGGGCAGTGGCGCACGGCGTGGCCGACGGCGCGGCCGTTGACAGCCTTGTTTACGAATTTGCTGTCGCCCGCGATCCGGAACTAGGCGAGAACACGCGTGTTATCCGCCAATCGCCTCCGTTTGGTATTCCACCGGTGGTGATTGGGCCGCATTTACGTCCGCAAATGGCAGCAGAATTGCAGCAGATTTTGTTTCATATGGCAGATGATCCCGCCGGACGGCAGGCGTTGACCGTTGCCGGGTTTGACGGCTTTGTGCCTGTTGCGGATGCGGTGTATGAGTCGGTGCGGACGCTGGAAACGGCCGTGGCGCCATAAGCCAAAAATGGTGAATTGTGAACGGTGAATTGTGAATTGTGAACGGGGTGACCCGTCCTGAATATAATTGACACATTAGTGACCATCCAGGACGGAGAAACATGATAAAAGAACCAATCAAACGATACAGTCAGGCATTCAAGCAACAGGTTGTCAGAGAGTACGAAGACGGCGCAAGCAACTACAGTCTGCGCCAAAAGTATGGCATTGGCGCTCACAAGACGGTTAAGCGATGGGTCAAGCAGTACGGCCGTTCCGGCTACCGGTCTGAGTTGGTCCATATCCAAACTGTGGAAGACCAGTTAGAGTTCAAGGCGATGAAAAGCCGAATCGCCGAACTGGAATCCGCACTGGCGCAAAGCGTTCTGGAAAACCGAATGTTGCAGACAACGATTGAAGTAGCCAGCCAATCGCTGGGCGTTGACCTTAAAAAAAATTTCGGGAAGAAATCATAAGTCAGGCAACGACGGGGCCGGTCAGCAAGCAAGCGGCCTGTGACTGGTTCGGCATCAGCCGGCAAGCGCATTACCAGGCGCGGCAGCGGCAGATGCAGCGGGCGGCGGAAGAGCAGCTCATCGTGGAACTGGTGCAAGGCATTCGCCAACGTCATCCACGTATGGGCGGCCGCAAGCTGCATCACGAGTTGCAAAAGCCGATGGCCGCGCTGGGTATTTCCAGAGGTAGAGACGCCTTTTTCGACCTGTTGAGGGCGCGCAACTTGCTGGTTCCGACCAAGCGCAGCCGTCGCCGCACCACCCACGCTGGCCTGTGGCGATGCCCCAACCTGTTGACCGATTTGACGGTGACGCGCGTCCATCAAGTTTGGGTGGGCGACATCACCTACATCACAACTGAGGATGGGTTCGTCTATCTGGCCTTGTTGACCGATCTCTTCTCCCGCTTCATTGTCGGCTTCGACCTCTCGTCATCGCTGGCGGTTGAAGGATGCGCCCGGGCGTTGGAGCAAGCGATAGCGCAAGCTAACGGAGCCGATTTGAACGGGCTGATTCACCACTCCGACCATGGGGTGCAATATACCGCCTGGCCGTACCGAGAACGGCTGCGGGAATTGGAGATGCTTTCCAGCATGGGCGAAGTGGGCAACTGTTACGAAAACGCCCTGGCTGAACGAGTGAATGGGATTTTAAAGTGCGAATATGGTCTTGATGACCTTTTTATTGATAAAGAACAGACTCAACAAGCAGTTCAAGAAGCGGTCTGGCTATACAATTATGAACGGCCGCATCTGGCGCTTAACTATGGTAAGCCAGCCGAAATTTATTTTGGAAAATGATGTAAAGTAGTCACTATTATGTGTCAACATATTTCAGGACTTGACAGGTTCTAACATCTCATTGACCATTGACAATTGACAATTAGCAATTGACAATTACTCCTCTTCCGGGGCCAACCAGCGCAGACTGCCGAAGAACAAAATAGCAGCGCTGATGAGAAAAAGATACGGCCGTACCCCATCCCAAACAAAAACCCATCCCGGCGTTTCCGCCACAACCTGATCGCCGCTGGCATAATCGGCCAACGCAGTAAAAGCAGGCAATGGCGTAAAATCCGGTTCCAGCAGCCGAAAATAATACCACGATTGGTCTTTTTCATAATCGGCCGGACGCTTAAAGAACCAATAATTTATCACGCCTAACCAGGGCCATTCCGCCTGCGCCCGCTGGTACGCCTCCACGCCGTATCTGGCCTGCTGCGCTTCGGTAACGCGGCCAAAATCGGCCGGAATGCCTTCCGGAGCCGTGTTCCAGCCCATCTCGCTAATCCAGATGGGCTTGTGCGCGTCCCCGTTGCGCACCATCACGTCGCGGATGAACAGGTGATGCGGGTAGTTGATGACGGTGGGGCGCAGCCGCTGGTCTGTCGCGC
>JANTHP010000360.1 GCA_024762395.1 Anaerolineae bacterium | reverse complement strand
CTTCCAATTTAGAACTGAGCGAGGATGACAATGTGCTGGTGCAGGGCATCTTGGGCAGCCCCTACGCCATCGGCTTCTTTGGCTACGCCTACTACCAAGAAAATGCCGATGCGCTGACGGTTCTCTCCATCGAGGGTATTGAGCCAAATCAGGAATCGGTGGACGCCGCCACCTATCCGCTGGCACGGCCGTTGTTCATGTACTCCACCGCCTCCATCATGCAGGAAAAACCGCAGGTCGCCGCTTTCCTCAACTTCGTCTTGACCTATGTCAACGAAGAAATTCAGGATGTCGGCTACTTCCCGGCCAATGAAGATGTGATCAATGCAGCCAAACTTTCCTGGCTGAATGCCAACAATTAAAAATTAGGTAAAATGCGTAGGTCAAGTTCGCAAACTTGACCTACGCATTCCATCTCGTTCCCACGCTCTGCGTGGAACGAGGGTGGAACGAACGCTGTTGTTCATAATTCATCCTTCATAATTCATAATTTTCAGAGGAAACCGTATGGAAAGTCATGCAGCGCTTACGTCTGAAACGGCGACAATAATGAACGCCGACAGCGCAGCAAACAGTTTAAGCAAACGACGCCGTCCGGGAGAGACACTCATTCAGGGCTTTCTTTTTTTGTGCGGCGTTATTTCCATTTTAACCACGATTGGCATCGTATATGAGCTGGGCAAGGAAGCCCTGCTCTTTTTTCGCACCGACGGCGTGACGCTGACGGAATTTTTTACGTCAACCAAATGGCAGCCGGCTATCGGCGATTTTGGTATTTGGCCGCTGGTGACGGCGACGCTGATGACCAGCGCCATTGCGATGCTGGTCGCTTTGCCGTTAGGATTGGCAACGGCCGTTTACCTGAGCGAGTACGCATCGGACAAGACCCGCAGCATCTTAAAGCCCATTCTGGAAGTGCTGGCCGGGATTCCCACCGTCGTTTACGGCTACTTTGCCCTCACCTTCATGACGCCGCTGCTGCGTTCCATTTTTGGCGACGGCGTGGTGCAGATTTTCAATACCGCTTCGGCCGGGATTGTCGTCGGCATCCTCATCATCCCGCTGGTTAGCTCGATGAGCGAGGACGCGCTGCACGCTGTGCCCAATTCGCTGCGGCAGGCAGCGTTTGGATTGGGCGCGACCAAACTGGAAACCGCGCTCAAGGTGGTCGTTCCGGCGGCGCTGTCGGGGATTACGGCCGCTTTCGTCGTCGCCATCTCCCGCGCAGTAGGCGAGACGATGATCGTGGCGATTGCGGCGGGAGCGGGGCCAAAATTCACCTTCAACCCGTTTGAATCGGCGGAAACGATGACGGGACATATTGTTCGCATCAGCGGCGGCGACTTGAGCTACGATTCGGTGGATTACAACAGTATTTTTGCCATCGGTTTGCTGCTGTTTTTCATGACGTTGAGCCTGAATATGTTGAGCCGCCGCATCGTCACCCGCTTCCGGGAGGTGTACGAATGAGTCATTATCCTGAAGGGGATGCGCTGTTGGCTCAGATTAACGGCCGTCACCGGCGCGGCGCTATCTGGCGCACGCTGTTTCTATCCGCCACCATCATAGCCGTTCTGGTTCTCATCGCCCTGCTTTACAATGTTGTCAACAGCGCGTTTGGGTTAACGGCCGTTGAAAACAAGGTTGATCCCGCCTCGCTCGCCGTTGACGGCGTGCCGTTAGAGGAACTGTCCAAAGAGCAGTTGGTCAACATTTTGGCGGCGCATATTTCCACCGGATTAGGCCGTCGTTTGGAACGGGATCAGCTTTTCTTCGAGACGCAGACGGTCTTTGAAGACCCCGCGCTGTTCAACGAACTGTGCGCCAGCGCCGAGCCGCCCGCCGCCTGTGCCCTGCCCGCCCGCAGCCAGGAGGATGTCTACCGGCTGGTGTTGGAGCGGGTGGTGGAGCCGAATGTGGTGCAAACCTGGTCTTTGGCCGATTCCGTTCTCCACCGGTCTGCCGTGTTGGCGCAGGCGCAGCAGGAATTTCCTGATGCGGAGATTTCGTTTCGCTCCTGGTTGACGCCGGCCTTCATTACCACCCCGCAGTCGAGCGAGCCGGAATTGGCCGGCGTACGCACAGCAATCTTGGGGTCGCTGTGGGTCATCGCCATCACGATTGCCTTTTCGTTCCCCATCGGCGTGGGCGCGGCGATTTATCTGGAGGAGTACGCGCAGCCAAACCGCATTAACAGTTTGATTCAGACCAACATCAACAATCTGGCGGGCGTGCCTTCGATTATTTACGGGATGCTGGGGCTGGCGATTTTTGTGCGGGTTATGGAAGGGTTCACAAGCGGGGCGGCGCTGGGGCTGATGGATGATTCGACGACGGCAAACGGCCGTACCATCCTCTCCGCCGGTCTCACATTGGGGCTGCTCATTTTGCCGATCATCATCATCAACGCCCAAGAAGCGATTCGGGCCGTGCCCGGCTCGCTGCGGCAGGCCAGCTTGGGTCTGGGGGCGACGAAGTGGCAGACGATTTGGCATCATGTGCTGCCCAACGCCCTGCCCGGCATCTTGACCGGCGCGATTTTGTCCATGTCGCGGGCAATTGGGGAGACGGCGCCGCTGGTGGTGGTGGGCGCGTCTACGTTTATCACGGTAGATCCGTCCGGCCCGTTTTCCAAGTTTACGGTACTGCCCATCCAGATTTATCAATGGACTTCCCGCCCGCAGGCTGAGTTCCGCAATATCGCGGCGGCGGCGATTTTGGTCTTGTTGGTTTTGTTGCTGACTTTGAATGCAACGGCCGTTTACCTGCGCAACCGGTACAGTACAAGAATGGCATAAGAGCGAAGAGGCGAAGAGGCGAAGTTCCGAGGTTGCGAAGTTACCCCGCAACCCCGCAACCCCACAACTTCGCAACTCCGCAGCTTCGCAACTCCGCAGCTTCGCAACTCTAAAAAATTATGAACGACTTAAACACAAATACCAACGGCGAATACGCCATCGAAGGAAATAACCTAAACATCTACTACGGCGATTTTCGGGCCATTAAAGACGTGACCCTCAAATTTAAGGCCAGGAAAATCACCGCTCTCATCGGGCCGTCCGGCTGCGGCAAAAGCACCGCCTTGCGCGCCTTCAACCGGATGAACGACCTTGTTCCCATCTCGCGGCTGGAAGGACAAGTGCTTTTCCGGGGCAAAAACATCTACGACCCTGATGTTGACCCGGTGGAAGTGCGGCGGCGCATCGGCATGGTATTCCAAAAACCCAATCCGTTCCCCAAAAGCATTTACGACAATGTGGCTTGGGGCGCAAAAATCAACGGCTTCAAGGGGAACAAAAGCGACATGGACGGGCTGGTGGAGCAATCTTTGCGGCAGGCCGCCCTTTGGAACGAGGTGAAAGACAAGCTCAATCAAAGCGGGCTGTCCCTTTCCGGCGGGCAGCAGCAGCGGCTGTGTATTGCCCGCACCATCGCCGTCAAGCCGGAAATCATCCTTATGGATGAACCCGCTTCGGCGCTGGACCCCATCGCCACGCTGCGGATTGAGGAGTTGATTCAGGAATTGAAGCAAAATTACACGATTCTCATCGTCACCCACAACATGCAGCAGGCTGCGCGCGCTTCCGATTACACCGCCTTTTTCAACATGGGCGAGGATCGGGCCGGGTATCTGGTGGAGTTTGGCGAGACGGACAGCTTGTTCACAAATCCCCAGAATGACCTGACGGAACAATATATTACGGGACGGTTTGGATAGTGGCTGACACTAGCAGCTTGTCAGAGAAAGAAAAATGGGACACGAATTTCACGGATAAACACAGATTTTTTAACATTTTCAGCCTAAAAATCCGCGTTTATCTGTGTTAATCCGTGTCCTGTCGTTGAGGGACAGATGTTACGAACGAAATTTGAACAAGAGTTACAGACTTTGCAAAACCGAATTATTGCGTTGGGCAGCGAGGTGGAAGGGAATATCGTCAGGGCAGCGGAGGCGTTGACGCAGCGGGATTTGAGGTTGTCGCGGGAACTGATTGCGGCAGACACGGCCGTTAATGACAAACGTATCCAGATTGGCATGGACAGCCTATCGCTGATTGCCCGGCAGCAGCCGATGGCCGGGGATATGCGCCTGATTGCCGCTATCCTTGAGATTGTGGGCGAATTGGAACGGATTCACGATTATGTAAAGGGCATCGGTAAAATCAGTTTGATGTTGGGAGAAACGGCCGTTTTGCCCGTCATCGTCACCCCGCTCATGGAAATGGCGCAGCTAACGCAAGATATGCTCCACCGCGCCTTAAGCGCCTGCATTGACCGCAGTGCGGATGCGGCCCGCGCCATCCCCACCGACGACGACAAGGTAGACGCCCTCTACAACCGCATCTACCAGGAAATCATCAACCACGTTATCGAAAATCCTGACGAAGTTGAACGCGCCAACCGCCTGGAATGGGCGGCGCATAACCTGGAACGCTCGGCCGACCGGGTGACGAATATCTGCGAGTGGATTGTGTATCTGGTAGACGGCCGTTACGTAGAAATGGACACCGAATATTCGTAAAACGATTTGGCGCTTTGCGGGACTAGAGACTGGAGACTGGTTAATCTCTAGTCTCCAGTCTCTAGTCTCCGGTCAAAGTCCAAAGTTAATAACGAACGAACCCTTAGTTAATACAGG
>JANTHP010000359.1 GCA_024762395.1 Anaerolineae bacterium | reverse complement strand
GTAAGCGGTAATCCGTAATCAGTAATCGGTGTTCCGTTTACCGTTTACTGATCACCGATTCTGGAAAAAGAGGTGAAACATGTACGATTTAATCATTATCGGCGGCGGTCCCGCCGGACTCACCGCAGCTATTTATGCGATTCGCAGGCGTTTGAATGTGTTGTTGGTTTCTAAAGATTTGGGCGGCAAGACGAATTATCATCTGGAGCTGCCGGATGTGCAGAGCTACCGGGTTATTACGGGGGCTGAAATTGTCAACAAGTTTAAGAGTGAACTGGAATATCTGCATTTTGCCCGCCACATGGAGTCGGTGAGTAAGGTGGAGAAGGTTGACGGCCGTTTTATCATCCATACAGAAGGCGGCGGTGAAATGCAGGCTAAAGCCGTCATTGTAGCCACGGGCGCGCGGCAGCAGTGGCTGGATGTGCCCGGCGAGAAGGAGTTTTTCTTCAAAGGGATGTGCTATTCGGCTTTGAGCTATGCGCCGCTTTTCATTGATCGGCAAACGGTGGTCATTGGCGAAGGTGATTTGGCGCTGCGTTCGGCGGCTGAGTTGTCAACGGTGGCTAAAAGCGTTCATGTGGTCGGCACGACGCATGAAATGCTGGATTCGCCATTGGGCCAGAAGCTGGTGGAAGCTGAAAACGTGACTTTGTTGGAAGAGTATGAGGTCAAGCGTTTGGAAGGGAATGGATTCTGCAACGCGGTTGTGGTGAAAAGCCCTGAGGGTAAAGAGGAAACGTTGGAAGCGGAAGGCACGTTTGTGGAAAAGAGTCTGACGGCGAATGTGGAGATGGTGAGCGACCTGGTAAACCTGGATGAGAATGGGTTTATTGTGGTTGATTGTTACAGCCGAACGAATGTGCCCGGCTTATTTGCCGCCGGCGATGTAACCAATATCTATGCGGAGCAGGTGTTGGTGGCTGTGGGCGAGGGGGTGAAGGCCGCGTTGAGCGCGTATGATTATCTGCTGCCGATGTTGTGAGGGTTGGAGATTTGAGACGGGAGATTGGTATCTTCTCAATATTCCGGGGAAGAGTTGACAAATTTTCCTATAGTACTCATGTAAGACGAAGCGCTAATGAAATTTGTCAACTCTTATCCACCTGATTACATCAATATGCCGCAGAAAGGGTTCGATGCGCTGGCGCAGCGGGTGGGGGAGCTGCGGAAGGAACTGAGGGGAAGGGATACGGCCGTTCTCGCCCAAAACACCGCCGCTACATTTCAGAATGGGGAATTTCGCTTGCCGCTGTGGGGCCGGGAGGTAATTATTGCCTGGCCTGATTTTGTGGGACGAGATGCGGAGAGTGGACGGCCGTTACCTTCGTTTTTGATGGCGCTGCTGGCCTACTATTTCCATCTGACCGACGGAACGCCGCTGACGGGGGAATGGATTGCGTTTACCGATTTGCCGGACGGGCAGTTTTACACGGCCGCTTTTCAGGGTTACACGGGTCATCAATTGGCGCAAACGTTCGGCAATGATTTGGCGGCGTTTACACGGGCGGCGGAGCGGGCCGGTGGGCGAGCCTGTCCTGAGCTTGCCGAAGGATTGGGGGATGCGGCGTTTGCGTTTCGGGCGCTGCCTCGCGTGGAACTGCTGGTTGTTGGCTGGTTGGGGGATGAGGACTTTTCGCCGTCATATAGGGTGTTGTTTGATACGGCCGTTTCCCATCACCTTTCCACCGACGCTTGTGCTATACTGGGCAGCATATTAACAAGCCGTTTGATAAGGTTAACATGATGGAGGCTAATCGCTATGCGCTTCAAAATTGTATTAGAACCAAGTGACGAAGGGGGATTTACTGTTTATGTCCCTTCTTTGCCAGGCTGTATTAGTGAAGGTGATTCGGTAGATGAGGCTCTGGACAATATACGCGAAGCCGTTGAATTATATCTTGAATCAGTCGAGGATGACTGGATATTTGAGGAAAACG
This sequence comes from Anaerolineae bacterium, assembly GCA_024762395.1. Lineage (GTDB taxonomy): Bacteria > Chloroflexota > Anaerolineae > Promineifilales > Promineifilaceae > JACKCC01. The sequence continues at coordinate 2,707 of JANTHP010000359.1, read as the reverse complement.
CATTAGTGCAGGAGATTGTCTTGTGAGCAAAACGCCCAGCCTGTCCTACATCAAAATTATCAAAGCATTACAGAGAAATGGTTGGACAGTGGTACGGCAGCGAGGCAGCCACATTCGGTTACAGAAACGCATTGGCGACGAGTTGTTAAAGATTACGATTCCAGCGCATCGCCCAGTGAAACGTTCCACATTATCACATATTTTGAAACAGGCTCGGTTAGATGTAGATGACTTTTTGGATCTGATTTGAGACGACACAAGATAAATTAGCCCCAGTGCATCCAGGCGAAGTTTTATTGGAAGAATTCTTAAAGCCGATGGGTTTGAGCCAAAATCGGTTGGCGCTGGCGATTCGCGTACCGGCGCGGCGTATCAATGAGATTGTGCATGGCAAGCGGCGCGTTACGGCCGATACTGCTCTCCGTCTGGCCCGTTATTTTGATATGTCGCCCCAATTTTGGCTGGAGTTGCAGATGGATTGTGATTTGGATGTGGCGGCTGATAAGCTGGCAGACCGGTTGGAAAAGGAAGTAGCTGTCTACGTTGCTGCTGTTTGACCGGCCGCTGGCGCGGGGTTTGGCTGATTGGCGGCTGGCTGATGAAGCGATGCCGGACGCAATCATAGCCCTGGTACAACAGCGTTAGCCGCCCGTGCCGCCAAAAACTGGCCTGAAGCCGATGCCCTCCGCGACCAAATCACCGCCGCCGGCTACGAGGTTGAGGATACGCCTGAGGGGTCATGCGTCCAGCGAAAATGAGATTATGTGATGAAATTTAACGCGGTTTGACTTCTAGCATGGCAAATTTGAGTATTGTTACAAATCCAACAGAGTTCTTTGAGCAAGTTGTTCTAGATACACCAAACTCGGAATTACCTGAGATATATGAACCTGTAATCCGCTATTTTTCATATTACATTTGGCGCGGAGCCTTTGAGGCTAGAAGAAAATATTTACAAAGCCGGGTACAAAGTGACTTGGGTTTGTTATGTTTAGCAACATACAAGGGCTTCATTCCAATAGTTCATTTAGTCAGATTAGGCTACCCTGGTGATGCTCTCACATTGCTCAGGACAACGATAGAACGGATAGCACTATTAGGATATCTTGTCCAAAATACAAATGAAATTGAGAAATACAATAGGGGGAAGACTTTATACAAAAAGGCAAACAAATGGGCCAAGAATGAATGGAACAAAGATGAAACAACAAATCAATGGGGCTATCTTTATGGCTCGATGTCGAAATTAGCACATTCAAATATTGAAGCTACTGCTGGCCATGTGGTTGCTGATAATAATGCAATTGGCAAAGCATTTCGAATGTACATGCAACCTGGAGAGGATAAGAATATTGATTTTTGCGAACCACCACTTATAGGATTGCTTTTTGGAATTAGAACGGCAGACCTTTTCGCAAAAAAATTATTTGATGATCAGAAATTTGACCTTATCCTTGAAGATAAAGAGTGTTTGACTTATTTGCCCGCTAAAGTTTTTGAACAGAGTGTTCAGATGTTTGAAAAATGGGTAAGCGAGGGAATTCAACTTTTGGCAAAAAAGAATTAACCTTCGTAAATCTGGTGAAGGATTCGGATTTCCAGTGGGTTGTAGTGTTAGAATCTACGTCTTTTGCCAGACTTTGCTGGCAAAAAATCGTTGTCGTAATCGTAATCGTTGTCGTAATCGATTTCTTCGATTACGAATGCGATTACGACAGCGATCACGAACACCGACAAAAAATTGTCGAGAGAGGCGCGTTAGCGCCTAGTGTACCCATGCTATAATGCGGGCGAGGTTGGTTGAGAGGCTTATCCTAAAACCGGAGACGATATGGCTATTATTTTGAATAATTATGTGATTCCTGAAAAGGGGCCGGTGAATATTGATTTTCGACAGTCGTTTGAGATTAAGTGCACGGCCGTACAAGCCAAACGCACTGTCAACAATTGGCTGCTCAACGAAATCAGCTACCTGATTGGAGCCGATATGCCTACGTTAGTGCTCCATCAGCGTCCAACGTGGCGTGTTCCCATCTGGCTAACGCTGCCGGGCACAAAACACAAAGAGATTATTGGCACGGTGGACGTGGATGTGGAAACAGGCCAAATAATCGATCCGGCTAATAGCAAAGCGCAGTTGGAACGTTATCTGCACCAAAATAATGCGCCCATACCGGCTGGCGAAACCGTCATACGCGAACTCCCGCCAGATTACATCGCTAATCTATCGCCGCCGCCGCAAATCATTAACCAATAAAGTCAATCTGGCGGAGCTATGAAGCAACCAATCATGCGGTTGTTGTCGTGGGGATAGGGGAACATTATGTTTACATCAATGATCCGGCCGTTACCGAAGCTCCCATTCCCGTACCAAAGGGAGATTTTGATTTAGCCTGGCTGGAACGCAATGAGTGGTACGCGATTATCAGAATATGAAATTAGCGATTAGCGGCAAAGGCGGGGTAGGAAAGACGACATTAGCGGCGCTGCTGGCGCAGGTGTATGCCGATCAGGGCCGGGATGTGCTGGCGGTGGACGCCGATCCGTCGCCGTGCCTGGCGGGGGCGTTGGGGTTTCCCGACGAGTTGCGCGCCCAATTGACGCCCATTGCCGAGATGGATGCGCTGATTGAGGAGCGCACCGGGGCCAAACCGGGGACGGTGGGCGGCTTTTTCACCATCAACCCGCGCGTGGACGATATACCGGA
>JANTHP010000358.1 GCA_024762395.1 Anaerolineae bacterium | reverse complement strand
ATGAGACGCGGAGATTCGCGGAGGGGCGGAGATTCGCGGAGAGAAAAAGAGAAAATCCGCGTTCATCTGCGTTAATCAGCGTCCAATTTTCATTCATGAGTAAACTGGCCGCCGGCCCGCCCAGCGCGCGCCGGATGTGGATGCGGGAGGGCAGTTCCGGCTCATCGCGTGGATAGAGAGAGGCGGCCAGGATCCAAATGAACATGATGCCGCTCATCGGCCAGCCAGTCCGTTTTGCAGCCCAGGCGTGACCGAGTTGATGCCAGAATTCGCCCAAAAAATGAAGGATTGAAGCGAAAAAGGCAGTGAGTACGGCCGTTCCCACCCCAAAATCCAGCCAAAGCCAGCCCGCCAGACTGAAAATAAGCCAGAGAAGGAGGAATCCGGTAACGGCCGTTCCCTGTGCCATAATCTTTAAATTGAAAAGAGAGCCTAAGCGTGAGGTTCGATTCATGAGCGTTTCTACCAAAAAGATGTCCCGACCCAGGGACGAAACCCAGGGGCCGGGACGGTTGTTATTTGCCCGGCCAACACTTCTGCTGGACTCGGCCAGGGACAGGCCGCGCTTTCTCTTTGGACCTCGGCTGCCAAGTCGTAACCGGACAGCATTTCTGGTGAGCCGCTGACTCGTCAAGAGGAATGAGCCGCCACCCCCACACGAAAACCGTTGTTGTTCCAGTTGTCGTTGTTGTGGTTGCGATACGCCGCGCGGGCGGTTTCGGCCGTCCCTATCGCCGTTTTGAAGCGACGATAAACGCATTATAACGCAAAAACGGCATTTTGGGCGGAAAAATTTTCGGGCCGCTACGCGGCCAACCAGAAGAGGGCAGAGACTCAGAGTTTCAGAGGCCAGAGGGTTCAGAGATCAGAGAAAAGAGAAAGGAGCCGCCACCCCCACACGAAAACCGACGTTGCTCCAGAAGTCGTCGTCGTGGGCGCGATACGCCGCGCGGGCCCGTCTTTTTTCTGTCAAGTACGAACCGCCACGAAAAACGTGCCATTTGCTTTTGTCTGATGCTTCACGGCCGTCATCAGCTTTATACGGGTAAGGTTGATAAATCGTACTTGTCCATTCCCAGACGTTACCAATCATATCGTAAACCTCATATGGGCTGTGGCCGCGCGGGTAGCGGTCTACCGGCGTGGTGTCCTTGATGCCGGAAGCTTTTGTGTTGCAGTAGGCGGGCTGCCAGGTGTTGCCCCAGGGGTAGATACGGCCGTCTGTTCCCCGCGCTCCTTTTTCCCATTCCGCTTCTGTCAACAGGCGAATCGGCTTTCCCGTCGCTCGTGCCGCCCATTCGCAAAAAGCCACTGCATCTGACCAACTAACTCCACTAACTGGGTGATTGACTTTGTTGTGCGGAAAGCCATCTTTCCAGCGGTAAGGTTGCCTGTGACCCGTTTTTTGCACAAAAACGCGGTACTGCGCGTTGGTGACAGGATATTTTCCCAGATAAAAAGCGTCTACATAAACCCGATGCTGCGGCTTTTCGTCATCATATGCTTCCCGGTCGCTGGCCGCAGATCCCATTAAAAACTCGCCTGCGGGTACATAACAAAATTCCAGCTTAGCTCCAGGAGCCAGGGAAATGGTTTTGAATTTGCCCCAAACCGGTTGTTTATTTTCAAAGGCTTCGATGATCTCGCCGCCCAATTCCTTCAATAAATCGTAAACGGCATTGCCAACGACGCCTAAAACAATCCCTTCCAACAGCAGCCAGCGCAAGATTTTTCGCATTTTCTGGGGCGTTAAAGTATCTTCTTCTTTCTTTTGGGGCGGGGTGTTGCGCAAAACGCTTTCTGGGTTAGATAGATACTGTTCAGCTAATTTATGACCGCGAGCAGAGCATTGAAATATGTTTTCGTCCAATTCGGCTAAAAGCGCTGCCTGATCAGCCGCAATAAGGCGAGCAATCAGTTCACCTTTCCTTCCTGAAACCTTTAGTTCCTGCGCTTGACATATCTTTTTGAGTTGGTCAAGCGTTAACTGCATGTCGGCCTGAACGTTTAATGGAGCGCGTACCAATACGCCTTGTACCATAAATCGTTCAATAGCTTTCGCGGGCGGTTCCCCAAGCGCCATCTGCCAATCCACACCCATAAAATGGTCATCTGATAGACGCGGTTTGAGAAATGTTGTCAGAAACCAGACATGGGCTGGCGATTGTTCCCATTTATAAGCAAAGGTTTTTTTGCTCATCTCCATTCCTCCCCCCCATGTGATCAGGATTGATGTACTTCCATGTATGCCCTCAAAAGCGTGTTGATTTTTGTCTGGTAACCGCGTCCTTGCTCTTTGAACCAGGTCAAAACGTCGCTGTCAATACGCAGCGTTACTTGTTGTTTCTTAGGTTTGGCGGTTAATCCGCGCCGTACGATTGCTTTGGCAAACATCTCTGGCGTGATTTCTGGCGCGTCGGACAGGTCAATATCGTCATCTTGCATGGCATCTAGTCGGTCCCAATCAGTTTGCGACGTGTTGGAAGTAGGTAATTCGCTCATATTTTGTTGCCTTTCTTGCCGAAACGATGCGGGTTTTTTCTTCGCGTTCTGTGTGTACAACGGCGATAACCCGCCCTCGTAGTAAACCCAGCGAAATAAACCGTTTCTCTCCATAATCAAAACGGTCATCTTCAACTGTTACAATGCCACCGTCAAAAATAGCTATTGCATCTTGAAAATCAACAGCATGTTTCTGGATATTGGCGAGGCGTTTAGCCTCATCCCATTCAAAACTCATCATTATTGTAGCTACAAATTGTCGTTACATCAAGTGGTGTGTGGATAAACTAGCAATAGATTTTCCAAAACCAGGCGCGTATTGGCGTTGCGTTCTAGCTGCCAGAGGGCCAGGTTGGTCTGTTTGAGGCTGGCGAGGGCTTGTTCGGCCGTCCAGGCGCGGGATAGGCGTTCCAGTTCGGCTTGCTGGTCAATGTTGGTGAGCGTAACGCCGCTGCGGGTGACGCCTTGCGCCAATACGGTTAAATCGCGCTGCCAACTGAGCCAATTTTGCAAAATGGCGGGCAGTTGTTCCGGTTTGCGGGCTAATTTGTCGGCCAAAGCAAAGCGCGCCACACGATTCCCGTTCAGCGCTTCGTGCAGCCAATCGAGATGTTCGGCGCGGGTTTCTAAAATGGATGGGTCGGCGGCGGCTTGAATGGCCCAACCGATACGGCCGTCTGCCAGATGGGCCAGTAAGTGTGCGTCGTCGGCGGGGACTTGATAGGTTGTTGCCAGGGCGTGTTCGATGGTGGCGGCGGGTAACGGCCGTAACCCAATCGTCCGGCAGCGCGAGCTAATCGTGGGCAGGAGCGTATCCGCATCCGTTGCCGTCAGCAGTAAAACCACATTACGCGGCGGCTCCTCCAGCGTCTTCAAAAACGCATTCGATGCCCCAATCGTAGCCGCATCGAACCGGGTGAGAATGGCTGCTTTGTGCCGCGCTTCATACGCCGCCAGGTTCAAATCATGTTGTAATTCGCGGATGGTTTCGATTTTGAGCGATAATTTGCCTCGTCCGCTCACTTCCGGCTCCACTAATCGCACATCCAGATGCTTATCGGCTGCGATGAGTTGGCAGGGACGGCATTGACCGCACGGCCGTTCCGCTTCCGCCGCCTCGCAGTTTAACGCCTGGGCAAACGTACGCGCCAGCGTTGTTTTGCCTACATGCTCCGGCCCGGTGATGAGGTAAGCATGGCCGACGCGATCATGTTTAATTGCATCGGCTAACAACTGCACCGCCCAATCATGGCCGATGATTTGGTTCCAGACATTACTCATAGCTGGTATTGTAATGCGTCAAGCATGATTCGTCATGCGTCTGCTGAGAAGATTTGTCAAATCTGGGCTGGTTTCGTCAATGCCGCCGATTGGAAATCGGCGGCTGATACAAAAAACGCGCTGAAAGCGCGTTGAAGAGGCGTTGGGATGATGTTCTTAACGCGCTTTAGCGCGTTTCATGTGGCAGACGATGAATTTCATTCATCGGTAAAGGTGGCAGAACAGAACAAAAACGCAACACAGACGCTTGTTTCGCGTATTGTATGTCAGCGCTGATAAAATTTTGACAATGGGAAATGGAGAAAATTATGGAAAAAAGAAGTTCAATTGTAGGCGGTCTCATCCTCATTTTGGTGGGAGCGCTGTTTTTATTGATGCAGTTGTTCCCCGGTTTGGCGGAACAAATTGATATGGCGCAGCAGTGGCCGTTCATCATTATTGTGGTGGGCGGGGTGTTTTTGCTAACCGCCTTGTTGGGGACGCCGCCATTGGCGATTCCTGGCAGTATCATCACCGGTATTGGCGGTTTGCTTTACTACCAGAATCTCACCGGCAATTGGGGAAGCTGGGCGTATGCCTGGGCATTGATTCCCGGTTTTGTGGGCATTGGCAGGATGTTGATGTATCTGCTTCAGGGCAAAGCCAGGCGAGGGATCCGCGAAGGCGGCCGGTTGGTACTTATTAGCGCTGTGATGTTTGTGGTTTTTGCGGCATTTTTCAACGGATTGGGTGGATTAGGCCGGTATTGGCCGGTTCTGCTTATCCTGGGAGGGGCGGCGCTGCTCTTCAAACGGCCGTAAGCGTTTATAAGAATTGAGTTGTTCTCACTCCGCACCTTGCCACCTTGCAACTTTGTTCCACCCTTGCCGTATTGAAAGTGATTGAAATTGAAATTGAATTTGAAATGGAATTGTCGGAGGTATGACAAAAATGA
>JANTHP010000357.1 GCA_024762395.1 Anaerolineae bacterium | reverse complement strand
TGCATGGGGGACATGATGACGCGCGCGAGAATGGAACCGCGCGGCATTCGCGGCAGTACCTGGGCAAAATCCAGTACCATCTCAGCCGGTGTGTGGCTGATGAAGGCTAGGTTGGCATATACGGCTTTGACCTCTTTGGGGATGTCTATGGCGATTTTCTTGCCGGTTTGGGGGGGCGGTGTGGGTTGTTTGGGTTTTGGGGTGTCGCTCATTTGTGCTGCTCCTCGGAAAATGGGACGCGGAGATTCGCGGAGGGGCGGAGACACGTGGAGAGAAAAAGGGAGAATCCGCGTTTGTCCGTGTTAATCCGCGTCCGATTTTCATTTATGTGATGGTGGGCGGTTGCCCATGATGTCTCCTGAAAATAGATGCGTCATGCGTTATGCGTGATGCGTAATTTTTTCTCTTTATACTGAGTAAGTAAGATACTATTATCTGGTTAGTTCGGCAACAGAATGTCCATTTATCCATTTACGGTGTTACAATGAAGGCAGCAGGTTGGAGGATTAGTATGGGCTTTTTTGAGGTGATTGATCATACGGCGGATTGGGCTTTGCGGGTGTACGGCCGTTCCCTTACTGAACTCCTTATCCACGCTGCCCAGGGAATGAATTTCCTGATGGCGACCGGCCTGGATGCCATCCCCTTGACTGAAACGCGCCAATTTGAATTGGATGCGTATGATGCGGAAGGTTTGCTGGTGGAATGGTTGACGGAGTTGGCGTATTGGGCGGAGGCGGAGAGTCTGGTTTTTACGGAGTTTGAGATGACGGCCGTCTCCCCTACTCATCTATCGGCTATTGTGCGGGGAGGAACGGCCGTTGAACTGCAAAAACATATCAAAGCCGTCACCTATCACAATCTGGAAATCGTTCAGACAGATGCAGGGTTGGCCGTGGAGATTGTGTTTGATGTGTGATGCGAGCGGCTCGCAAACTCGATACTTGCAACCTTTCGGAGGTGTACGATGAAACGCGGCGATTTTAAGCGTATTACGCCTTATATTTATGAAATTCCACAGGCCTTTCGCCATGATATGCGCGTTCCGGCGCGATTTTATGCCGACGGCGAGCTGTTGGCAATGGCGTTAGACGATAAAAGTTTAGACCAGCTCGTCAACACCGCTACATTGCCCGGCATTGTCAAGTATGCGTTGGCGATGCCTGATATTCACCAAGGGTATGGGTTCCCCATTGGCGGCGTAGTGGCTACAGAACTGCCGGATGGCGTTATTTCTCCCGGTGCGGTTGGGTACGATATTAACTGCGGTGTCCGTTTACTGGGCACGCATATTGACCGGGAAGAAATTGCGCCGCATCTGGATAAATTGGCTTCGGCTTTACAAGCGAACTGCCCCAGCGGGGTGGGGCGCGGCGGCACGATACATTTGAAACGGCATGAGCTGGAGCGGTTGGTGGAGCAGGGGGGCGATTGGGCGCTCAAGAATGGGTACGCCACGCGCATGGATTTGGAACGAACGGAGGAAAACGGCCGTCTTCATGGAGCCGATGCCGGCAAAGTCAGCGATCGGGCCTTCAAACGCGGCCTGGACCAAATCGGCACGCTGGGTGCGGGCAATCACTTCATCGAAGTGGATGTGGTGGATGAGGTGTTTGACGAAACGGCCGCTCAACGGATGGGCCTTTTTCCCGGTCAAATCGTTGTTCAAATCCACTGCGGTTCGCGCGGGTTCGGCCATCAGGTTTGCACCGATTATGTGCGCCGCTTCCAAAAAGTCGTCCACAAATATGGCATCCATCTACCCGACCGCGAACTGGTTTGCGCGCCGCTCAGCAGCCCCGAAGGGCAAGATTACCTGGCGGCGATGAAGGCGGCGGCTAATTACGCTTTTGTCAACCGGCAGGTCCTCACGCACCACATCCGGCGCAGTTTTGAGGAGACGCTGCGGCGCAAAGTTCACAACCACACTGTGTACCAGATTTATGATATTGCCCACAATATGGCTAAAGTGGAGGCGCATGAGGTAGACGGCCGTACCATGCAGTTGTTAGTCCATCGCAAAGGAGCCACCCGCGCCTTTGGCCCCGGTTCCAAAGAACTGCCCGATGTTTACCGGGACATCGGCCAGCCGGTGTTGGTTCCCGGCTCGATGGGAACGGCTAGTTGGGTGCTGCTGGGCACGGCCGGTTCGATGGCTCAGAGTTTTGGCTCCACCTGTCATGGCGCGGGGCGCACGATGAGCCGCCGTAAAGCCAAGAAAATGGTGCGCGGTCATGAACTGCGCGTCGAATTGGAGGAACGCGGCATCCATGTTCGCGCCGGCAGCATGGCCGGCTTTGCCGAGGAAGCGCCGCAGGCGTACAAGGATGTAGATCGTGTGATTGAGGTGGTGCATGGCGCGGGTATTGCCAAAAAAGTGGCGCGCATTGTGCCGGCGGCCGTGGTTAAGGGGTAAAAAACGCCCTGGCTGTGTTGGAGGAGTGTGATGAAGGTTGATCAAAGGATGATTGCAGGATGGGCGATTGCGTTTTTGTTGGGGGTGGCGGTAACGGCCGTTGGTTTGACAATGGCGAAACGAGTGCGTCCGGCTCCGATTGTGATTGCGCCGCCGGAACCGACGCTGCCGCCGGAGCCGACGGCGACGCCCGGTCCGATTCAGGTGTATGTGAATGGGTCGGTGGCGGTTCCGGCGGTGTATGCGCTGCCGCCGGACAGCCGGGTGGCGGATGCGGTTGAGGCGGCGGGAGGATTTGACGATGCGGCGAATACGGCCGTTGTCAATCTGGCCCAACCGCTGATGGATGGGGCGCAGGTGTATGTGCCTTCGCAGGAGGAGGAGACGGCCGTTCCGCCTGTGGTGGTGGATAGTCGTACAACGTCGCTGGATGTGCTGGGGGGAACGGCCGTGACGGATGGCGGCGGATTGGTTAATATTAACACAGCTACCGTTGCAGAATTGGATGCTTTGCCCGGCATCGGCCCCAGTACGGCGCAAAAGATACTGAATTATCGGGATGAAAACGGCCGTTTCAATACCATCGAAGAACTCATGAACGTATCCGGCATCGGCGAAGCTAAATTCAATAACGTTAAAGAGTTGATTACCGTAGGAGAAAATCCGTAAAACGTACTGGATATCAGATTGGTCCAATTTGCAAGATTGGACCAATCTCAGTTTACGTTTCACGTTTCACCCTTATGCCCCGCGAAACGATCTTTACTGCCGCTGCCGCTCGGTTGGCTCGTTTGCCATTTTGGTTATTCGCCCGCCGTCCGTTTACGCCGCCTAAAAAAGCGTTGATTCTTAAACCGTGCTGCGTTAGTCAAGTTATGTTGGCAACGCCGCTGCTGGCGGCATTAAGCAGCGCTTATCCCGATACTCGTTTTGATTGGGCCATTAGCGACTGGGCGCGTGCGGCCGTTGCCGGCAATCCGCGCATTACGGAGTTGATCCGGACAGGGCGCGGCGGATTTAACACAGCGAGCTGGGCTGAGATTGGGGCGTTGATTAACCGGTTACGGCAAGAGGCATATGATACGTGTTTTATCCCCAGCCGTTCCAGTTTATTATCATTTATTGCCTGGCGGGCCGGTATTCCCCAGCGGATTGGTTTGAATGTAAATGGCCGGGGGTTTGCTCATACATTGGCCGTCAAACTGCCGCCCGGCGAACAGCATGAAGCGGTTATCTATCAATCGCTTGCATTAGCAGCCGGCGTAGATAAAGAGGTTATACAGACGGCTGGCATGGAGTATTATGCGCCTGATAGTGAAAGAACGGCCGTTACACGTCGTTTGATTGATGAATTGGATTGGTTAGGGGATGCGCCTTTGATTGTTATGCACCCTGGCGGCGGCGTGAACCCGGTGCGAGCAAATACGCAAAAACAGTGGCCGGTGGAGCGGTTTGTGAGGCTGGGAAATTACTTGGCGAAAAAGTATCAGGCCAAAATACTACTGGTTGGGATGGAGGAGGAACGGCCGTTAATTCAAAAAATCAGCGGCTTAATGTCAACCCCGGCTGCCAATTGGGCGGGAAAGACAGAAATAGGCGCCATTGCTGCATTGGGCGAGGTAGCGGATTTATACATTGGTAACGACGCCGGCCCGACACATATAGCCGCCGCTGTTGGCTGCCCCACTCTTGCCATTTTTGGTCCAAGCAACCCTGCTATTTCCGGGCCTTACACAACGAAAGGAAAAGTTATCTCCTTATGGCGGAGACAAGAAAAAGCATTCACTTGGGAAGACGGCGTTACATTTGATGAAGCAAGCCAGGCAGCAGATAAATTACTAAATGAGCGGTAATCGGGTTTGACACAAGAGATTACATCTGATATGATTCGCTCCATCTTAGGGGGCGTGGTGTAGTGGTTAACACGCCGGCCTGTCAAGCCGGAGATCGCGGGTTCGACCCCCGTCGCTCCCGTTCCCCATCGCGGGTTCCAAAGCGCTCGATTCAGTCGAGCGCTTTTTGTTTGTCGAACCCGCGAACTGTATTTTTGGGGGCGAGGTATCCACCCGTGTCGCTCCCGCGATTTGTAGGTGACTTTGCTTGCATTGGATAAGCATTTGTCGACACGGCCGTTTTCTCATCTCTCCAACTCAATGCTGCTCCCGCCTTCACCACAAATCAACCCATTCATATTGTAATGAACAAGAATTCGTACCATAATACGCTTGATTGGATTTTGCCAGGAAGTAGATCGCTGTCTGCGATCATGAAAAGGATGAGTAATGATGGCCGCAAAGAAGGTG
>JANTHP010000356.1 GCA_024762395.1 Anaerolineae bacterium | reverse complement strand
CGCAGATTACGCCGATTACACAGATTAAATCTGCGCCATCTGCGCAATCTGTGGATTTTCATTCATTCGTGGTGGGCTGTGCCCATGTTGTCTCCTGCATGAATGTAGGTCAAGTTTGCAAACTTGACCTACGGTTTTGTACTGTTTATACACGATCACGGCCGTTTCCCCCCATCAGCCTACATCAATCCCTGCAATTAATCCCACATGGTCAGAAGGGTAAAGCGTGTCATCCTCCTCAGCCGGTTTATCGCAAAAAATGGCCGCCGATTGCACCCTTTTTATCGCTGGCGAGATAAAAATATAATCCAAACAACCCGCCCAATCGGACAAAGGCTGCTGCAAGGCAGTAGGAAAAGTTGCCAGGGGTTCATGTCCGGCAGCAACAGCGTAAGCTGACCGATACCCCTGCTTCATATGCTGAATGGCCAATCCATCGGGTGTTTCATTAAAATCTCCGGCGATGACTTGATTGGGAACGCGGCGACGGCCGTTCAACCAGCCAGTCAGCTTCATCACCTGCTCCAGGCGCGCTTCCTCGTCATGAGCCACATGATGCAAATGAACAGCAACAAAATCAAGGGTTCGATGAGTGGGTAATTCTACGTTAACCCGCAAAGCGATACGACCGCCATACCCCAATCCAAGCGTATCATGATAGAGGACAGGCAGTTTGGTCAGAACGCCGACGCCTTCATGGTAGCCGTTGATAGGGTGGCGTTTGCGCTTTTGGATGAGGCGATACGGCCGTCTCGCCGACCCGCCGGACAAGCGCATGTTAATCTGGTTACGCAGCCAGCGCCCCTGACCGATGGGCATACTAATTTCTTGTAAACTAATCAAATCGGGAGCAGCGTCTACCAACTGAGCCACCAGCAGGTGGCGGCGTTTAAGCCAGCGGTCGGCGCGGTTGCGCAAGTTAATCGTGGCGACTGTGATCATAGCGAGTCAGCGGGTCAGCAGTTCAGCTTTCGGCTGACTGGCTAAAGAGCTATTTCCGTTTCGCCGGCGGGAACGGCCGTTTGCAAACGCTGCTCATCATCTTGAATAGTAAGCGTAAACGGGGCATCCGTCACAACCGTCACCCGCTCCCCATCGCCCAGCAAGGTCATCGTTCCTTCACCGCCCAGCGGATAATTACGAACGCCATAAACCATGTCAGTGTCAAGGCGTCTATCCCACACCACACGGCGCAGCGGCCAATCCACACTGATACCAATCACATCCTCCAACAAGATGGAAATCGGCGTCAGCCCCGTCCAGCCAACAAAATCCGGGCGGGCGGGGTCGCCGGGGCCGGCGGTTTCCGGGGCATAATTCTCCCAAAATGTATCCGTATGCAAATAAACCTCACACACATTACTGACGTGGTTAATGGCGATCTCATGAGCCAACACATCCTGCCCGGCGGCTCGCAGCCCCTTCAAAACCATGTAATTGGTGGGCGACCAGACTGCACCGCGCCATTTGTTGCCTGTTTCGGTATTATACCCCTCACTGTCAGCCGATTGGCTGGGAATGCGATGGGCCACGTTGAAAGCCCAATTGTCGCGTAAATGCTGCACAAATGGCGTCCGGCGCTTTGTTGGTACCAGGTCGGCATCCAACAAGGCCCAATAGGCGCCGATGCTTTTTACTTTGCTGAAACGGCCGTTCACATCCACATCCTGGTAAAACATCGCCTCCTCATTCCACAGGCGCTCATTTACCAATTCGGTTAGCTGCGCGTGTTCAGCAGCCAGCTCCGCCGCCAACGCTTCTTCGTTTAATGAGACCGCCATTTGTTCCAGGATACGGCCGTTTACCACAGCCTGCATCGTCGCATCCACCCACGACCAATGCCGGTGATGATAAACACTATCAGGCACGCGCGGCTGATTATTCATGCCGCTGCTCAAACCCGTTGCCCAATACAATCCATCAGGCCAGGTGCGGTAGGAACGGAACCAACGGTGCAGCGCCATAAGCGGCCAAAATACCTGAGGCAAACGGCCGTCGTCCCCCGACACCCGAAAATAACGCCATTCCGCCCACGCCAAAATGTTAGGGCCCGTCCCATTAGGATCAAAGGGACAAAAATAATCCTCTCCAGTCAGCATGTCAATCTCACGGCAGATAAAGCCATCTTCATGCTGCCTGGCGTAGAAATTGTCCAGCGTCCCCATAAAATCAAACTGGCGACGGCCGTACACCCCAAACATCGTCATAAAGGCGCTGTCCCACATAAAAATATGGTCATGCGCTGCCGGGGCAATAAAATTAGCCGGGAAACCGCTGTCCGGTTTAGGCCGGTGTAAATTTGACCAGGCAATCTCCCAGGCTCGCCAATACATCTCCACCCAATCCGGCCTATCCGGCAAGACCGGAACCGGCAATCGCTCCTTCGCTTCGCCAAATGGGCGAATGGGTTGTCGCTCGTATGGTTTTGAATGGTACAAATTCTTCTCAACCAGCGGGTCAGTTGGACGGGCGTAAGTTGTATGTGACATAACCGCTACTCCTGGAAAAACTCATCCCTCTATCGCTATCTCTCACTCATTCCGACGAAATCCACAATTCGGCCGTACCGGCCAGGCTCAAGCTCTCTTCACTGATGGCCGTCGTGCGTAAACTGTAGCGGACAGCCACATTATCGCGCAGCTGCCCCGTCCACACCAAAGAATCACCCAAGGCCAGATATGGGTAGCCGCTCAAACCTGATAATTGGGCCAGTTGGCTGGCCTGCTGCCCCTGCCCCTGCGTAAACACACCCTCATAAATCAATGTTGTTCCGGGAATTTGTCGCCCTGCCGGGATTTGATAATTGACAACGATGTTGTCAAAATGCGGCGTAACGGCCGTTACATCCGCCGTCAAAGGCATTTCAATCGGCTCCGGATTAAACACAATAATCTCAACCGGGCCGGCAACAGGCAGTACCCCGAAAACGGCCGTCGTCAAACGCAAATTGTAATTCGCATATACTCCCGGAGCCATCACCCCGCTCCAAATAAAAGAATCACCAATGCGCTTCGTCGCCTCACGGCCGTCAATCGTCACCTTATAAGCGCCATTTTCACGTCCCGAATAATGCAGCCCCGTCCCCGGAATCGTATCACCCGGCTCCATCTTCATCGTATAAGCGGGAATCAAAAACGACAGCGTATCTCCCATTGGCGTAGGCGTAGGCGGCGGTTCAGACTCACCGCAGCCAGGCACACTACATGCCAACGAAACCAATGCCAGCAACAAGAAAAACCCGGGAAATGCTAAACGACGCCCTTTCATCCTTCCGCCTTAGCTAACGACCTCGCAAGTTTTGAAACCTGCGAGGTCTACATATATGTCACTCAATCACCACCGACACAATCACATCTCCCGGCGGTGCATTCGGATCGCGGGACGGATCGCGCGGCGAAATTTCTTCCACCACATCCATCCCTTCAATCACACGGCCAAAAATCGTGTACCCACCATCCAATTGACTCACATCACCCAGAGTAATATACCATTGGCTGCCATTCATATCCGGCCCGGAATTCGCCATCGCCACCATGCCGGCCTCAGCGTGGGACAAATCCGGATCAATCTCATTGGGGATCGTATAACCGGGGCCGCCCGCGCCTGTACCGCTGGGGTCGCCCGTTTGAGCCACAAAACCAGGCAGCACGCGATGAAAAGTCACGCCGTCAAACCAACCTTCATTCGCCAGAAAAACAAAACTGTTCACCGTTTGCGGTGCAGATTGGGGCAGCAGTTCTATCACAAATTCGCCGCCGGATTCCATCGTCACGCGCGCCCGGTAGCTGCCATTTTCATCAATCGTCATAGGAGGCGGCGCGTCGTACTGCCGTTCCGCCAGTACCTGCATTTGCTCTTGAACCCGTATCTGTTCTACAACAAAATTATCCCAAATCGTGAAATCGAACGGCACATTAGGCAGCAAATTGCCATTCAGAATGACGCTTGGCGTGCCGGACAGGCCGATGTTGATGGATTCTTGTTCCAGCGCCGACACATAGTCGGTATGAGCGCCATTATCCAATGCTGCCGTAAACTGATCGGCATCCAGATTTAACTCTGCCGCCAGCTCGATAAAATAGTCGCGGGCCTCATCAGGCGATTTACCCGACCACTGGGGCTGTCGCTCGTATAACGCATCGTGATACGCCCAAAATGCGCCCTGCGCGCCGGCCGCTTCGGAAGCTTCGGCGGCTAATTGAGCTTTATCATGGATGGAGTTTAAGGGGAAATGCCGGTAAATAAGTTGAACTGCATCGGGGTGAGCGTCTACCAGACGCTTTAGCACGGGCGAAATGGCCGCGCAGCCCGGTCATTGATAGTCGCCATACTCGATGATGGCGACGACAGGCTCTTCGGCCCCGATAATATGGTCTTGCTCACGAATAACAGCGGCGGTGGAAACGGCCGTTGCCGGAGCAAACGCGCTAACAGGTTCAACCGCCGCCGAGGCCGCTGGCGATTCAACAACATCCACCCTGGGAACAGCGGAGTCCGTCACAGCCGACGGACCGCAAGCAGCCAGCAAAGCAAACAAAAACGACAAAAAAGCAGCAAATTTTTTCATAAACAGCCTTCTCCTATGTAAATGTAGGTCGGATTGGCAATCCGACTTACGATATTCATTTATTTGTGGTGCGCCGCAAGCACGTGGTGTCTCCTCGTATAAAGTAATTCCATAAATAGTTCTCAAACAATTGAATAGCGGGTCAGCATCATAGGGGTACATCCCAACATCAGATACAATTTAT
>JANTHP010000355.1 GCA_024762395.1 Anaerolineae bacterium | reverse complement strand
ATGGGTGGCGAGTGGCGGGTAGCGAGTATGTTCTCTGGACGCCCCACCCGCTACTCGCCACTCGCAACCTAAAACCCCGCGAATTCCCAAAGAGCCAAAACGACCACCCGACTACAAGACCACCCGACAAACCACCTGTACAGTCAAGCCGTCCTGAGCTATACTCACGCCTTCAAAAAATTTTGGAAGAGAATTTATGACACAGGTTCCCTGTACGGTGGGCATCTTTGCCCACAACGAAGAAAACAATATCGGAAAACTGCTGCAAATTATGCTCGATCAGCAGTTGGAAACGGTTACCATCCGCGAAATCATTGTCGTTAGCAGCGGCTCAACCGACGCCACAGATGAGATTGTGCGTGATTTTGCCGCCCGTGATGCGCGCATCAGTTTGTTGAGCCAGCCAAAACGGGAGGGCAAGGCATCGGCCATTAATTTGTTCCTCAAGCATCAATTAGAGCGCGTGCTGGTCATTTGCAGTGCTGATTTGCAGCCGCAAGCCGACGCCATCGAGAAGCTCGTCGCCCCCTTTGCCGACCCGGAAATGGGGATGACGAGCAGCCGCCCGGTTCCGGTGAATGATCCCGATACTTTTATGGGGTTTGCGGCTCATTTGTTGTGGGGCTTGCATCATGAAATCAATGCCAGCGGCGGCTTCAAAGCGGGCGAAATGATTGCTTTTATCAAGATTTTTGAGCGCATTCCCTACAACACGTCGGTGGATGAGGCCAGTATTGAGCCGGTGATTCGCGGCCAGGGATATAAGGTGCGCTACATTCCGGAGGCGATTGTTTACAACAAAGGCCCGGACACGGTTGAAGATTTTCTGCGCCAACGCCGCCGTATTTATTCGGGGCATTTGGATATTCAGGAGCTTCTTGGTTACTCGGTCAGCACGATGAGCGGCGGCACGATTTTGAAATTATTGCTGCGCAGGCTGGATTGGCGGCCACGGCCGTTTCTGTGGACATGGTCTGTGGCGGCGTTGGAGGTGTACGGCCGTTACCTCGGCTGGCGTGACTTCAAAAACCGGCGCGACCACACCGTTTGGGAAATCGCCACTACCACAAAGGAACTCAAAACGTGAACCGTGAACCGTGAGAGGTTTTTCACGTTTCACGCATCACGTATCACGCAATGAACTCCATGCTCGGCGTCCTGGCACGCATCCCCCTGTTCAAGCTGTATCGAAAATTCGGCTGGCCCAAGATGCTGCCGATCAATCTGACCTTATCCCCATCACCCAAATGCAACTCCCGCTGTCTCACCTGTAATATCTGGATGAAGCGAGAAAACGAGTTGTCTCTGGACGAATGGGACAAAGTTCTGGCTTCAATGGGACAAGCTCCCTATTGGTTTACTATCAGCGGCGGTGAGCCGCTTATGTTTCCCGACATTGTTGAGCTGGCCAAACTGGCTTACAAACATTGTCGCCCCGGCATCATCAACATCCCTACCAACGCCATCCTCAAAAGCGGGCCGGAGCGCGTCCGCGAAATTTTGGAAACATGCACCGATTCTCAGGTTATTATCAATTTGTCGTTGGATGGCGTGGGCGACAAGCATGATTTTATTCGCGGCATTCCCGGCAATTTTGAGAAATTTGAGGAGCGGTTAGACCAGTATTTTGCCCTGCGGGACGAATTTCCCAATCTGGTTGTAGGCATTCACTCCGTTGTTTCTGTGTTTAGTGTGGGGCATTTGGATGAACTTATCGCCTATGCTGACCAATCCGGCGCAGATCAATTCATCACCGAAATTGCCGAGCCGCGCGTGGAGTTGGATACAGTCGGCCTGCCCATTACGCCCAGCCCGGAAGAATACGCAGCGGCCATTGACCGGCTAATGGCTTACGTGACCAGCAAGCAGTATAAAGGCGTTGCTAAAATCACGGAAGCTTTCCGCATTGAGTATTACAAGCTGGTTAAACGGATTTTGGATGAGCAGGATCAGGCCATTCCCTGCTATGCCGGCTGGGCCAGCGCTCAAATTTACGCTGATGGCACAGTTTGGCCTTGCTGTGTTCGCGCCGATGACCTGGGAAATGTACGCGACCACGATTATGATTTCAAACACATTTGGTTTGGCGACAAAATCAAAAATGTGCGGCAGAGCATCGCCGCCAAAGAATGTCA
Organism: Anaerolineae bacterium; assembly: GCA_024762395.1. Taxonomy (GTDB): domain Bacteria; phylum Chloroflexota; class Anaerolineae; order Promineifilales; family Promineifilaceae; genus JACKCC01. The sequence goes on along the minus strand of JANTHP010000355.1, from coordinate 2,620 downwards.
CTGTCCGTTGGCCAACGCCTCGTACACCAATATGTTGATGGATGTCCCCACATTGACGCGCGTTGGCGTGAAGGTGGTTAAAAAGTGATAGTCGCCCCCGAGGTGACTGTCGCTTGAGGAAGTGGGAAAACCGGAAAATTACGCCGAAAAAACGCTGGCCCAGTACCGCTGTCAGTCATGATATAATAGAGATGATTGGTTTTTTGGGATTGGACATAAATCACGATGCGCCGCCGTATCATTTTGCTCGATGGGAGTGAATGACAATGAATACTGTTTATAAATTACCATTGGTTTTGGAGCCGCAGCCGGAAGGGGGGTATGTAGCGACTTGCCCATTTTTGCCGGAGTTGATTACTGAGGGGGATACTCTCCAGGAGGCGATTTTTAACGCCAATGATGCGTTGGCGGCAGTTATTGAGGCGTTTGAGGATTTGGGACGGCCGTTGCCTTCTGCGCTGCAGCCCACACGCCCTGATGTGCCTGTTTGGATGGAAACTGTGTTAGTTGCGTCATGAGATATAGAGAAGCTGCCAAGAAGTTGAAAGCGCTGGGATGCCAGGAGCTTCCCCGACGGAGTTCAGGTTCGCATAGGAAATGGTATAACCCGGCAACAGATCGCATTGCGCCATTGCCAGATTGGGGAAGAAAAGATTTGAAGATGGGAACGTTGCGGGCCGTTGTGCGACAGTTGGGGGTGGATTGGCAAGCGTTTCAGGATGCTTAGTAGGGGGATTCATGTCTTTTGAGTGGCTTGATAAATTCCATAAAACGAGGGAAAAACCGGAAAATTACGCCGAAAAAACGCTGGCTCAGTACCGATTAGGCATGAAGGCTAAAGGCGCAATCGTTGGCGTGGCGATTTCGGTGGATGAAGATGGCTGCGAGGCTTGTCGCCAGCTTGATCCTGATGCGGTCTATCATCCTGATGATGCGCCGCATTTGCCGCTGCCGGACTGCACAAAAGGGCGGCGGTGCGGCTGCGTGTATCGTCCGGTGATGCGGTATCAAGGTAAAGACAAAAGACTACAAGACTAAAGACTACAAGACTAAAGACTGGAGATTAGAGATTGAAGATTGGGATTACGGGGGCGACGGGTTTTGTGGGTGGGGCGTTGGCGGCTGAATTGGCGGCGGAAGGGCATGAGATTGTGGGTGTGGTACGGCCGTCTACACCAAAGAAACTTGGACGCGGATTAACACGGATTAACGCGGATTTGGTTTCGTGGCGCGAAGGTGATGTCGCCGATCCGGCCAGCTTGCGCGGCATATTTGCCGGCGTGGAGTGGCTCATTCATGCAGCCGGGATGTTGGGGGAAGCGGGTGTGCCGGAAGCAGCCTATTTTAATCTGCACAAGAATGGCACAGAAAATGTTTTGGCCGAGGCGCAGCGAGCAGGCGTCGAGCGGGTGTTGTATATCAGCAGCCCCGGTGTGCTTGGCCCGATTATGGGCGCACCGGCTGATGAAACGGCTCCATTAGCGCCCAGCAATCCATATGAACGCAGTAAGGCAGCGGCGGAGCAGGTGGCGCAAAATTATGCTGAGGCTGGGCTTCCGGTGGTAATTGCGCGGCCAGAATTTATTTATGGCCCAGGTGATGTGCATGTGTTGGGTTTGTTTAAGGCGGTGAGGGACGGCCGTTTCTTCTACATCGGCAGCGGGTCATACACCTGTCACCCGACCTACGTCGAGGATGCCGTCGCCGGAATGCTGTTGGCGTTAAAACAAGGGTTGCCGGGCGAGATTTATCACATCACCGGGCCTAATCCGGTAATGTTCCGCGAATTGGCCGAAACCATTGCCGCCGGTTTGGCCGTGCCGCCGCCGCGATTCACCATTCCCAGACCTGCGGCCTGGCTGGGAGCGGCCGTTTTCGAGCTGATGGGCAAGTTATTCGGCATTCGGCCGCCGTTGAGCCGAACCGGCGCTGCCTTTTTTAGTGAAAACCGGCGCTTTTCATGGCAAAAAGCGCATCAATCATTGGGCTATTCTCCTGAATTTGATTTAGAACGGGGCGTAGCGGCTACAATAAAATGGTATCGGGAGAACGGACTCCTCTAATATGGCACTCAAGACGATTTCGATTAAATCATTATACGCGCTGGCGCTGGCTGAAGGCGAAGGTGTGGGGACGGCTTATGAATACTTTGCCAAGCGGCTGGTCTTGGGGCGTTGGCTGGCGGGGCGGGAACGACCTGCATTGAGTTTGCTAAAACGGCCGTCCCGCATTCTCATCGCCGGTTTGCCGGAAAAATACGGTTCCAGTCTGGACTTTTTGCAATTGGCGGTGGAGTTAGGGGCGGATGTGACGGTGGCGGATGAACGGCCGTCTGCCCTGGAAAAATTGCAAAATTCGCTGGATGTGGCGCAAGAGATGGGGTGGTTGACGGCCGTTACGCCTAAAACCATGCTTGTAACCAGTATCACTGCCCTGGATGAACTAGACGCAGCCTTCGATTTGTGCATCTCATCCGAAGTTTTGCAGCGGCAAGCGGCGGATGAGCGGCCAGCTTATGTACAACGACTGCGCGAATTAGGAACGGCCGTCGCCATCTTCGCTCCCAACGGCGATAATCCTGCCCATGCTGAAATCAGCGGCCTTGCCAGCATTCGCCTGG
>JANTHP010000354.1 GCA_024762395.1 Anaerolineae bacterium | reverse complement strand
TAATGGCGAAGCTGCGGCACGTCGTCGGTGCAAAATTTATCGGCTTCGGCCATGGCGGCGGGATGCCAGTAGGAATCAAAATCCACCAGCGAGGCGAAGGCGCCCGCGTCCAACCAGCCCGCTTTGATGGTTTGATGCGGCTTTTTGAGGATGGGGCCGGCCGTGACGACGATATCGCAGTTGGAAACGGCCGTTTTCGGCTCAGCCGCCACCACAACCTCCACATCAAACCGGGCCTGCACGTCGGCGGCAAATTTCTCGGCTGCATCGGGGTGCGTATCGTAAGCCATGATGCGCTGAAGCGGGAACAGTTCATTCATCGCCTCCACATGGCTGCGCCCCTGCACGCCGCAGCCCAACACCCCCATCACCGACGAGTCGGGCCGCGCCAAATAACGCGCCCCAATCGCCGAAGCCGCCGCCGTCCGCATCGCCGTAATCCAGACGCAGTCCATCACCGCTAATGGCAGCCCTGTTTCCACATCGTTGTAGATGAGCAAGCCGGTGATGTAAGGCAGCCCCCGCGCCTGATTGTCGGGAAAGCCGCTCACCCATTTTACGCCCGCCGAGTTAAGGCCGGGAATGTAAGCGGGCATGGCGTGAATGAAGTTGTCCCCGCCGCCGGGATGAACGCCGGGTTTGGGCGGCATTTCCACACGGCCGTTTCCCTTCTCCACAAACGCCGCCGCCACTGCCTCAATAATTTGCGACATGGGAATGTTGACGGCCGTTACCTCCGCCTGCGATAAATAAAGTAGTTGATTTGCCATTATTTCCTTCTCCTCAAGAACACGTGCAAAAAAAGAGTACGCATTTGTACCCTTTCAACACACATCAATTTCCAGGTAGCATGGGAGGCAGTTTAGTCGTAATGATAGCGACAGGCAAGAATACGAATTTTATCTTCTGAAACTTCGTAAATCAGCCGGTGTTCACGGTCAATTCGCCGCGACCAAAGGCCGCTCAATTCATGCTTCAATGGTTCAGGCTTCCCCAATCCTTCAAATGGCGTTTGTTGAATGTTCTCAATAAGTCGCATAATCCGCAGGGCGCTTTTTCGGTTCTGACGAATCCACCACGTTAGGTCTTCAAAGGCGCGGGAATCAAATTCCAAGCTCTTCACGAACAACCTCATAGGGAACGCCTTCATTGCTTTCGCGGGCGGCCAACAGACGTTTTTTCATTTTGTCGCTGCTCAACAAATATTCGGTTTCATCTTGCGGCTCGGCAACCAACTCTTCAACCAAACGATAAATCAAGTCCAGTTGGCGATGGGGCAAATTATCAATCCAATGATGAAGCTGTGCGCGTTCTTGGATAATTGTTTGTGTACTCATGACAAATCCTCAATACGTTTCATGTTTAGGCGTAGTTTATCAGCAATAATTCCACAGTGTCAATGGACTTCCATCCCGAAACGCCCCGAAACGTAAAACGTGAGCGCTTCGCTCACGTTTCACGTTCAGTTAACTAAAGACCCGGAAATTAGAGATTGAACCAGTCTCCAATCTCCAGTCTCCAATCTCAATCCATCAATCCTCCACAATCACCCAATCGCTGGCGCTGCGGCCAAACACCTCCGGCGAATACATCTCCTCCGCCTTGGCCGGCGGCGCGACAAACGTCCCCGGCGTGGTGGCGCGGGCGATGTACGAGTAATCGTACACCCCTTCCCACAACAGCGTCGTGAACGCTTCCGCCCGCTCATCGCGCATGTTTTGATGCTCGTACCAATTCCAGTACCAGTACCAACCGCGCGGGCTGGGCGTCGTATCGGCAGGCACATCGCCAGAAACGGCTAAAGCGGGATTGACGATTTCCAATCCGGCCGGCAGCGGGTCAACCAGGGCCACATGGTAACGGCGATTATTCGCCACCAGCATCAGATTTACCCGCACCCGCGCCCCCGCTTTGATGTGCCAGACGCCTTGTTCATCTTGAGTCACATCGTCAGGATCATCCACCGCTTCATACGTGCGCTGAACGACAAAGCCGCGATCCAACGCATCCAACGACAAATCGGTGGGCGCGTAGCTGAGACCGAGACGGTAGTAAAGCCGTCCGGGGCCATCTTTGCTCAAAATCAAATCCTGCGTTTCGCCGGTTTGGAACAGGTAGTTCATGGGAATGTTGGTTTCGTGCCGTTCCGTCGTGCGCCCTTCGTAGGCGTGGTCGCCGGCATAGGTTTCGCCCAGCCAGATGCGAGCCACGAAGTCGGGCGTTTCCGCTTCAAAGGTGTTGAAGTAACGGTCGAGGGCCAGCAAGATGAAGGTGTTTTCCTGCGTGTTGTTCCAACGGCCGTCTACACGATGCGCCAGCAAGCCATTCACCACCTTGGGGATGAGGTCGCTGTCCGGCTGCAAACGGATGAGCGCGTCGAGGATGAGACCGTCGGTGCGCCGGTTGGAGTGGAGCATGATGTATTCATCATCGCCGTAAGAAGTGGTAAAGTTGGCGGCGGCGGCCGTTTCCACAGCCCGGTTTTGCAGATGGCGGTAAATGTCGCCCGCCTCAGCCGAATCAGACAAGACCGTCCACAACCAGGCCAACCCTTCCAGCGACCAATCATCAAGCGCCTGCTCCCGGTACAGAGATTGCGCCTTCTGCGGGTCGTTGTCGCCCATCAATTGGCGGACGTAGAGGGCGTAGGCGCTGAGACTGCGGCGCGTGTTGACGCTGTAGTCGTCGGGATAGTAGGCTTCGATGTCGCGCAGATAGTTGAGGGCTGATTGCAGCATCTGTTCCGGCACATCAAACCCTTTTTCCTTCGCCATCGTGAGGGCGTGGGCGACATAGATGGTGTAATAAGGGATAGACTCTTTGCCGCGCCGCCAGACGGGAAAGCCGCCGTCATAGTTTTGCATCCCTTGCAGCTTTTCGATGCCGCTGTCCACGCTAGCTTCCATGTCTGCCGGACTGGGTAAGCCTTCCGCTTCAAAAGCGGTCAACACATCGCGCAAAGCGGCAATGGTCATGATACGGGAGGCCGTCTGTTCGGAGCATTCAAAACGGTAGGTGGTGATGTATAACACGGCGTCGGTGAGGGCTTGCAGGGCGGTGGACGAGGTGTTGATCTCCAGCCCGCCGAATTGGGTGAATACATTGTCGGGAACGGCGACGGGTTGGGCGATGGCGGCGACGCCATTCGCGCCATCGTCAATGACGCCGTAGGTGGCGAAGGCTTCGGTGGTGGCAGGGGTGTAGACGGGCAGTTCGACGGTGGCGGCGTCGGCGTAACTGCCGGAAACGGCCGCTACCTGAATCCTTGCCGTGCCGGGGTCAAACGTCGTCGTGGGGAAGCGCACTTCCACCCGGTCGTTGGCGGGGACGGTGACGCGCTGCCCGGCTCCGGCGGTCAACTCTAAATTGGTCACTTGGGCTACCACATCCACTTCCATCGGCTCGTCGGTTTGGTTTTGGACGACGATGGGCAGTTCAAATTGGTCGCCAAAGTTGAGGAAGCGGGGAGCCGACGGCCGTACCATCAAAGGCAGACGCGCCGTCACATTCGACTCAGCCGTACCAAACAGCTTACCATCGGCAACGGCCACAACCATCACACGGTAACGAGTCAGATTATCAGGCAGTTGGACTTCGACTTTCGCACGGCCGTCGCTGTCTGTGTGAACCGTCGGGGCAAAGGTCGCCAATGGGTCAAAGTTGCTGCGCACCTGAATCGGCTGCGGCGCGGCTTCATTGGCAGCGCGGCCAAAAGCGCCTTCGTCAGCCATTGGGGCCATCGCCGGCACCTCCACCATTGCCACTTCTGCCTCCTCCATCACTGCGCCACCGGCCATATCAAGCGACGTTTGGGCAACCGCATTTTTAACTTGATCGCCCAAAGATTCCGGGTTGGCCAATACGATACTGCCGCGGCTGTAGTAGCCGTTGAGCCATGCTTGCCGATTGCTGTAGAAGATGGCGAGCGGATCGGCCATCTGGTAGTTGGAGAGGGCTAAGATGGCTTCATCTACCACGACTACGGCTAATTCGGCGTTGGCGACGGGACGGCCGTCAGCATCCCTCACCGTCACATCCACCGTCGTCTCGCCGCCCGGTTCCAGCTTGGTATCCTGCGGCGCGGCTTCGACGGTTAGCGTCCGGCTGTGCGGCGGGACGCTGAGATTGAGCGTTCCTGTGGCATAAGCGGGGCGCGGCGGCACATTGGCGAGTTCTTCGCCATCGGCGCCAGTGCGAGGGGCTTCGCCGACCAAATCCACCTGGATGTTGAGGTTGGGGACGTAGGCGTCTTCGATGGGGACGCGCAGCGTGTGCGAGCCTTCGCTCATCGAGAAGCGTTCGGTATACAAAATGCCGCTGCGGGCGACGGTGAGCAGCCCTTCGGCGGGGCTGAACGGGGCTAACACGAGAATTTCAGCCGTGTCGCCCGGTTGGTACGATTCTTTGTCGGGGATGAGGGTGACGGTTTCTTGTTCGACGTTGCGCGCCGGAGGACGTTGGCCGCCGCTAACCCAACGGGTGAATTGGCTCTGGTTTTGGCGTCCGGCATCGTCGGTGACGACGGCCGTAATCAGATACGACCCGCCAATCTCCGTCTTGAAGGAGCAGGTTACCGGCTCGTCGGCAGAAGTGACCGTGCATTCCTGCGCGTCTACCGATTCCTCGCCCCATGAGCCTTGATTGTACTGCCATTCCTGGCGCGCGGCCGTGATCTGGATAGTCTTGCCCGCGACGGCGTTACCGTCCAAATCGGTCACAATCGCCTCGATGGCCAGCGGTTTGCCCCGTTCGACAAAGGTGCGCTGGCTGCGGATGCCGACGTATAAATCGG
>JANTHP010000353.1 GCA_024762395.1 Anaerolineae bacterium | reverse complement strand
TGGTACCTGGCCAACGAACTCATGAGCGCCCAGCGCGACGACCCCGGCGTGCGCATGGCCGCCCAAAAAGGCGCCGAAGATTTGCTGTGGCGGCTGCGCCAGACCCCGGTACTGCTCGATATGGCCGTCAATCCCTTACTGCTCACCATGATCGCCACCGTCCATCGCTACCGCTCCAACCTGCCCGGCCGCCGCGTTGAACTTTACGCCGAAATCGTCGAAGTCTTCCTGGGCAAATGGCAGCAAGCCAAAGGCATGAGCTACAAATTGACGCCCGCTCAAAAACGGCGCGTGTTAGAAACAATGGCCTTCCACATGATGCAGCAGCGCCAACGCGACCTGCCGCTCGCCGAAGCCATCAAAATTATTGCCGCCCCGTTAAACCGGGTGATGCGCTTCCCCGCCGGCCAACAAGCCCAAGCCGCCCAGGATTTTTTGAAAATGGTCGAAAACAGCAGCGGTTTGCTGGTAGAACGGGAAGCCGGATTGTACGGATTTGCCCATCTTACCTTTCAGGAATATCTGGCGGCCGTGCATGTGCGCGACCAAAAGCAGGAATCAGACCTGACCCGGCAGGTGGAAGATAGCTGGTGGCATGAAACAATCCGGCTTTACGCGGCCCAGGCCGACGCCACCAACATCGTCCGGGCCTGCTTATCCCGCCCCAAGCCGTCTGTGCCTGCCTTAACCCTGGCGATGGAATGCCTGGAAGAAGCGCGGGAGGTGAATCCTGAATTGCGGACTGTTTTTGACCGGTTGGCGCAAAGCGTTGAACATGAAAATCCCGACGTGCGGCGATTAGCGGCCGAAGTGCTGCTGGCTTTACGCCTGCGCCGCCTGGTTCGTGTGGATGAGAATAAATATATTGATAGCTCGCTTATCACCCATGCTGAATTTCAGCGATTTTTGGACGAGGAATCGGCTTACGCCAACTATTATTTGCCGGATCATTGGACAAGCGCTCAATTTTTACCGGGGGAGGGGAGAACGGCCGTTACCGGTGCGCGTCCCGCCGACGCCCAGGCATTTTGTGATTGGCTAACCCGGCGCGAGGGGGGCAGTCAATGGCTTTTCCGGCTGCCTCGTATGGATGAACGGGAGCAAATCGCCCAGCAAAGCACGGCACGGGGCAGCGCTTCCGAGCAGGTTGGGTATTGGTATACGGCTGAACGAGGTTTTGCCTGTACCCGATTCGACTATGCCGATGCCGTCCAACCGCAGATGATGAGCCGCCAGTTGGAACAGCGTATTTTGTATGATTGGACGTTGGAAGATCGCGGCGAACAGATGGAGGCTGCATTGCCGCAGGTGCAAGAACTGATTTTATCGCGGGCACAGCAGCGCCGCTTTATGTTGTTTGATTTTGAGCGCGATCCTGGCCCGGCGTTCAATCCGCTGTTGGATGACTTGAACCGCGCCCGCGACCGCTTCAGCGCCGCCCAGGCCCATCATCTGGATGCGGTTTTGCGCGATGCCGTTCAACGCGCCGAAAGTTTAGATGTTGCCCAGGCGCGGACGATTGATTTGGATGGCGTCGCAGCGTTGGTGGAAGCGCTGCAACAAGACCTGGCGCAAGCGGAAGATGTGGAACATTCTGAGGAGATTGGGTTGCAGATTGCGCGTCATTTTGAATATGCGTTGAGCCTGACGCATAAACAGAATGTGGTGATGAATGCGGAGTTGATTCGGGCGTTGAACCAAACCCGTCATGCTGCCCGCGATGCGTCGTTTCTGTTAGACCGGGCGATTGTGCGCGCCCGCGCCCGCGTTCGTTCCCGGCTGCTGGCGCAAATTGTCGGGTTGCTGCTTGAATTTGAAACGGAAAGGGGAAACGGCCGTAAACAAATCCCCGCTTCGGAAAAACGAACAATGGCTGCATATATTGACTGGTACTTGAATTTTGCGCTGTTGGAAGGGCGGGTCAACCGGAAACTGCCGGCGATGGAGGGGATTTTTATCGTTCGGGAGCGTCGGGGCGTTTAACAGTCAACAGCGTTCAATTTCTTGACAATCATCTACTTCTTGATGTAAATTAGAACATATGAGCTATCAACGAATTCAAGCGAGCGAGATCGCCAACTATGTTTACTGCCGCCGAGCCTGGTATCTGCGCCGGATGGAAGGATTTGCGCCGGAGAATGTGCGCGAGTTGGCACACGGCCGTTCCCATCACCAGGAACACGGCCGTATCGTCCAACAATCCTTTTGGCTGCGGCGGCTGGCGTATGCGCTGCTGTTTATCACCGTTTTTGTCATCACCTTCCAGCTTTTGAAGGGGTTGTAGATCATGGTTGGCGATGGGTTTACGTTGATTGTTGTGCTGGTTTTATTGGGAACGGCCGTTTTCCTTACCCTCCGCTCCCGCAATTTACAGCAGCAATCCGGCTTACCCTCCGGCAGCGTCATCTACAGCGACAGCGGAACCTGGTTCCCCAACCCTGACGTACTGGTTGCGCCCGATTACGGCTTGTCCGGCAAACCCGATTATCTGGTGCAGCAAGCGGATGGCGCCATTGTGCCGGTGGAACTTAAATCAGGCCGCGCCCCCGACCAACCCTGGGAAGGGCATGTGCTGCAATTGGCCGCCTATTGTTTGTTAACCGAGGAAGCGTATGGGAAACGGCCGTCCTTTGGCATCCTCCAATACCAAGATAGGGCATTCGCCATAGATTACACCTTCGACCTGGAAGAAGATTTGCTTGACCTGCTGGCCGAAATGCGCGACAGTGTCTATGAAGGCGAACTTGACCGCGACCATAATAACTGGCGCCGCTGCGACCGGTGCAGCATGAAACACGTTTGCCGGCAGCGCATTGCGTAAAAGGATTGTGAGTAGGTGGGTTTGCGAGGTTGGAAGTTTGCAAGTCGCCTGCATGTTTGCTCACTTGTTACTCGCCCCTTGCCCATAATTTCTTACTGTGTTAATATGAGGTTATCATTAGATGATAACAGGTGGAGATTTGTCAGCAACTAACAAGAGCGATTTTGGTTTAGATGTTTTATTACAGCTCGACGGTGAGATATTCCCAATGGAAAGTGGGTATTGGACAAAGTTCCAGGCAAAAATAGTTGTTGCCAATAAGCATATCCCACACGGAATAAGATATTAGCAGAAGGTTAAAGGTAGACAAGATGAAAATTATGCGTGTAGGCATCATGTCGCGCGAGGCATACAAAGGGAGAACGATCGCCATTGCTCAGGGGAAATATAAACCCGAAGAGGATGAGCCTAAAGTATGGTTTGAATCTATCAAATCATTGGCTCAGGTACTTAGCAACGAAAATCAGGAGTTGTTAAGACTCATTATCGAACACGAACCGAAATCGCTTTCCGAATTAGAGAAAATCAGCCACAGAAGAAAATCCAATTTATCAAGGACATTGAAAACGCTTGAGAATTATGGCATTGTGTCGTTGAACAGGGAAGGAGGGAGAGTGATCCCTGTTGTGGAAGCGACAGATTTTAAGGTTGAATTTGGACTAGATGCGTTCGCTCATTGAACGCATGACGCTTCACGTTTCGTGCAGCGCCTGCGCTACCGCCAGCGCCCGTTCCGGCGCGTCGCCCAGGTAGGCGGCGTAATCTAGCTGTTCCCGAATTTCATCCGCCGACAGGTAGCGCAGGAAGACCTCGTCATTTGCCAGCAAATCGGCCAGGGGGTTGGGGCGGCCCTGGTTGATTGTTTCCCACGCTTGCATGGCATGGTCGCGGATACGGCCGTGCATTGCCAACCTGTCCGCCCCCGCTTTACTCAATGCTGCCAACACCTGCTCTGACCCGGCAAACAAGCCATACGTCGCCAGGTTGCGGGCGACAGCGTCTTCATCCACTTGCAGCGTAGAAACCAGGCGGTTGGCATTGCCCAGCAGTTCGTCGGCGATGAGAAACGCTTCCGGCAGCAGCAGCCGCCGGTTGGCCGAATCGTCCAGCGTGCGCTCCAGCAGACTGTGGGCGGCGTTGTCCCAGGCCACGCGCGGCATACTGGCCAGATGGCGGGCCAGACTGTTCATTTTCTCGGCGGTGATGGGGTTGCGCTTAAATGGCATTGCCGATGAGCCGACTTGTTTCTTGCCAAACGGCTCCGACCATTCGCCGATAACGGGCGATTGCAGCAGGCGCAAATCAAAGGCGAATTTGTACAGCGTGCCGCCTAACCCCGCCAGCGCATTGAGGATGAGCCAATCTTGTTTGCGGGTGTAGGTTTGGGTGGCGACGGGAAACGCTTCCAGTCCCAAATAGGAGAGGGCGCGGGTTTCTAGCTGTACGGCCGTCCATCCCGTCCCCGCCAGCAAAGTTGTAAAAGCGGCCGAGGTTCCCACCGCGCCTTTCAGCCCCTTGCCCTTCACATTGTTGCGGACACGGCTCAATTCGGCCATGTCCAGGAGCAAATCGTGGCCGTATTGGGCCAGCCGGTAGCCGATTGTTGTCGGTTCGGCCGGCTGGATGTGAGTGAAGGCCATTGTCGGGGTATGCGCCCAGCGTTCGATTTGGTCGGCGAGGTGGGTGGCGAGGGAGCGGACGGCCGTCAACACCTCATCCAGCCCTTCCCGCAGCCGCAGCGCCTCCGCATTATCCAAAATATCGGCCGAGGTAGCGCCCATGTGCAAAACGCCGCCGCCCAGCGGGCATTGTTCGGCGTAAGTTTGCAATTCGGCCACTAAATCATGCTTGACCTCTGTTTCGATGGCGGCGGCGCGTGCAATGTCCACATGGTCAACCTGCCTTGCCAGGTCGGCGATTTGGTCGTCCGTGACCAAACCGGCGTCGCGCTGCGCCTTCGCCAGCGCCAGCCA
>JANTHP010000352.1 GCA_024762395.1 Anaerolineae bacterium | reverse complement strand
ATCACCGGCAGCGCCCCCCAACCGGAGAAAACCATTTATCATCTGAACCAAATAGGGAAATAACCCAATGACCACACTATCCATCGTCATTCCCGCCTATAATGAAGAAGACGGCATCGCCGAAATTGCGCAGCGCGTTTTGGCGGTGCGTGACGATTTACGCCAGGTCAACGTGGATGATTTGGAACTGATTGTGGTAGATGACGGCTCGCAGGATGAAACGGCCGTCATCGCCAACAGCATCACAGGCGTCCGACTCATCCGGCACAAGCAAAACAAAGGGTACGGCGGCGCCTTAAAAACCGGGTTCGGCCAGGCGCGCGGCGAACTCATCGGGTTTCTGGACGCCGACGGAACCTATCCACCGGAATACTTTCCCCAACTGTGTGAAGCGGCGTTGAATGGGGCCGAATTAGTCATCGGCTCCCGCCGCGCCGGCGCTAAAAGCGAAATGCCCGTCACGCGGCGCATCGGCAACCTGTTCTTTGCCAATCTGCTTAGTTTGATTGGCCGGCAGCGCGTCAGCGACAGCGCCAGCGGGATGCGCGTTTTCAGGCGCGACATTCTCAGCCGCATCTACCCGCTGCCGGACGGCCTGAACCTGACGCCGGTGATGAGTACCCGCGCCGTCCACGAGCAAATCAACATGGTTGAAGTCCCCATTCCGTACAGCGAACGGCTGGGACGCTCCAAATTAAGCGTAATTCATGACGGCCGTCTCTTCCTGCAATCCATGATTTGGACAGCGCTAACCTACAACCCGGTGCGCATTCTGGGGCTGATTGGCGCGGCGGCCGTTGTATTAGCCGGTTTGATTGGGGTTGGATTGGTTGTGGCCCGATTGAGCGGCGTGACGGAGTTGGGGGCCTGGGGCGTAACGGCCGTTTTCACCGCCTTAGTCTCAATTGTCAGCGGCATCAGTCTGTTTGCCCTGGGCGTCACCTTCAATTACATGGTCACCATTTTTCACAAACGGCCGATTCGTCAAGGATTATTCGGCAAACCCGTTTTCAAGACACCGCTCAACCATCATTTCGGCTGGATGGGCGGCGCGGCGCTTATCGGTGGTATTATTTTGGGGCTGGGCAGCCTCATCGTCGGCATCGGAACCGGAACCGGGGCCGAAGGCATCCAGCGATTATGGCTCTACCTCCTCGTAGCCGCCATGTCCACCCTCGTCGGCGTTCAGCTAATCATCTACTGGATTTTGCTGCGCGTTTTGGAGGAGCTAGGCCAACGGGAAGCGATTACGGAAAGAGATTTGGAGACTGGAAATTAGAGATTGGAGATTGGAGACCAATCTCCAATCCCCAATCTCTAGTCTCTAGTCTCCATCCTCATGGAGCATTTTATGAGTCAGTCTGAAAATCTAGGCACACGGCGCGTCCCCAAACTACGGATGGCAAAATTCCCTGATGCGGATGAGGTTGTGCGGCAAGGGGTGATGGGTGAAGGGCGGCCGGAAACGGCCGTTGACATCCTCCTCGTCAATCCCCCTACGCCAGACGGCGAACTGTGGATACGCACCCAGCACCGCGTCGGGCGGCGCACCCGCGAAAACATGGTCTGGCCGCAAGTTTCACTGGCCCAAATGGCCGCGCTGCTGCATCCCCAATACAAAGTCGCCATCATAGACGCCAACGCCGAACGCATGACCTGGCCCCAATTCACCAAAAAACTGGATGAATTACAGCCCAAATACTATCTCACCCAGGTAACGGCCCCCACCCTGGAAAATGACATGTACGGCTGCTTCCTCGCCAAAGCGCGCGGAGCCACCACAATTGCATTCGGCACCCACGTGACGCCCATCCCCCGCGAAACAATGCGGCCGTACCCGGCGCTGGATATGATTCTGCTGGGCGAACCCGATTTGACGATTCGGGATTTGCTCGACCATCTGGAAGGAAAAATCAGCGATCGCCCCGCCAACATCCAAAAGCTGTTTGCCGACCATGACCCAACCTATGCGCCATCGTTCAAAGCAGACGGCCGTGTAGATTTAAGCGGCATCAAGGGGCTGGTCTGGCGCAATGGGGATGACGTAGTGGTGAATTGGACACGGCCGTTTCTCCCCAACCTCGACGACATCCCCCTGCCCATGCACCATCTGCTTCCTTTACAATCCTACCGAATGCCCTACATCAAAGGGCCATTCACCTTCATCGTCACCAGCCGGGGCTGCCCCGCCGGCTGCACCTACTGCATCAAACACGTCAGCTACCAATACACCGTCCGTCTGCGCTCGCCCCAAAGCCTCATGGAAGAACTGTGGCAGCTCAAAAAACTGGGCATGAACAACATCCACATGTACGCCGACCTGTTCACCGTCAATCGAGAACAAGTAATGGGCCTATGCCAACGGATGATAGACGAAAAAATCAACATCAAATGGACATGCAACAGCCGCGTGGATTACGTAGACGAAGAAATGCTGGCGCTGATGGGCAAAGCCGGCTGCCGTCTCATCTCCTGGGGCATCGAAAGCGGCAATGAGGAGATTTTGAAAAAAGCCCGCAAAGGCGCCGATCCCGCCAAAGCCGAACGCGCCCTGCGCTGGGCCAGGCAAGCCGGCATCATGAACTGGGGCTACTTCATCATCGGCCTGCCCGGCGAGACAGAAGAAACAATTCGGGATACGATTGAATTTGCCAAAAAGCTGCCGCTGGATATTGCCCTGTTTCACGTAGCCGCGCCTTATCCCGGCACGCCCTTCTTCTTCCAAGTCGTCAAAAACAACTGGTTCCGGCCGGGAACCCGATGGGAACAGGTAGACATGGACAAAGGAACCGTGCTGGATTATGAAAATTTATCAGCGGAGCGGCTGCTGTACTGGCAAAGACGCGCTTTCCGCGAATGGGCATTCCGTCCCGGCCCCATTTTGACCTATTTGAAGATGCTGACCTACGATTTCCGCACGTTTAAGACGGCGCTAAATGTGGGGCTGCAAACGTTAGCCTGGCAGCGCGGCGAGGAATAAAACGGTGTAGAACGATTTGGCAAATCGTTTTACGATAAGCGTTGACAAATTTCATTAGCGCTTCCTCTTACACGAGTACTACAGGAAAATTTGCCGGAATATTGAGAAGATACTAAGAATTCAATCAGAAACTTGGCGCTTTGCGGGATTGGAGACTAGCAACTTGTCGGAGAAAGAATAATGGGACACGGATTTCACGGATAAACACAGATTTTAACGTTTTTAGCCTAAAAATCCGTGTTTATCTGTGTTAATCCGTATCCTGTCAAAGTTTTCAAGACTTTTCCGACAGCCTGCTAGAGACTGGAGACCGGTTAATCTCTAGTCTCCAGTCTCTAATCTCCGGTCAAAGTCCAAAGTTAATAACGAACGAACCCTAAACACATATGAAAAAGATTTCGTTAGCGTCATTTTGGATATGTTTAGCTTTGCTGATGGGCGGCGCCGGCTTTTCGGCGGCGGCCCAATCCGATGATACCTGGTCGCCGCCGGTAAACATTTCGCAGTCGGGTTCGGCCGAAAATCCGGCGCTGGCAGTAGATGCGGATGGCGGGCTGCATCTGTTTTGGCAAGATGCAGCGGCAGGGTTCATGGTCAGCGAAGGCAACGGCCGCACATGGAGCGACCCGCTGCCAGTTCGGCTGCCGTTCAGCGAACCGCCGTTTGCTTTGCCCGACGCAGTGAATTTTGAGGGAGGGCATACGCCGCAACTGCTGATTGACGACGCCGGGCTGGCGCATGGGTTCTGGATAAATGGCGACGGCCGTCTCCTCTACAGCCGTGCATCGTTAGAAAATATAACCGAGCAGACCGGGTGGACAACCCCGGTAACACTGGCCGAATCGGCGGCGGCGTTGGATGCGGCGCTGGGGGAAAACGGCCGTCTCCACCTTGCCTACATTCGCCCCCAACAAACCGACCAATTCCCCGCCGGGGTGTACTACCGCCGTTCCGACGACGGCGGCGTCGCCTGGGAAGGCGGCGTCTCCCCGTACCTGTCTCCGTATCTGGCTGTGCCATCCAATCTAGCGCATGTAACCCTGACCGCTGCGGGCGGTAACCTGTTTTTGGGATGGGACAACCGGCTGCTGGATTCCGTTTTCGTCGCCCGGTCCGGCGACGGCGGCGAAACGTGGGAAACGCCCGTGACAATGGACAGCCGGCTGCCGGAAGACGACCCCGATGCGGCCGGCCCCGCCGATGTAGCCGTGACGGCGGCAGGCGAATGGGTACACGTAACCTGGCACGCCGAACACACAGCCGGTCAGTGCGGGCAGTATCATCAATGGTCGCGCAATACGGGCGTAACCTGGCAGCCATCGCCAACCATGATCGGCGGCGCGTCATCCGTTTGCCCGTCTTCGGGCCAATTCATCCACGCGCAAAACGGGCTGCTGTTGTTGATGACGGCCGTTGCCGATGGCGTATTTTTGCAAGCGTGGGACGGCGACGCCTGGAGCGAGCCTGATTTACAACTGCCTTTGACCGGGTTTACCCATCCGCAAACGTTCCGCTCGGTAAATCTTGGCTGCCGGCAAACGGCCGTTACCGCCGATAACCGCCTGATTGTCGTCGGCTGCGGCAGCGGGGATGTGTGGAGTTTGGAACGGCCGTTAGGCGCGCTGGCAGAGTGGTCTGACCGATTTTCGCCCGCCCCGGTCTGGTCTGAACCGCAAATCGTTGCCGCCGGCCCGGTTCAAATGGCGGGTGTAACGATGGCAGCGGGGGAAGACGGCCGTTTACACGCTTTTTGGAGCCAACCGGAAGGCGGAACCCTTGCCAACCAGCCGGGGCAGGCCATTTATTACGCCCGCCTCAACGCCGGGCAGTGGTCGCCGCCCCGCCCCGTCATCACCTCGCCCGACGGCAAAACAGACCAGCCC
>JANTHP010000351.1 GCA_024762395.1 Anaerolineae bacterium | reverse complement strand
ATGGACGCCGTTGGTAACACCTTCGTTGGTGAGATTGGATACGGCCGTTGCCGTCGGACACAGCAGCAAATCCGAACAATGGTCGGTCAACACCCGGTTCACTTCCTCCGGCATGGCGCGATTAAAACTGCGCAGCCCCGCCTCCACGTGCGCCAGCGGGATGTTGAGCTTAGCCGCCGCCAGCGCCCCGGCCAGCGTAGAATTGGTATCGCCGTAAACCAGCACCCAATCCGGCCTTTCCTGCTGCATGAGCGCTTCCAATCCGGTCAACATCTGCGCCGTCTGCTGGCCGTGCGGGCCGGAGCCGACGCCCAGGTTGTAATCCGGCTGCGGAATACCCATCTCCTCAAAAAATACGGCCGACAGCGCCCGGTCGTAATGCTGCCCGGTGTGAACCAGGATTTCCTCATGCTGCTGCCGCAGGGCGCGGGAGACGGGCGACGCTTTGATGAACTGCGGTCGTGCGCCGACGATGGACAAGATTTTCATCCCGCCCCCTGCCCGACGCAGCGGTAAACCAACCCGGCTTTTCTGGCCTGGGCGGCGTCGAAAAAGTGACGGCCGTCAATCAAAACCGGGGTGCGTAGGGCATTTCGCAAAGCGGCCAAATCCAAATCGCGGTAGGCTTCATGCGCCACCATGAGAACGGCCGCATCACATCCCTGCACCGTTTGCATCAAATCCGATTGGTATCCCGCCACCCAGGGATCATGCACCACCACATCCACACCCAATTCATGCAGCCGCTCTAGCAAAATCTGGCTGGGGCTGTTGCGGGTGTCGTCGCTGTTGGCCAGATACGCAAAGCCCAAAATGGCAACACGAGCCGGAGACGCAGACAGGGCCTGCGCATCCAGCGCGTCGAAAATCAGGCCGGCGACGTGCAGCGGCATCTCGTCGTTGATGCGCCGCGCGGCCGGAATGAGGTGCAGGGGCACATCGGGCGCGCCGTAGGCCAGCAGCCAGGGGTCTTTGGGGATGCAGTGGCCGCCCACACCCGCGCCGGGCAGGTGCATCTGCCGGTAAGGGCTTTTGTTGACCAATTCGCGCACCCGCCACACATCCGCCCCAACGCTCTCGCAAATAAGCGCCACCTCGTTGGCAAAGGCGATTTGCACGTCGCGGTAAGCGTTTTCGGTCGTTTTGACCAGTTCGGCGGTGATGGGATCGGCCGTGTCCAATTCGGCTGCGACGATGTGGCGGTAAAGATGGGTCATGGTGACGGCCGTTGCCACCGTACTGCCGCCGCAAACCCGGCTCATCGTACGTAAATTGTGCAGCAGCTTGCCCGGCATCACCCGTTCTGGGCAGGCGCCCAGGAAGAAAGCTTCGTTGGCTTGTTTGCCGCTCGATTGCTCCAGTAACGGCCGTACCACGCCATCAATCGTCCCTGGCGCAATCGTGGACTCCACTACCACCAGCGCCCCATCGGCCAGCACCGGCCCCAGGCTGCGGCAGACGGCGCGCAGCGCTTCGTAGCGGGGTTGGTTGTGCTCGTCTACCGGCGTCTCCACATCAATAAGAACCACATCGGCCTGGGAGAGGGTGTTGTAATCGGTGGTGGCCTGGAAACGGCCGTTACCCACCACCTCGGCCAGTAATTTCGCCAATCCCGGTTCGTCCCCCTCGATGGGGCTGCGACCGGCGTTAATCAGCGCCACCCGTTCCGCCTTGATGTCCACACCAATGACCGCAAACCCGGCCTGAGCAAACATCGCCGCCACCGGTAAACCCACATAACCCAGACCAATGACGCCAATAACGGCCTGCTTTTGTTCAATTCTGTCTTGTAATCGCCTTAATGCCATGCTGCCCTCAACTGCCCGGCGTAATCGCCTGATGTTCCTGGCCTGACTGCACGATGGCATGAGCCAGTTGCAGCACGCGCAGCCCGTCCCGCCCTGTGACAGGCACAGGAATCACGCCCTCAATCGCGGCCACAAATGCTTCCTGCTCGGCCCGCAGCGGCTCTCTCTTGGCCACCACGTGCCGGATCATCCGCCCTTCGCTGACGCCGCGCAAGACGCGAAACGGCCAATCGCCGGTGGCATTGGTGCCGTTTTCGTAAAAGTACAAGTCCTGCGTCAAATAATCTACGCGGAACATACCCCGCTCGCCGATGACGAACAGTTCACGAATTTTTGTCGGCGTCAGCCAGTTGATGGTCAACGTCCCCACCGTGTTGTCGGCCAGCCGCACCAGCCCGGTAAGCAAATCCTCGTGCTTGCTGTGGATGCGCCGTTCGGTTTCGGCGTAAACGCGCACCACGTCTTGCCCGGTGATGAAGCGCATCACGTCCAAATCGTGGACGGCCAAATCAATGACGACGCCCACGTCCTGCACCCGCGCCGGGAACGGGCCCTGCCGCCGGGCGTCAATCTGGAATACGCGCCCCAGTTCACCCTCCGCCAAATGCTCTTTCAAGGCGGTCACGGCCGGATTGAAACGCTCGATGTGGCCGATCATCAGTTTAACGCCTGCCGCTTCCGCAGCAGCGATGATCTGCCGCCCCTCGGTTTCGCTGAAGGCGATGGGCTTTTCGATGAGCAGGTGAATGCCGCGCGCGATGACTTTCAGGGCGACCTCCAAATGGCGAGCGGTGGGCACGGCAATGGTGACGGCGTCCGGTTTGAGTTCATCGAGCATTTTTTGGTAATCGGTGTAGGACTGGCCGCCAAAACGACGGGTAACCTCGGTGACGGCCGTTTCCGACATATCCGCCACGCCCACCAACGCAACCTGGGGCATATCGGCGTACACACGGGCATGATTGTAGCCCATCATGCCCACGCCAACGACGGCAACTTTTAAGGTCATAATTTGTTTACCTCCCTCACAATCTGTTCCAAATCGGCCTGGCTTAATAGGGGATGCACCGGCAGTGAGAACACCTCCTGGGCCACTTTTTCCGCCACCGGCAGATGAATATCGCCTACGATTTCTTGCATGTAGGCATGTTTGTGAGCCGGGACGGGATAGAAAATACCAGTGCCGATGCCGGCGGCGTTAAGTCGGGCAACGGCCGTGTCCCGATTAAAACCGCGTTCAGCCTGCTGCGCCAACGTCAACCGCACCGTGTACTGGTGCCAGACATGATCCCGATCCGGGCCGAGCTGCGGGGTTATGACCGGAGAAAGGTTGCTGCTTAAAAAAGCCGCATTTGCCCGGCGCTTTTGCGTAAAATCGGCCCAGCGATCCATCTGTGCCAGGCCAATCGCCGCGTGTAAATTACTCATGCGGAAATTGTAGCCGAGCATATCGTAGTAGTAACGCCGCCGCATCCCATGATTGCGCAGCAGGCGGCAGCGTTCGGCAATGGCCTCTTCATTGGTTGTAATCATGCCGCCCTCACCCGACATCACGTTTTTAGTGGCGTATAGACTGAACGCGCCTGTACCAAAACTGCCGGCCCGCTGCCCCCGGTAGGCGGCGCCAACTGCCTGGGCGGCATCTTCGATGATCGCTAAACCGTGCCGGTCGGCGACGGCCTGCAACGCGTCCATATCGCACATCTGCCCGTACAAATGCACCGGCAAAATGGCCCTGGTGCGTGACGTCACGGCCCGGGCCACCTGCGCCGGGTCAATATTGAATGTATCCGGCTCGATGTCCACAAAAACGGGTTTAGCTCCGGTAAACAGGATGCTGTTAGGTGAGGCGATGAAAGTAAAAGGTGTGGTAATCACTTCGTCACCCGACCCGATGCCATGCGCCAAAAGCGCCACGTGCAGCGCTGTTGTGCCGGAGGTGGTGGCGATAGCATATTTCGTACCGCATAACTCCGCAAATCTGGTTTCCAAATCGGCCACGACCTGTCCCTGGGCCAACATTCCCGACTCTAAAACCGCCATCACGGCCGTTTTCTCTTCGCTGCCAATAAAAGGTTTTGCAATTGGAATCATGCTTGTTCGTCTCCAATGTGAATTTTCCGCTGGCAAGACGGGCAACGGTATAAATTTTTCGATTCTTCGACCAGCCGTGTGCCACAAGGGCAAACGTAGCCCGCCAATCGAGCCGGATTGCCCATGACCAGACCGTAATCGGGCACATCGTGGGTGACAATGGAGCCAGCGCCCACCAGCGCCCACTGCCCGATCCGCACCCCTGGCAAAATCACAGACCCTGCGCCAACGGCCGTTCCCCTACCAATCCGAACCGGCGACACGACCCAATCAGCATCGGTTTTCAGACTCATGTCGGGATTAACGGCGCGCGGATTCTTGTCGTTGGTGATGATGACGCCCGGCCCCAGGAATACGCCGTCGGCCAACGTGGCCGGATGGAACACAAACACGCCATTTTGCAGTTTGCAGTTATCACCCAGGGTGACGTCAAAATCAAGGTAAACGCCTTTGCCCAGGATGCAGTTTTGGCCAATGTGCGCCCGTTCGCGCACCTGGGCCTGGTGCCAAATCTGGCTGCCTTCGCCAATCTCGGCCTCGGCAGAGACGTCAGCGGTGGGATGAATACGAACTGTCATATCTTCTCCGTAACGACTCAATCCAATAAGGGGTCTTGCCATCTAAAATTTGCTCGCCCACGTAAAGAAAAACGCCTGAGTCACGCTCAGGCACATTGTTTAAGGGTAAATTGGGAAGGAAAATTAATAGAATCAACAGCGATAAGAAAATTAGGGGCCAATTCGGCACAAAGCAGCCAGCATCTAAATCCATAACACCATTTTACAGGCAACCACGCAAAATTAACATAGTAAAAATGTCAGCTTTTTGCCCTTGCTACCCGTAATAATCGCCCAGAGAGCTGTCTTTGGGTGCATTAGTCAGCGCTGCGCCGATGATGCGGACTTTGGCCTTTTCCAGCAGCTCTTTAGCCCTTTCGGCATGGTCGCGGCGGGTTTTGCCAGCATTGA
>JANTHP010000350.1 GCA_024762395.1 Anaerolineae bacterium | reverse complement strand
GACGCCGAGTGGCTGTCCTACCATAGGCAGCCGCTTCCAGTTTATGCTCATCGGCTACGGCTTATGAGACGCGGCAGGGAAGATGATGAGATGGCGCAGGCTTGTCCCGTCTGTCCGTAGCGCGATTTGGTAAATCGCGTCCTGGCGATACTGGAGCGTCGCTGGCGGCAGGCATATATAAAAACTTGGGCGCGGCCTGGATTTCCCGCCGCGCCCGCTCCACCCCGTAGGGCGGTTTGCCAAACCGCCTTACGATTCTTGTTTTATCCACCCGCCCAGCAGCCGTCCAATCTCGGCAACCATGCGGCTAACATGTTCATATTGTCCCGGCGACAGCCAGCCCCAATCATGAACCAGCCGCAGGTACAAGCGCACCTTACTCAAATACGCATCCGCCGCCCGCAAATGACGCAGCCGAATTTTGTCCCGGTACGCTTCGGCCATCAGCAGCGCCTCCTGAAAATCCAGCGCCGCATCCATCAACCGCTGCGTCACTGTGCTGCGGTATTGTTTGGAAAACCGTTCCCGCTTTGGCAGCAGCCAGCGCAATAAATCATACGTTCGGGTTAAAATAATCATCTCAGACATCTTTCACCTCTAAATTACCGGCGTCGAGGCTTTACCCGGTCGTCTCCCGGCTAAAGCCTCGACGCCAATTTGGTTTCGATTTGTTCATGTTTTCTGACGTCATAACCTGGGAAAATTTGTGGACAGCCTACCACAAAGCGGCGCGGGGCAAACGGGGTAAAACGGCCGCCGCCGCTTTTGAACATCGCATCGCCGACCGCTTGCTCACATTGCAATCAGAACTGGCTAACGGCTGCTACCAACCCGGCGACTACCGCCATTTTGCCATCCATGAACCCAAACGGCGCAAAATCAGCGCCGCCCCATTCCGCGACCGCGTCGTCCATCATGCGTTGTGCAACGTTATCGAACCGTTGTTTGAGGCCCGTTTTCATCCCCATAGCTACGCCAACCGCGTTGGTAAAGGAACGCATCGCGCCCTAGACCAATTACAAATCTATGCTCGTCAATACCGGTACGCCCTGCGTTTGGACATCGTGCGTCATTTCCCGTCGCTAGACCACGCCGTCCTCAAACAAGAACTGTATCCGGTTATCCCCGATGAACGAGTGCGCCGGCTGATTGACCGGATTTTGCAAAGCGGCGTTGGCGTTCTGGACGATGAATATAAGATGGTTTATTTTCCCGGCGATACCTTGTTGGACGCTTTGCGTCCGCGCGGGCTGCCGATTGGCAATTTGACCAGTCAATTCTGGAGCAATTGCTACCTTAATCCGCTGGATTGGTTTGTTACGCGAGAATTAGGCGGCTCGGCCTATTTGCGTTATGTGGATGATATGGCGTTGTTCAGTAACAGCAAGCGGCAGTTAGCGGGATGGCGAGAGCGCATCATTCATTTTTTGGCGGGGCTGCGTTTGACTATTCATATTGAATCGGCGCAGGTAAACCCAACCCCAAATGGCATTCCCTGGCTTGGTTTTGTGGTCTATCCCTCTCATCGCAAACTAAAACGGCGTAATGCGACCCAATTCCAGCGACGTTTGAAACGAAATATCTCATTGTATCAACGAGGCGCTATTACGTTTGCCGAACTGGATGCCAGCGTGCAGGGCTGGATCAACCATGTGCGTTATGGGGATACGTGGGGGCTGCGAAAATGGCTGTTTGAGCGGTATCCTGTAGCCTGAGCGCTGTCCTTACCGGTCATGCCTGCGCAGGCGGGCATGACAATCAGGGGACATTTGTACGGATGGCATGATGGGTTATTGCATCAGTTCGCGGTTATCGCCGACGCGGCGGGTAAGTTTGATGTGGTCGAGGTGTTCCAGCAGGCCGATGGCGTATTTGCGGCTGGTTTGGAGTAAATCGCGGGTTTGGGCGGCGTTGATGGTTCCGTTTTGGGCCAGGTAGCGTTTGATTTGGCCGGTAATTTGTTCGTATTCGGCGGCGGCGTAGACGACTTCGTTGTTTAACGGCCGTAACGCCCCCAAATCCACCAATCCCCCATACACAGCCTCGCCCACCGCCGCCTTGCATTCCTTCACGCTGGGCGAATTGACCCCCGCTGCCTTCATGCGGCGCAGGAGCGCGTCAACGGCCGTTTGCTGGGCCGGTGAAAATTGAATCTCATGCTGCGGCGACTTCACCAACGTCCCCGCCTCAACCAGTAAATTATCGGCCGCCGCTTGCTCAAGCAATGGGTTAAAAACGGCTGCTTTCAACTGTAACCGGCTGCGTAACTCCTCGCGCGGCATCCCCAGCCGCAGCGGGAACTCGCGGTGGTAGGCAGCCAGCAAGTCGGCGATTTGGTTCAGCCGGCGCTGCCAGCCGGCGCGAGATAGAAGCTGCTGCCCCAGCCGGATGAGTTGACCGGCGGCTTCCAGTTCTTGCAGGGCGGCAGCGGCAGCGCCCCCGTCCATCCCCGCCTGTTTTAGCAGCGCCGCCTGCGAGATTGGCTCCAATCGCGCCAGTTTTTGCAGCAGCAGTTCCCCCGGCGTCCCTTGCGAGAGGGTTTGCAGCCGCTCCAGCACATCCTTGCGGAAACGGCGGTGGCGGCGGCCCGGATGCGGATCGAGAATGTGTCCGCCGCCCAATGTTGCGCCGGGAGACGGCCGTCGCAAAATAAACCGGTCGCCGCGCAAAACAGCTACCGGCTCTGATAAGGCCAATTGCAGCCAGCCATCCTGCCCCGGCTCGATTTGCGGCGTTCCCAACACCCGCGCCCGCGCCACCACCTCGGCCGCGCCCACAAACAGCTTCACTTCCGTGTTGTGCTTCAGCGGCGGGCTGTCCGGCAGATGGCGGTAGGCGGCGTCCAGCAAAATGGTTGAGCTGACGACGCCGGGGGCGGCGATGACATCGCCCCGTTTCACGTCTTTTTTGTCTACGCCGGTCAGGTTGACGGCGACGCGGCTGCCGGGGAAGGCGGTTTCGCGTTTGGTTTTGTGGGTTTGCAGGCCGCGTATACGGCCGTTCAAGCCGGATGGCTGGATTTCTACGGCGTCGCCCAGGCGGAAACGGCCGTCGCTGAGTGTGCCGGTTACCACCGTGCCAAATCCGGACAGGCTGAAAACGCGGTCAATGGGGAGTCGGGGACGGCCGTTATCCGGACGCGGCGGCGCAGCTTGCAAGCGTTCCCACAACACCGCCTTCAACGCATCCAATCCCTGCCCCGTCTTTGCCGACACGGGCACAATCGGCGCATCCGCCAAAACCGTTCCCGCCAGCGTCTCGCCCAAATCCAGCGTCACCAGTTCCAGCCAATCCGGGTCGTCCACCATGTCCACCTTCGTCAAAGCGACCACGCCGCCGCCCACCTCCAGCAAATCCAAAATCGCCAGATGCTCCTGCGTTTGCGGCATCACGCCTTCATCGGCGGCGACGACAAACAGGGCCAAATCCACGCCGCCCACACCGGCCAGCATATTTTCGATAAAATCGCGGTGACCGGGCACATCCACAATGCCCACTTCCTCGCCATCGCCCAGCGTAATCCAGGCGAAACCGAGGTCAATCGTCATCTCCCGCGCCTTTTCTTCAGCCAGGCGGTCGGGATCAATGCCGGTTAAGGCTTCAATGAGGGTAGATTTGCCGTGATCAACGTGTCCGGCCGTGCCAATGACAAACATAGGGGAATGATGAATGATGAATGATGAATGCAGAATTCATCATTCCGCATTCATCATTCATCATTTTCTATTACTCTTCTCTAACGGGAACCAGGGCTGGTTGGCGGCGGCGGTTCGGGTTCTGCTTAATCGCCTTTTCCACCTCTTCCAGCCAGATGCGGGGCAGTTGCTTGATAGCGTCGGCCTGCGCGGATTGGATGCGCCAGACGGTATCTTTTTCTTGCTGCAATTCGATAATCAATTCTTCCAGGGCAGTGATTTGTTCCTGGATTTGGCGGGTGATACGGTTGTTGTTAGCCGCATGTTGTTCGGTTTCGACAGAAAAAGTACGCCATTTTTTATCGTTTTCCAGCTTGAAATCATCCCAACGTGATTCCAGGCGGCGAATGCCTACCCGCAGCAGTTCCGACGCTTCATGCTGCTGCTGTTCGATTTGTTTTTGCCAACCGGATAAGGTTTGTACCGCCATTTTGGCTTCTTTGTATTGATCGGAAAATGTGACCCAATCCCGGTTAAATTGGTCAATGACATTGTTTTGTTCATCAAGCGCTTGCCGCCATTTTTCCAGACGTTGATTGCGTTCATATTCGCCAATCTGGATTTGTTCCATCCACGTTTTCATACTTTCCCGGATTTCTTCCAGATTGGCGGTAGCGGTTTCGCTGCCGGACTGTATTTTACGGATGTTGGCGGCCATGAAGTCTAACCGTTCGTTGACAGGTTCCCATCGTTTGGTTATTTCAACCAGGGAACTTTGGATATTGGCGATGCTGCGGCTGTTTTGCTGTTCTTTTTCATCAAGAAATGTGATAGAGGGTTTTACGCTATCTACCTGGTTTTCGATGGCGGTGATGGCGTTTTTCAGGCTGCCAATGAGGTTAGCCAGACGTGATTCTTCGGCCAGGCGCAGTTCCATGTCGTTTTGCAAGCGCGCGATGGCGGGGAATTCTTTCCGCATGTCGGCGATTTCGCGGACGGTGGATTCGTGTTCGACGCGCCGCAGCCGATCCATTTCGGCTTCGGATTTTAGGCGGCGTTGGTCGTATTGTTCGATGAGTTGGACGATTTCGTCCTTGAATTGGCGGAGCTGGGTGTCAACCTGGGGGATGCGGGCGAGCTGGGTGGCGACGCTGGCAAGTTGACGTTCCAGGTCGTGGATGCGTTTTTCGCGGCCGCTGATTTCTCGTTCTTGTAAGGCGGTTTGCTGTTCGAGGTCGGT
>JANTHP010000349.1 GCA_024762395.1 Anaerolineae bacterium | reverse complement strand
CGTAATCGTTGTCGTGATCGTATTCGTAATCGAAAAAATCGATCACGAATACGATTACGATCACGACAACGATTTTTTTGCCAGCGAAGTCTGGCAAAAGACGTAGTCTCTTATATCGGAATAATCGGCGTTTTGGGGCAATGGCTCAGATATTCAAACCCATCATCCGTCAATACAACCAAATCCTCGATGCGGACGCCGCCCCAGCCGGGCAAATAAACGCCTGGTTCAATGGTGACGGTCATTCCCGCGGCCATTATTTCCTCTTCGGAACGGGTGGAGAGGTGGGGCGCTTCGTGGATATTCAGGCCGACGCCATGCCCCAGCCCGTGTCCGAAATGGTCGCCATGTCCGGCCTTTGTAATGATGTCGCGGGCAAGGGCGTCTATTTCTTTGCCGTTTAAGCCGGGTTTGATGTGGTCGAGTACGGCCGTTTGCGCCTCCTGTACCAAATTATAAACCGACCAAAACTGCTCATCCGGCTCGCCGCCCAGATAAAACGTGCGCGTCATATCGCTGTGGTAGCCGTCTAACCTGGCTCCCATATCCACAATGATAACGTCGCCCGCTTGTAAAAGGCGGTTGCCGGGATGGTGATGGGGGAAGGCAGCGTTGGGGCCGGAAGCGATGATGACGTCAAACGCCATCCCGTCCGCGCCTAGTTCGCGCATCATTTTTTCCAATTCCCAGGCCAGCGCCTTCTCGCTCATGCGGGGGCGGGCCAATTCGTTTACCCGCGCCATCGCCTGATCGGTTATGGCGGCGGCGGTGCGGATGATTTTGATTTCGGCCGGCGTTTTGATTTTGCGGAGGGATTCGGCCGTTTCCGCCAGCGGAACCCATTCAATGCCGTCAATCTCTTTCAACCGGGCCGATTCAGCCAGCGTGACATGCTGCGCTTCCACGCCGATTTTGACGGCATTGGCGGCGGCGAAGAACTTTTTCGTATCCTCTTTTTTGCGTTGATGTTTGAACAGCGCAAAATCTGGCGACTGGAGCGCCGCTTGCTCCCAGTAACGAAAATCAGTTGCCAAAATCGCCTTGTCGCGGGTGATAAGAAGCTGCCCCGCCGAGCCGGTGAAGCCGCTCAACCAGCGCCGGTTCGTACCGCTGCCGACGAGCAGGCCGTCCACGCCCCAATCTTCAAATTGCTGCCGGATAGCGGTTAAGCGTTTTTGAATGATGTTATTCGTCATGTGAAAAATCCTTTATAAACCACCCGACTAAAGACCACCCGACTAAAGACTACTCGACTAAAGCCCACCCGACTGAATCCTTTTGATTTCTGCTTCCAGGATGTCGCGCAGGATGGCGACCATTGTGGCGTAGGTGGGATCCATGCCGAAGTAGGAGAGGTTTTGCGCGCCCAGGTTTTTGCCTTTGCTGAAGGGGGTGTCTGAGGCGTAGTGCAGGATGCCGATGGGGAAGGGGGCGTTGTAAAGGTTGACCAGCTCGTTGTACGGGTGTCGTTTGGGGCGTACCATCTCATAAATGCCGCTTAGATATGGCCCGGCTTCCATTTCCATGTCGGTGTACCCTTCCTGGTAGAAGACGGACATGTACCCTTCGTTTTGTAGGAAGGTGCCAGGGACGGTGATTGCTTTTTGATTGTCCATGACGGTTCCGTAAACGAGGTAGGGAGCTACGTCGCCGGCGGAAAAGCGGTTTTGGAAGAGGTAGGTATTGAGGGAGTGTTCGTCGTGGACGACGTTGGGAATCATCACATCGCCGATACGGCCGTTTAACGTCGCTGCCTTGCCCATGATGTAAACGCCCCGGATTTCGGCCGCGTTACGGGCAATTTCGGTTAAGACCTGGTAGGCGGCCATCCCCAGCGGGTAATCTATGTTGACGATGAGGGCGCTGCTGCGGCGTAATGATTCGATGCCGGGGAGTCGGAGACGGCCGTCCAGAGAATCCGGGACCAGTTTAGCCAGTTCCACCGGTTGCACTTCAATATCAAACGCATGACCGCTGGGTACGCGGACAATGCCCAGGTTTCGTTCATGAGCGATGCGTTCTTGATGGGTAGCGGGGTGGACGCTTTCGTATTTTTTGAGGACGTAGTAGAGGAAATTCTCTCGGCTGCTGGGCACATTGCGCGCCAAAATATCTTGATACTCCTGCTGTAATTCCTGGCTGCCGTTGTAATGGATAAAATGTTCCAATTCCGCCTCATGCTCTATAGCAAAACCGCTGAGCAGATTGGTCATGCTGTGGGTGTTGCTGGAGATGAAGTAGACGGGTCGTTTGTCAAAAATGATGTCGGGGACGTTCCGCTCGACGTTTTTCCACCAGTGGCGGGTGGCTCGCTTGTAGTCGGCCAGCGACCCGGCCAGAGAACGGATGGACAGGCGTTGTTTTTTTCGGGCGATTTCCAAGAGATGAACGGCCGTTTCCTCCCGCCAGACTTTAGTCAATGTTTCTAAATCTTCCAGGGGGACGGCCGTTTCCACACTCAACCGGCCTAATTGAGCGCTGGTTGGCAGCCCGCTTTCGGCCTGAATTTGTTTCAAAGTAGCGATGACGGCCGGTTTGTTAAACAGCCGGTGCAGTTTGCGCCGTTCAATTTGGTAGGCCGTTAAGATGGGAACCAGGTCGTCAATATCGGAGCGGCTGGCAATGTAAACGGCAAACGTCTTATCGCCATCGTAAAAACTGCGGCGGCGGCGGCCTGGGGCGCTTACCGGCTGCCATGACTCAACATCCGGGTAACCGTGCTGGGCAAACACCTGCTCCGATTGCCCCATCACCACCAGCCGGATGCGGCTGAGGCAGGGAGGCATCCGCAAGATGGCGTAGATGAAGGCCGCCATGTCCGGGTATGGCTCGTCGGCGGCTACGTGCAGCGCGGAATTGATGCGTTTGTGCGCTTCGATGAGGGTTTCGATTTGCACCTCGCGCGAGCTGCGCAGGAGCGAGTAGTAGGTGCGTAAATACAGATTGATTTCTTCGTTGCCGGAACTGGGGACGGTTCTATCCATGTTGAGCCTTTAGCATTTAGCAGTTAGCTTTTGGTTACCCAAATACGGCCGTTGCCCGCCACAACTTCGCCAACGATAACGGCCGTATCGCAATTCTCCTGATAAATTTTAACATACTCCGGCGGGACGGCTGCCAGCAGCCCGCCCGACGTTTCCGGCGTCCACAACATATCTTGCATCAAAATGCTTACCCCGTCGCCAAAAGTTACATGTGGATCAAAGAAGACATTGTTATTCCCCTTGCCGCCGGGGAATGTGCCCATTTTGCCGTAGCCAATCGCGCCTGGCAAGAAAGGCAGCTTATCCAACGCGAAGCGAAAATCTACGCCGGCTTGCTCCGCCATCTCATGGGCGTGGCCCAGCAGCCCGAAGCCGGTGATGTCGGTCATACCGTTGGCGCGGGCCAGTTTGGCGGCGACGGCGGCTTGTTTGTTGAGCTGTTTCATGCTGGCAACGGCCGCTGCCACATCTTCCACCTTTGTTTTTTGCGCCTTCAACGCCGTCGTCACCACCCCCGTACCCAGCGGCTTCGTCAGCAGCAGCATGTCGCCGGGACGTGCGCCGCCTTTCTTCTTCACTTCGTCCGGGTGCATAATGCCCGTCACCGCCAGCCCATACTTCGGCTCTTTGTCGTTGACACTGTGGCCGCCGACGACCACTGCGCCGGCCTGGGCGACCATTTCCGCCCCGCCGCGCAGCACTTCGCGCAAAATATCGCCCGATAAATTATCGGGGAAAGCGACCAGATTGATAGCAAACAGCGGTTCCGCGCCCATTGCATAAATATCTGACAGCGCATTGGCGGCGGCAATGGCGCCAAAATCATACGGGTCATCCACCACCGGCGGGAAAAAGTCGGTAGTCGTGACGATGGCTTGTTCGTCGTTCAGTCTGTACACGGCCCCATCGTCGGCCATATCCAGCCCTACCATTAAATTTGGATAATCGTCTGATTTGAATAGTTGTCGTAATGGCTGCAGCACGTGCGCCAGGTCCGTCGGACTCAATTTGGACGCTCAACCGGCGCAGGAAGCGTAGGCCGTAAGGCGAATTTGTTTACCTGTCATAAAATCCTTTTAGCTGGAGCTAGAGAAAGATGAGTCTTCTAGCTCTATCCTTTTTTAGAAAGTATACTACCTAAATCCGCCGATCGGAAATCGGCGGCGGCTGCAAAAAACGCGCTTCAGTGCGTTTCATGTGGCAGCCGATGAATTCATTCATCGGCAAAAGCTGACAACTAATTATGAAACAACGAGCAATTTCTAAATTTGAAACGATGGCCCAGCGGCTGGTGGAAGGCTCATTCAGGCGGTTGTTTGGCGAGCGGTTGGAGCCGCGCGATGTGGCGGCCCGGTTGGCGCGGGCGATGGAGGATAGTAAATTGGACGGCCGTGCCGCCGATTTATACACCGTCCACCTCCATCCGGCCGATTTGACGGCGCTGACGGCCCAAAACCCGCAGTTAGCCGCGGCGATGGCCGATTATTTGACCCGATTGGCGCAGGAAGCGGGGCTGTTGTTTTCGGCCCGGCCGCAGGTGACAGTGCAAGGCGATACGGCCGTTCGCCAACACCATATCCAGGTACAAGCCGCGCACAGCAGTCAGCCGGACGAGTCTACCACGCAAATCCACGCCCGCGCCGAGTTTGAGGCGGGCGTGTTAGCCGCCTTGCGCGGGCGGGACGCTTATTTGATTGTAGCCGGCCGGCAGCATGTGCCGCTGGACAAGCCGCTGTTGACGTTGGGGCGGCGGACGGATAATGATGTGGTGTTGGATTCGGCTGCGGTGAGCCGTCAGCATGCTCAAATTCGGTGGCAGTACGGCCGTTTCATCCTCTACGATCTCAGCCAGCGCGGCCGAACCTATGTCAACGACCAACCCGTCACCCAGCATG
>JANTHP010000348.1 GCA_024762395.1 Anaerolineae bacterium | reverse complement strand
CGCAGATTAGTGCCATATACCAGAGAAAAATCTGCGTCATCTGCGAAATCTGCGGTTAAATCTCATTACCGATTTAATTCTTTAACTTCCATCAAAATTGACCTACAAAGCCAGATAATCCTGCCCGTGCAGCCGTTCCTGAATCCGGTTAATGATAAGCTGAAGATGCTCGTCGTGCTGCACATAATCCAGATTGTTCGTATCCACCGTCAACACCGGACACAGCTTAAAACCGGAAATCCACTCATCATAAAGTTGGTTCAGGCGCACCAAATAGTCCTCTGCAATCGCCTGCTCATAATGGCGGCCCCGCTGGGCAATGCGCCGCTGCAAAGTCGGCACCGACGCCTTCAAATAAACCACTAAATCAGGCGGCCGCAGCAGCCGCGAGAGTGTTTGATAAAGCAAATAATAGGTTTGCCAATCTTGTTGACTCATCTGGTCTTGCACATACAAATTGCGCGCAAAAATCTCCGCATCCTCATACACACTTCGGTCTTGCAGAACTGAGCCATTTTGCTTTAGCAGCCGGTGGTGCTGCTGCAATCGCTGCGACAAGAAGAAAATTTGCGAGTGGAAACTCCATCGCTGCATATCTTCATAAAATTTAGGCAGGTAGGGATTTTCGGCTTGCCCTTCCAAAAACGGCTGCCAGCCCAACTGCTGCGCCAAAAACGTCGTCAAAGTGGATTTTCCTACGCCGATGTTGCCGGCAATGGTGATGAAATAAGAAGGTTGTGCCATATGCTTCCTCTTTCAGGTGACAGTCACTTTTTCCCATGTTATCAAGTGACTGTCACCTTTGAGCCTGTTTGGCAGATTGTAGCTGGTTTTGTCAACTTCTTACAAGCTGGCGTAAAATATGGAGCGGGGATGAGGGGATTTGGGGATTTGATGAAGCGTACTTCTCTTTTTCCGAGGTGATGATGATGAACGAAGCCTATATTTTTGATGCCATTCGCACGCCGCGTGGACGCGGTAAGGAAACCGGTGCGCTGCATGGTGTGAAATCGTTGGATTTGTTGGCGACATTGTTTCACGCCATGCAGGAACGGCACGATTTGGATACGTCGCAGGTGAACGATGTGCTGCTGGGCTGCGTCACGCCCATCCAGGAGCAGGGGGCGGACATTGCCCGTACCGCGCCGTTGGTTGCCGGCTGGGATGTGGATATTCCCGGCGCACAGTTGAACCGTTTTTGCGCGTCCGGGTTAGAAGCGGTGAATCTGGCGGCGGCGAAGGTGCGCTCCGGTTGGGAGCATTTGATTGTGGCCGGCGGTGTGGAAGCGATGTCGCGCGTGCCGATGGGGTCGGACGGCGGCGCGCTGTTTGAAGACCCGGAAGTGATTGCCCGGTTGGGGATTGTGCCGCAGGGCATCAGCGCCGATTTGATTGCCACGCTGGAAGGGTTTAGCCGGGAAGATGTGGATGCGTTTGCGCTGGAATCGCAGCAAAGGGCGGCGCGGGCGGCGGCGAATGGGTATTTTACGTCGCTTATGCCGGTGGTGGGAGAAGACGGGACGGTTATTTTGGATCATGACGAACACCCGCGTCCCGGAACGACTTTGGCAGGTCTCGCCAGTTTGCGCCCCGCTTTCCAAAAGATGGGAGAGGCCCGTTTTAATGCCATTGCGCTGAAAAAATACACCCAAATTGACCATATCAACCATGTTCACACGGCCGGAAATTCCTCCGGCATTGTGGATGGGGCGGCGTTGGTGTTGGTGGGGTCGAAAGAGAAGGGGGCGGCGCTGGGGCTGGAGCCGCGTGCCCGCATCGTCTCGGCGGCGCTGTTGGGCGATGAGCCGACGATTATGCTGACTGCGCCCGCGCCGACCTCGAAGAAAGCGCTGAAAATGGCGGGGATGACGCTGGCTGATATTGATTTGATTGAAGTGAATGAGGCGTTTGCGGCCGTTGTGCTGAAATTTATGAGGGAGATGGGGCTGAAAGACAGCGAGCGGGTGAATGTGAATGGCGGCGCGATTGCGTTGGGCCATCCGTTGGGGGCGACGGGGGCCGTTATTTTGAGTACGGCTCTTGACGAGTTGGAACGCCGCGATAAAGAGACGGCACTCATCACGCTGTGCGCCGGCGGCGGGATGGGGATTGCGACGATTATTGAGAGAGTTTGAGACTGGAGATTGGAGACTGGAGATTTGAGACTGGGATTTTGGCGAATAGCCTTTCAGTCTCTAATCTCAAATCTCCAGTCTCTTGATGAGGAAGATTATGCCTATACCGACACCATTTCATTCGAGAACGGCCGTCTTAAATGAGAGTCACGATTGGCGCGGCTGGGCCGGATATCTGGCCGCCAGCGTGTACGAGCCATCGCACGAGCGGGAGTATTACGCCATCCGCAACAGCGCGGCGCTGATTGATGTGTCGCCGCTGTTCAAATACGAGATTACCGGGCCAGATGCGGCGCGGGTGGTGGATCGCATCATCACGCGGGACGTTAGCAAATGCCATGTGGGGCAAGTGTTGTATTCGCCCTGGTGCGATGAGGAAGGCAAGGTGATTGACGATGGCACGATTGCCCGTCTGGACGGCAACCATTTCCGCATCACGGCCGCCGACCCCAATTTGCGCTGGTTTCGGGATGTGGGATTTGGTTTTGATGTGCAGGTGACGGATGTGTCGGTGGATTTGGCGGCGTTGGCGCTGCAAGGGCCGAACGGCCGTGCCATCCTCAAAGAAGTTGTAACCGGTATTGATTTTGACAAACTGGGCTATTACCGATTGGCGCGCGGCGAGGTTGACGGAATCCCGCTGACGGTGACGCGCACCGGGTATACGGGAGATTTGGGGTATGAGTTGTGGGTACGGCCGGGGTTTGCGACGCAGTTGTGGGATAAGTTGATGGCGGCGGGCGCAAACTTTGGCATTTTGCCCGCCGGCATGGCGGCGTTGGACATCGCCCGCATTGAGGCGGGGCTGCTGCTGATTGAGGTGGATTACATTTCATCCCATTTTGCCGTGATTGAAGCGCAAAAATCGTCGCCGTTTGAGATTGGGCTGGGCTGGGCGGTGGCGTTGGACGGCGCGGATTTTATCGGCAAGAAGGCGCTGCTGGCGGAGAAGGCGAAGGGTTCTAAGTGGGCGTTTGTGGGACTGGATATTGATTGGGTGGATTTGGAGCGGTTGTATGATTTGGAGGATTTGCCGCCGCAAGTGGCGGGCCGGGCATCGCGCACGGCCGTTCCCATCACCAAAAACGGCATCCAAATTGGCCAGGCCACCAGCCAAACCTTCTCGCCCATCCTCAAGCGCTACATCGCCATCGGCACGGTGTTGAGCGACTACGCCCAAATCGGGACACAGGTGGAGATGGAGATTACGGTGGAATACAGCCGCGAAAAAGTGAAGGCGACGATTGTCAAAACGCCATTTTACGACCCGCCGCACAAGCGGGCGTAGGTCAAATTTGCAAATTTGACCCACAGGGGATTGCCTGGTCTCCGATTACATTTTGCCGTTGGTTACGACGGCCGTTTACCGGCAAGGCTTGCGCCAAACCTGGGGCGGCTACATGGCTCCCATCAACGCCGCCTCGCGCCGGTGGCTGATATATCTGGGGGTAACGGGTTTGGCAGCTTTTGTGGCTGGTCGGCTGCGTCGTTGGTTAAAGTGAATTAGTTGTTAAGATGTGTTTCCACCGCTTGTAAAAATGCGGCAAAAGTGATTGGGGAACAGGCATTGTGTTGATTGGGGTTGGAAAAAGGGTGTTCATGCCAACCAATTTTGGCATTGTCTACGCCATAAATGCGGCGATTGGCTTGAATGAGCGCAAAAGCGGTTTTGTCAGTGTCCAGATTGTAGAAGACGTTGATGAAGGTTTCTGATGCAGTGAGGTGAACTTTTACATGAAGAACGTCAATATCTACAATACATTCTTCGATCCAATGAACCAGTTTGGCAGAGCGACAAGAATTCCGCAGTTCAGAAAGGAGATGGGAACTGGTTATGGCAGCCATGCAAAACTTTTACTCAATCGTTTATGGCGCGTTACTGCGCCTTCCCACATCAAATAATCATTTTCGGCTTCAAATGTGTAATGATCTTCCCGGTTTTCGCTATTCCAAATGCGGCGGTACGCTTCAAAAGACATGCCGTACTTGCGTTCAAATTCTTGCAACTCGGTTTGCAGCTTTGCCAACTGTTGCCGGGCGTATTCGCGCATGATTACCGTTAGCGCGGTATCCACTTGCGTTTCGCCTGTTAAGTCAACAAGCGCTTGCGCCGTTTCTTTAGGAAGAACCAGTGTGCCATTTGACATTCGCTTTCTCCTGCACTTTTGCTTTTGCCATTTACTCTCTTTATTATAACATGGCATCGGGAGAAGGGTGAATGGGTAAGGAATCAAAAATCATGAGCAAAAAATATCAAATCCTGTATGAAGAAAAACCGGAAGAATCGGCGTGGGGAATCATTGGGCGCGGCGTGGGCAGTTACAATCGGCAGCAGGCGGGCGAGGATAACTTTCAACGCCTCCGTTTCGTTTTGCGTGCGTCCGACGACGAGGAAGTCGCCGGCGGCGTGATTGCTGAGCTGTATTGGGAATGGCTGCATGTGGATTTGTTGTGGGTAAAAGAGGGACTGCGCGGGCGGGGATACGGCAGCCAAATCTTGACCCGCGTCGAAGAAGAAGCCCGCCGGCGCGGGTCCAAGAATGTCTATCTGGACACATTCAGTTTTCAAGCGCCAGACTTTTATAAAAAACTTGGCTATGAAGTATTCAGCGAACTGCCAGATTTCCCGGTAGGGCATCAACGGTACTTTATGAGAATCCGGTAATTGTCAAGACCCAAAATAAGATGGGGTTTGAAGCAAAAAAAGGCAGCGGGAAATAACCCGCCCTTATCTGAACTTTAACAATT
>JANTHP010000347.1 GCA_024762395.1 Anaerolineae bacterium | reverse complement strand
GCGCGCCGCCGGAGCCGGCGGCTGTGCTGTGTCCCACCAATGGGTCTGGGCCGGTGATGTCCGGGTCGCGGGTAAGGGATTCGTCGTTGCCGCCTTCGCTGCCGTAAGTGTAAACCAACTGGCTAGAGCCATCGTCCAGCGTGATGGTGTCACCGCCGTTGTTTAAGCCTAATGCGCCTTCGGAGGCTGTTTGGACGATGCTGCCGCCGAATTGACCGGTGGGCGCGCCGCCGCCAAAGATGACGATGGAGCAGCTATCGGGAATGATTGTGTCAGTGGGGAAGGTGTGACGCACGCTGAAACCGTCGGCCAGCGTCCAACCGGAAATGTCGAGATCGCCGCCGCTAACGTTAACGATTTCGATGAATTCGTCGTCGCTGGAATCGCGGACGCCGTCGCCGTTGGCATCGCCGGGTAAATCGGCCGCCGGGTCGGCCAGGAATTCGTTGATGACGACTTCGTCAATAGCAACGCCTTCAGTATCGAAGCTGAATACGAAGTCGGCTTCCATGTTGTCCGGGGGGTCTTCTGCGTCGTTGTCTGTTACCTGGCTGGCAAAGATGGTGACGGTGCAGGTTTCGCTGTTGTCGAAGTCTGTATCCGGGTCGAGGGTGAAGTTTTGGGGGCCGCCGCTGGTAACGGCCGTGTGCAGCCCGCTCATTGTACAACTAATCTCAACCCAATCGCCGGTTACAGTCACATCTTCGTTAAAATTGATGTCAACGTTGGCTGTTAGAGCAACATTATCTGCGCCATTAGCGGGGACTGTGCTAGAGACGATGGGGGCCGTGTCGCCGCCGCCGCCGGGAGCGTAGGAACCAACCGGGAATGGGACAGCGGCTGTGTCGTTGGATGTTTCGCCGTCCAATGCATTGGGGCCGCTGAATGTCCAGTTGGCTAAAACAAACATACTGCCATCCGGCCCTGTGCCATCAACGCGATAAGCCCAACCATCCATGTATTCCCAAGGTTCACCGCTGCCGTCCACATTGATGTCGCCGAACACATCAATGACGATCCCGTTTTCGAATAGTTCCAGAGCGTCGTCGCCATTGATGCTGGCTGCGCTGCTGGTGTAGTCGGGAGCGAAACCAAACCAGTTTGTAAATTCAACATCTTCTGAGGCCAAATAAATGAAACTGCCGGCCGAGGCTGAATCGGCGGGAAAGGTGAACTCTTCGCCATCTGAGCCGCCGCCATTGTTGGCGGAACCGAAGCCGTAAATGCTTAAGTCGGGAATATCATTGACGACATAAAACTCGATCGCTTTGGGTAGACCGCCGGTGAGAGGCCCGTCAACTGCTCCTGTGATGAGCAGGTCGGTTGTTTGCGCCTGTGCCGTTGTGCCAACGCTAAACAGGCCGACCAGAGCGAAGGCTAAAACAAATAGTAAGATGATTCTCTTGTGACTCATTTTTTCTCCTTTTAATGAACTTGTGCTGATTAGGGACACGATCTTCTCGCCGCTAATGGGGATGGGGTGAGCCAAAGCTGCAGATAGTTTGCCAAGCTTTGCCCTGATTGTTAAGTTGCTTGATACGGCCGTACAGGATTTGCCCCAAGATAGTAGGACTACAGTACCATTATAACAGCGAAATTTACGGAATTTCTTACGGCAACCTGACGAAATGCTGCTTTTACAAGATGTTTATCGGCTGTTAGCGGGGCGTTAAAAAAATGGGGAGTGGTTACGAATGGGATCAGTAGGGTTGGGAAACGGCCGTTGTCTCCAGCCATTCCGGGAATGCATCAATCGAATTGGCAATAAATTCTTCGGCAATTTCTTTGACGCGGTGGTTGGTGATGTTTTGGGCGATTTTGTCTACCATACGGCCGGGCATGAAACGCATGCCTTTGGGGCGGGGCGGCTTAGCTTTCATAGAAAGCATGTATTCTACCCGCGTTTGTTCGCCGGCTTCGATAAATTTGGCTTCGCTGGTGTAGAAGCCGCGTGCGGTGGTGGAATTAATGGTAACTTTTGTGTGGATGGGGGGTGAACTTTCAATCGGCTCCAGATTGATGGTGTAGGCTTCTTCATTGGCATCCACTTGAATATCGCAATAAACGTGAATGTGATACGAGCCTAGTTCGACGGTGTTGTAGTACAGTCTGAATTCATGACCCGGCTTTTCCGGATCAAAATCGGCCAGTTCAATGTATTTTAGATACTGTGCTACCCGGCGCATATCGCTGTAATAAGCAAAAGCGGTAGGCCGATCGGCCGGGAACATGAAGGAAAAACGGACGGCGCTGTTGATTTTGATCATAGTTGCGTCAATGGGGCGGTGGCTCGGTCATCCGGTAAGCCAACCCCTTCCGAAATGACGGCCTAATCATAGCAGTTTATTTTATAGATACAACTTACGATTATCGTTTGCGTGCCTTTTTCGTCCGTTTTTTGGCCTGCTTCATCAGCGTTTTATGGAAATTGCGCGTTTTTTCGTCGGGGGCGGGGTGGCGGAGGGTGTAACGGCCGTTTCGCCCATCCAACTCCCACGCTAACCGATTATCCGCCAGCGCCTCCTCCAAAATTCGGATGAGATGCGCTTGCAAATCCGGCTCCTCGATGGGCGTAACCAGCTCCACCCGCTCCTTGAGGTTGCGGTTACGCCAGTCGGCGCTGCCGATGTAGGTGCGCGGTTCACCGTTGTTGTGGAAGTAGAAGATGCGGTCATGCTCCAAAAAGCGGCCCAAAATGCTGATGATGCGGATGTTGTCGCTGTAACCGGGCAGTCCGGGCCGCAGGCGGCTGTGCCCGCGAATGATGAGATCAATTTGCACCCCCGCCTGGGAGGCTTCGTAGAGGCGGCGAATCATCCCCTGGTCGTCAATGGCGTTCATTTTGGCAATGATACGGCCGTTGCCAAACGCTGCCTGATTCTCCATTTCCCGCGCAATCAATTCATAAAACGAAGCCCGCATATTGCGCGGCGCCACCAACATCTTTTCGTAATCCTGCCCCGGCGCATAGCCCGTCAAAAAGTGGAACAAATTCACCAAATCCCGCCCCAACTCCTGATTAGCCGTCATCAATCCCAAATCGGTATACAGGCGGGCTGTCTTGGAATTGTAATTGCCCGTGCCGATGTGGCAGTACGTTTTTACGCCGTCCCCTTCCTGACGGATAATCAACGTCGCCTTCGTGTGCGTCTTCAACCCTACCAGCCCATAGGCCACATGCACGCCCGCATTTTCCAGCTTTTGCGCCCATTCGATATTGTTGGCCTCGTCAAAACGCGCTTTTACCTCCACCAGAACAGCCACCTGTTTACCATTATCCGCCGCCTGCAAAAGAGCGCGGACAATGTGTGAATCTTCGGCCGTGCGGTAGAGCGTTTGTTTGATGGCCAGCACAGCCGGGTCGGCCGCCGCTTCCTCCACCAGCCGCTGCACGCTGGCTGTAAACGATTCATATGGATGGTGCAGCAGCAAATCGCCGCTGCGGATGATGGAGAAGATGTCGGGCGCATTTTTGGTTTTGCCCGTGTAAATTAACCGGCTGGGCGTCACCGGCAGCCAGGGTTTGTAGCGAAATGCGGGCAGGGCCAGGTCGGCGATGGCAAAGCAGGCGGTGAGATCAAGCAGCCCGTCTACTTCGTACACATCTTCCGGCGGCAGTTTTAACTCGCGTTCCAGTAATTCGCGGTCGTGTTGCGGCATCGCCTGGGAGACTTCCAGGCGCACGACCGGCGCAAATTTGCGTTCGCGCAGTTCGTCGGAAATCATGGCTAACAAATCTGACGCGACTTCTTCGTCCCGGTCAATATCGGCGTTGCGGGTGATGCGGAACGGATGGACGCTGAGTATTTCCATGCCGGTGAACATCTCGTCTGCATGGCGGCGGATGAGTTGCTCGACGGGCAGAAAGCGGAGACGGCCGTCACGACTGTCGAGGGGGACCCAGCGGGATGATGGCAGTTTGAGCCGGGCAAAGCGTTCGGTTTCGTCCAGTGGATGGCGCAGGATGATGGCCAGGGAGAGGCTGAGGTTGGAGATGAAGGGGAAGGGGTGGCCGGGGTCAACGGTGAGCGGTGTGAGGATGGGGTAGATTTCGTTCTGAAAGTAGGTGTGCAGGCTTTCTTGTTCGGCCGGCGTCAGGTCGTCGTAATCACAAATGACGACGCCGGCTTGTTCGGCCAGCGCCGGTTTGAGGGTGTTTTCCCAGACGGCCGTCATCGTTTGGTGCATGATCTGCGCGGCCTGGGTGACGAGATGGAGCTGTTCGGTGGGAGTACGGCCGTCCGGCGTTAATTTCCGCACTTTGGCCGCTTCCTGCTGTCTGAGGCCCCCTACGCGCTTTTGAATAAACTCGTCCAGGTTATTGGCGGTGATGGCTGCGAAACGGACACGTTCCAACAGCGGCGTGCGCTCGTCCAGGGCCAGATGCAGCACGCGCCAGTTAAAATCCAGCCAGCCCAACTCCATGTTAAAATAGAGGCTGGGATGTTTCAGGTCGGCCCCTTCCGGTACGGGCTGCGGCGCGACGGCAATGGGAATGGCGGGGTGGGGCGATGGCGGCCCTATTTCCACGATGGGGTCTTGCTCTAATGTTTGCTCTTTATTTAACATGGCGGCTTCCTTTTAATAAGGCGGTGGGTAACTACTAACCCTGTCATTCCTGCGCAGGCAGGAATCCACCGCATGGATACCCGCCTGCGCGGGTATGACACCAGAGAGGCTTGGTAGTTACGGCGGCGGAATGATTATTGGTAGGATAGTGGCGGAAACGGCCGTCGTCAAGACAAAGCCATTCAAATTCATTCCTCATTTCCTATCCCCTCTGTAAATAAACCGCAGATTACGCCGATTACACAGATTAAATCTGCGCCATCTGCGCAATCTGTGGATTTTCATTCATTCGTGGTTGGCTGTGCCCATGTTGTCTCCTCTGTAA
>JANTHP010000346.1 GCA_024762395.1 Anaerolineae bacterium | reverse complement strand
GTTTCGGGAATTGGAATTCCCGAAACGTTGAGCCAAGTATCGGGAATTCCAATTCCCGATACATCAACTGAGATGAAACACACCCTTTGACAAATCTCAGGGGATACCTGAATAGTTACGATTGATAAACGCTAATCATACCACGTAATTGTCATGTTATTTGTTGATAACCAAAACCATACCGATCCGCGCACGAATTTAGCCATTGAGGAACATCTGCTGCGAAATGTGCGCGTGGATGAGCCGATTTTGCTTTTTTACATCAACGAGCCTTCCGTCATCATTGGCCGCAACCAAAATACGCTGGAGGAAATTGATCCGGATTATGTTGAGGCGAACAATATCCATGTGGTGCGCCGTTTGTCTGGCGGCGGCGCAGTTTACCATGATTTCGGCAATCTTAATTTTAGTTTTATCACCAATGGCAGGGAGGATTTGCATGATTTTGCCAAATTTACCGAACCGGTCATTGCTGTTTTGAATGCGTTGGGCGTTCCGGCTGAACTGCATGGCAAAAGTGATATTTTCGTGGCTGGCAAAAAGGTGTC
Organism: Anaerolineae bacterium; assembly: GCA_024762395.1. Taxonomy (GTDB): domain Bacteria; phylum Chloroflexota; class Anaerolineae; order Promineifilales; family Promineifilaceae; genus JACKCC01. The sequence goes on along the minus strand of JANTHP010000346.1, from coordinate 4,355 downwards.
GGGCAATGCTCAATATCTGGCGCGGGACCGTATGGTTAGTCATGGTACGCTGCTGTTTGATTCTGATTTGGCGGAACTGCTAAGGGCTATCAACCCGCGTCAGGTGAAAATTGAGTCGAAGGCGGTGCAATCTATCCGCAGTTTTGTGACGAATATCCGTGACCATATGCCGGTACCAATGGATATTCAGGCATTAAAGCAGGCGATTTTGCTTGGTGTGTTTGGCGGCGGGGCAATGGCTGTTTATGATTTGACGGATGATGATTGGGCGCAAATTGAGCGGTATCGGGTTGAACGTTATGATTCGTGGGCGTGGAATATCGGCCGTTCGCCCAAGTTTACGGTGCAGAGAAGTGAACGGTTTCCCATCGGCAAGGTGAGTGTGCGGATTGATGTGGAGCGGGGGCGCATTCAGGGCGTCAAAATCTACGGTGATTTTATGGGACGGTGTGAAACGGCCGTATTAGAGGGCCGGTTGGTTGGTTTGCGATATGAACGGGAGGTGTTGGCAACGGCCGTTCAATCCATAGCCATTCCCCCTTGTTTCGGCCAACTTGATTGGTCTGATTTTCTCAACTTGCTGTATTGAAAGTAACCACTAAGGTGACAGTCATTTTCCCAGAGATGATCGCCACAGCACGATGCGTTTTAAGTGACTGTCACCTCTGGAGCTTAGTAGTTACTATTGAAATCAGAATGCATCATCCCAAAAATTTCCATGAATTTAGCCACCTCTGCCTGCGTGTTGTAGCAGTGGAAAGAGAGCCGGATGTAGGGGACGCCCGCTTCATCCAGATGTTTGACGACGCTGATGTTGTGTTGGCGCAGGTTGGCGACGAGGTCATCGGTCGCTTCCTCGCCGAGCCCGGTTTTGAAAGTGACGATGGGGCCGTGACTGCGGCGGGGGGTGGCGAGTTCGTACCCCATTGCCGTTAACTTTTCGATAGCGGTGTCGGCCAATTGGGTGGTGTGCCGGTCAATGTTCTCCAGCCCCAGTTCTTGCAGCAGGCCCATGCTTTCCAGCAGACCGAAGATGCCGACGATGTTGAGCGTTCCGGCAGTGAAGCGGGCGGCGCCGGGGCGGGGCGTTATGTCATAATCCAGCCAATGCTGATAATTCCGGGTGGCGTTGGGGCCGATGCTGCGGGGGTGCATGGCGGCGGCGACTTCATCGCGGACGTACATAAACCCGGCTCCGGGCAGGGAGAGGAGAGATTTTTGCCCGCCGGCGGCGAGGATGTCTATGTTCATCGCCTGCACGTCTATTTTGATGTGGCCGGCGGCCTGGATGGCGTCTACGGCGAAGAGGATATCGTTTTGGCGGCAAAAGGCGCCGATGGCGGCCAGCTCGGTGCGGTGTCCGCTGAAAAATTGGATGGCGCTGGCGGCGATGAGGCGGGTTTTGGCGTCGGCCGCTTTCCGTACCGCATCCAAAGTCAGGCCGCGCTCAACGCTTGCACTGAGCGGGGCCAAAGCGGCCGTTACCATCCTCATCTCCACCCCATCCCGCTCCAAACTCATCCAGGGATAGGCGTTAGAGGGGAATTCCCCTTTGTAAAACAGGATATTGTCGCCCGCCTGCCAATCAATCGCCTGAGCGACGGCATTCATCCCGGCCGAGGTGCTGGCGATGGGGACGATTTCATCGGGGGCGGCGGCGTTGAGGAAGACGGCCGTTTCCGTTTGCAGTTTGCGGATGGCCGGTACGGCATAATCACTCCAAAAATTCACCGGCTGCTCGGCCAACTTGCCAATCGCCCACTGCATCTTATCGCGGGTGCGAATGGGCAGCGGAGAGATGCCGGCATGGTTGAAATAGATATAATTCTGGCTGAGTGGAAATTCTGTTTGACGCAGTGTTTGAATATCGTACATAATGGTGGAATTGTACCGTGAAACGTGAAACGTGAAACGTAAATTTCACGTTTCGCGCTTCACGCATGAGGTTTTTATGGCTTCTCCAACATGCCCCGAATGCGGCGGACAAATGTTTTTTGCGCCGGACGGCCGTACCCGGCAGTGCGAACGGTGTGGGCATAAAGCGACAATTCAGAAGGAACGGCCGTCGGCCCAATCCATCGCCGACGCTTTGCGGTTGCTGCCGGAGCGGGACGGATACGCCGGCGATTCAGCCGGCGTGCGTGTTCAGTTAGCCCAGGGCGTGGCGGCGGCCAAAGCGGGCGAAACAGACGAAGCGTTTTTCGTCCTGGAAGCCATTTTACGCACCAATTCAACCGAAAAACAGCGGGCGACAGCCTGGTTTTGGCTCAGCCGGTTGTATGATGACGCCGCCGACAAGCGGGTTTGTCTGGAGCAGGCATTGTTCAATGAGCCGACGAACCCGTTGGCGCGGCGGGAGATGGCTGTGTTAGACGGCCGTCTCCGCCCCGACGAGATTATTGACCCCGAAAAAATCAGGCAGGAAGCCGCCGCGCCCGATCAACCCCGCACCGTCCACGCCGAGCATATGCGCTGCCCCCGCTGCGCCGCCCGCATGAACTACACCCCCGATAACCAGGCCCTCGTCTGCGATTACTGCGGCTACCGGCAGGAACTTATCCTGCCTGGAGTTGGCGTCCGGCCCCAATTCGGCTTCGGCGGCGGCATAGAGAAGGATTTCATCGCCGCCTTGGCTGCCGCCAAAGGGCATTTGCAGCCTGTCGCCACGCGCTCCCTCAACTGCCAAACCTGCGGCATCGAACTCGTCCTGGCCCCTGAAACCTTGTCCGTCACCTGCCCTTACTGCGCTTCGGTTTACGTCGCTGAAGCCGCCGAAACCCGCCAGATTTTGCCCCCGCAAGCCCTCATCCCCTTCGCCGTTAACGAAGATGAGGCCAAACAGGCGCTGCGGCATTGGTTCCGCAAGCGCAAAATCGAACGGCCGCGCATCACCCCCCTCATTGGCATCTACCTCCCCTTGTGGACGTTTGACATTGGCGGCGAAGTGAGCTGGCAGGGGCAGGTGCGGCGCGGCGATAGCTGGGTTCCCGCTTCCGGCAGCAAATACTTTTTCTATGACGATGTGTTGGTCTGGGCGACAGAGCGGTTGCAGACGCTGCTGGCAAAGACGGCTGACGCTTTCGATTTTTCCGGCCTGGTCGTTTATGACGCCCGCTATTTGGCCGATTGGCCGGCGGAACGGTACCAACTGGCGTTGGCCGACGCCTCTTTACAAGCGCGTAAACGGTTGGTCAAAGGACTGCGCCGCAGCCCGGATGAGTTGACATCTGCGCGTTACGTGCGCGATTTGCGGATTAATTCCGGCAATTTGATGATTGAATCTTACAAACTGGTATTGGTTCCCGTTTGGATGGTTCATTTTAAGGTGGAGGGCAGCATGTATGATGTGGTGATTAGCGGGCAAACGGCCGTCGTCCGCGGCCAACGGCCGCAAAGTGCAGCCGGGAAGTTATTCTCCTGGCTAAAAGGGGAGTGAATGGAACAAAGGGATGAAAAGCCCCCCCTCACCCCTTCACCCCTTCACCTTTTCACCATGTCTCCCCTAACCCCCGAAATCCTCCTCTCCGCCTACAGCCAGGGCATTTTCCCGATGGCGCATGAAAATGAGGATGGCGCGATTTATTGGTATGACCCCGATCCGCGCGCTATTTTGCCGTTGGATGGGTTTCATGTGCCTCGTTCGTTGGCGCGGGCGATGAAGAAACGGCCGTTTGAGATTCGGGTAGATACGGCGTTTACGGCCGTCATGCACGCCTGCGCCCAGCGAGAGCCAACCTGGATCAGCGCCGAGATCATCGCCGCCTACACCCGGCTGCACAAACTGGGCTTTGCCCATAGCGTAGAGTCATGGGTAGATGGTAAACTGGCAGGAGGATTGTACGGCGTCGCCTTGCGCGGCCTGTTCGCCGGCGAAAGCATGTTCAGTCGAGAAACCAACGCCAGCAAAATCGCTCTCGTTTACCTGGTGCGGCGACTGCGCGAACGCGGCTATCAATTATTAGATATTCAATTCATGACAGCCCATCTGCGCCAATTCGGTGCGGTTGAAATTCCATCCGCAGTTTATAAACAACGCCTGGAACAAGCATTGCGAGTTCGCGTGCAATTTGTATGATCAAGTAACAATTGTCGTAAGTGAACGTCTATAAATTACTTCCCTTTTTTGAGATTGGAGACTGGTGAACTGGAGACTGGTAGTCGCTAATCTCCAGTCTCCAGTCTCAGGAAGTAAATCTTAGACAATTACTAACTATACAGCGTTGTCGAGAAGATTTGTCAAATCTTAGGCGTTTACGCGCCACATCGACAATTTTTTGTCGATACTCGTAATCGTTGTCGTGATCGTATTCGTAATCGAAAAAATCGATCACGAATACGATTACGATCACGACAAC
>JANTHP010000345.1 GCA_024762395.1 Anaerolineae bacterium | reverse complement strand
CATACGTGTCTGGCAGGGCCAAATCAAGCAGCAGCAAGTCAGGCTGGAGACTGTCGGCTAATTCCAATGCCCGGTTACCGCTGGGGGCATGAACCAGTTCAATCTGCAATGGTTTGAGCGTCAATTGAATTAGTCGAAAGAGATCAAAATCATCTTCAACACTGACAACACACGGTACGGTTGACATGGGATACATCTCCATGAATTGCGAAAGGTTTTCGTACTATGATATTATTCTAGCAGCATCATGGTCATTTGCCGAGACCAATCACACTTATGGTTCGCTCGTAAATAACTTGACTATGAAGTGACTGTCACGGGGCAGTAAGTCGTTTCAATGACCAGGATCATTCAGCCCCGTGACAGTCACTTGGAGTCATCCAACTTCAGAATTATTCTTGAACGAACCCTCATCATTTCAACAGTCTTGTGTACAACTAGTTTTGAAGTGTTCAAATAAATATTGTGACGGGGTAGAAAATCATGAAGTCGGTAGAAATTGCATACGAAGTCAGACCCAGACAATCGGATTCGGAGCAGGCATGGCGGGAGATGGCGCTTTATCCGGCAAAGGAGGCCGGTTCCCATCTGTTGGTTATGCGTAACATCAATTGGCCGAGCCAATGCCCTTGTTGTTTAAGCGAAGAGACATCCTCGTATCATACATTAAAATGTGAGGTGAACTGGAAGGTTGACGATAATACGCGCTATTTTTTCCCGCTAGAGTGGCGCGTTCCTTATTGTTCGACTTGTTTGGATCATGTCAAAATGCATTCAAGCATAACGATTGGAGTCAGTATTGCCTGGGTTGTTTTATTGGCATTGGGGGGCGCATTTTCTTCGGAATATCTCAAAACAGCATCTGTTTATCTCCAAATTGCCGCCATATTCGGTATCGGCATTGGTTCTGGAGCCTTATGTTTATGGCTGAATAAGGTGTTGAAGCCAATCCTGGTCGTTCCTCGTAAAACGCCCACTTGTGTCGCTGACGGCAATTATGCTGTTTCAGCGCCGTCAGTTCCTCCCGGCGGCAAGGTGCAAATTTACTTTGAAAGCGATGCGTATGCCGATGCTTTTTTTGCGTTGAACGGCGTATGATCAATGCCGGAAGTGCCGCACGCCGGTAAAAACAAGGGCCAGTCCCAATTTATCGGCCGCCTCGATGACGGTTTCATCACGAATAGAGCCGCCGGGTTGGATAACGGCCGTTACCCCCACCGCCGCCGCCGCCTCAATGCCATCAGGAAACGGGAAAAACGCATCCGAAGCCATTACGGCCCCTTTGGCCTTGTCGCCCGCTTTGGCAGCAGCCAAGTTGACCGCATCCACCCGGCTGGGCAGCCCGCCGCCAATACCCACCGTCGCCGTCCCGGCCGCAAAAACAATGGCGTTCGATTTAACGTGTTGAACGGCCGTCCAACCAAACCGCAATGCCGCCCATTCAGCCTTCGTCGGCTGGCGCCGGCTGGCAACCCGCCACGCCGCGCTCGCCGGATCGCCGGCATCCGCCGCCTGCGCCAAAAAGCCGCCGGCGATGGCCCGCATCTCCAATTGGGGCGGCGCTGGCTCCGGCACAGCCACCAGGCGACAATTTTTCTTATGCCGGGCGAACCATTGCCGCGCTTCCGGGCTAAAATCGGGCGCAATGACAGCCTCCACAAACAACCTGGCCGTACCCACCGCGTCCGCAAAAGCCATCGTAACAGGCCGATTAACGGCAATCACACTGCCAAACGCAGAAACAGGGTCGGAAGCGAGGGCGGCGGGGAAGGCCAACGCCGGATTTTCCGCCGAAGCGACGCCGCAGGGGGAAAGATGTTTGACGATGACGACGGCCGGATCGGTAAACGCTTGCGCCGCTCGCCAGGCCGCATCCAAATCGAGCAGATTATTATAGGAAAGGGGCTTGCCTTGCAGCAAGGTCCCGCCCAGCGGCCCGGCGTCGGGATTGGCGGCGTAGAGAGCGGCGGCTTGATGCGGATTTTCGCCGTAGCGCAGCGTTTGGATGCGGGTGAGGGAGAGGGAAATCTGCTCCGGCAGTAAGTTTTTTTCTGTTTCGCCGATGTAGGCGGCAATGGCGGTGTCGTAATCGCGGGTGTGGGCGAACGCTTTGGCGGCTAGTTGGCGGCGCATTGTCTCATCCGGCGCGCCCGCACGCAGATTATCCAGGACGGCCGTATAATCGGCCGGATCACACACAACAGTCACGCGGCTGAAATTCTTGGCCGCCGCCCGCAGCAGCGTCACGCCGCCAATGTCAATTTGCTCCACTGCGTCGGCCAGCGCTGCGCCGGGCTGGGCGATGGTTTCCTGGAACGGATACAGGTTGCACACCACCAGGTCAATGGGCCGGATGCCTTGCGCGGCCAAATCGGCCCGGTCGGCGGGAATGTCGCGGGCAAGAATGCCGCCGTGTATAGCCGGGTGCAGGGTTTTGACCCGCCCGCCCAGTATTTCGGGGGAGTTGGTGATGGTGGAAACGGCCGTTACCCCCACCCCATTCTCTCGCAGCAAGCGGGCCGTACCGCCGCTGGCAACCAATTCCCAGCCCAGTTCAACCAATCCCCGGGCAAATTCAACCAAATTCGATTTATCATACACGGAAAGGACAGCTCGTTTCATCATGGACAAACTTTAGCACAAGGCGGCACGGTGACAAGGCGGCGGCCGGATGATTTTCACCCCTCACCCCGTCTCCCACCAGTTGGCGCTTTTGGGCAGAGTGTGGCAATATATTGTTTGATGTACAAACTCTGGCAGCAATTACGCACGGCCCCATTACACTTCCAACTCCGACGCATTCGCTGGCTTGTTCCGGTGATTGTGCTGCTTCTGGCGGCTGTTCATCAGCTTCTCCTGCAAAATTTCATCGAAATGTTCTTCCCGCGTTGGGCCGAGGCGGCGCGGCTGCTGGTTTACACGTTCACCGGCAGTATTGTGGCCTGGATTGGGTTGAGCTGGCTGGCAACGGCCGTTTCCCGCCAGGTTGAAGCCGAATCCCAACTCCGCACAGCTTACGCCAAACTGGAAGCCAATCATCAAAAACTACTGGCCCTGCATGATTTGGGCCAAAACGTCACTGCCGCCAGTGACAAACAGGCCGTCTTTGAAATGGCCGCCCGCGCCCCGCTGGAACTCACCGACGCCCAATCCTCCACCGTCGTCTCTTTTGCCAATGGAACCAACCAACTCAAACTGGACATGGCCTGGGGGTTAAGCGACGATTATTTACGTCTGCTGCGGGAACAGGTGGACAAAGGCATCATGTCTGAGCGCTGCCGCACCTGTACCACCCTCCATGCTCATTCTTCCAGCGATTGCCCTTTATTTGATGGTTTGCAAAAACAAGCCCGATTGGACGGCATCGGTTCTTTGATTTGTTTGCCCATTGTACAGGCCAATGAGCGCATTGCCGTTTTGTCCGCCTACTTCCCTTCGGCCGATGGCCCGCCGGAAGACCAAATACGGCTGCTCAACATCCTGGGCGGCGTCATCGCGGCGGCGCTGGACAATTTGCATGCCCGCGCCCGCCAGGCGCAAACGTTAAATGCGCTGGATCAGGCGGCGCAGTCGGCTGATGCATTGGACGATTTAGCGGTAAATGTCTTACAAATCGCTATTTCCGGCTGGGATGCGCAGGCGGGCGGGTTATTTTTGTTTGATGAGGACGCGCAAACCTGGACATGCCGCGCCCAACATGCGTTAGGCGCAAGTTGGACTGAACCGCGCTATGAGTTGGGGCTGGAGATGGCGCGCCGGGTGTTGAACAGCGATGTACCGCTCATCTCGCCTAACCTGAATGCAGCGGCGGAACATGGGCTGGGAGCGGCGGCAGCGGCTCCGCTGAAGACGGACGGGCAGACGCTGGGGGCGTTGTTTCTGGGCACGACGAAGCCGCAGGCGCTAAATGCGCGCCACGCGGATTTGCTGGCGACGATGGCTCACCAAATTGCGCTGGCGATTCGCAACGCCCAGCTCTATGCGAAATTGGGGCAGATGGCGGTGGTGGAGGAGCGTTACCGGCTCTCGCGGGAGTTCCACGACGGGTTGGCACAAACGCTGGGCTATCTGGGTTTGCAGGCGGAGCGGCTGGAAGGGTTGTTGGAGACGGGGCAGATGGAAACGGCCGTTACCGAGTTCGATGAGCTGCGTCGTTCTATCCGCGCTGCCTACGCCGATGTGCGCGAGGCGATTGACGGGCTGCGGCTGCGGGTGGATAATCCGGGACATCTTGCGGAACGATTGGCGGACTACACGGCCGAGTTTGCGCGGCAGACGGGGTTGCAGGTGGAATTTACGGCCGTTCCCCAAAACATCGCCGTCGAACCGGATAAAGCCCTGCAACTGCTGCGCATCGCCCAAGAAGCGCTAACCAATGCCCGCAAACATGCGCAAGCGCATAAAATTGATGTGCGGTTACGCGCTCATGACAGGGAGCTTGAATTAAGCGTAACGGATGATGGGCATGGATTCCCGGACGCCTTGCCTGCGGATCGCGCCTATCGCAGCTATGGGCTGGCCTCCATGCGCGAACGCGCCGAAAGCCTCGGCGGTTCTCTGACTGTGGCTACCCAACCCGGACAAGGCACGCGGATAACGGCCGTTGTGAAACAGTTGATAGTTGACAGTTGACAACTGTCAATGACTTATTCATGATTAAAGTATTAATCGCCGACGACCATAACCTGTTTCGAGACGGGCTGACCCGCATCTTGGACAGCCATCCCGACATTGACGTCATCGCCAGCGTAGCCAGCGGCGAAGCGGCTATTGCCAAAGGCTCAGAGTTAAAGCCGGATGTCTTCCTATTAGATGTCAACATGCCCGGCATTGGCGGTGTGGGCGCTATTCGTGAACTGCGCGAGCTTGATCCAAAGGCACGGGTGTTGATGTTAACGGTGTCGGAACAGGAAGATGATTTGTTTACGGCCGTGCGCGCCGGCGCGCGCGG
>JANTHP010000344.1 GCA_024762395.1 Anaerolineae bacterium | reverse complement strand
GATTGAGGTGGCTGGTAATTATCTGGTGGATGATTTGGTTGAAGTGGTTGACCTGGGTGAGCCGGATGATTTGCCGGATGTGGAGACGGTTGGGGGGTTAATTGTGACCTGGTTGGGACGTTTGCCGGTGAAAGGGGATGAGTTTTTCTTTAAGGATTCTGTCTATTTCAAGGTGTTGGATGTTGACCGGCGGGCGATTTTGCGGGCCAGGATTGAGTTTCCTGCTCTCGATGATGAGGGTGATGGGGAAACGGCCGTTCCGCCCCCAGGAGAACGTAATTGTTAATGGGTGTATTTCAAATGAGCTGCGCCAATTTAATCAAGTATAGGAGATAATTCAGTGGATTTTATTTTAACGGTTCATGGTCTGGTTCGATGGGTTGTTGCTTTGCTGGCGCTTACGGCGTTAATCAAATTTGGCTTAGGCTGGGTACGAAAAGGAGCATTTGCATCGGCTGATCGCGGCATTATGTCTGCCTATACCGGCTTTTTGGATTTGAATTTGTTGTTAGGCTTGATCTTGTTTTTCTTTTATCAAAGCGCGGCGCCGCGCCGTTTGGAGCATGTGATTACGATGATTATTGCGATTGTGATTGCCCATGCGTCTGCCGCCTGGCGCAAATCGGATGATGCCGTCAAGAAATTCCGCAATAATTTTTTGGTTGTGCTTGTATCAATTTTGTTGATTTTTTCAGCCGTAACGCAGCTGCGGGGCGGGTGGGTCTTCTGATTTAGCGATCCGTCTATGAAAAATAAAACGGCCGTTTCGCACCAGCGGAACGGCCGTTTTTCTTTAATCTCCAATCTTCAATCATAACCCATAAATATCGCTAAACTTCTCCGACGCATAGCGTATAAACGGCTCGTGACTCAAGGGTTTGCCCGTCGCTTTTAAGATCAATTCGCGGGGGGTGAATTTACGGCCGTGTTGGTGGACATTTTCGCGCATCCAGGCAACGAGGGAGGTGGTTTGGCCCTGCGCCAGTTCGTCGGTGATGGCTGGATTTTGGGAAACGGCCGTTTCAAACAACTGCGCCGCATACAAATTGCCCAAAGCGTAAGTGGGAAAATAACCAAAATATAACTTTGACCAATGCACATCTTGCAAGCAGCCTTCCCTGTCCGTTGCCGGCGCAATGCCCAGCATCGTTTCAAACTTTTCGTTCCAGGCTTCGGGTAAATCTTTGGCCGCCAGCTCCCCGTTTAGCATCGCTTGTTCCAGTTCAAAGCGCAAAATGATGTGGAAATTGTAAGTCAATTCATCCGCTTCTACGCGAATCAACGATGATTGAGTTTTGTTGATGGCCCGGTAAAATGCGTCAACCGCTGCGCCGCCAAGCTGCGCCGGGAACATCGCTTGCAAAACGGGAAAATGCTTTTGCCAGAATCCTCGGCTGCGCCCCACCATATTTTCCATCATGCGCGATTGGGATTCGTGAATGCCCAATGATGTGCCGCGCGCCAATGGCGTGCGGGCTAGATCGGGATGCGTGCCTTGTTCATACATGGCGTGTCCCGATTCATGCAGTGTGCCAAACAGCGCCGGGTTGAGGAAGTCGGGGTTCCAGCGTGTGGTGATGCGTGCGTCATTCTGGCTGAAGCTGGTGGCGAAGGGGTGGACGACGGTTCCCAAATGCCCCCGGCTGAAATCGTAGCCGATGGCCGCCGCTGCATACCGGGCGAACAGTTTTTGTTTGTCTATCTCAAAATGTTGGTGGACAAGGCTGTCGTCAACGGCCGTTCCCCGTTCATCAATTGCCTCGCGTAAAGGGATCAACTCGGCCTTTACCGCATCAAAAATGGCGCGGACTTCGGCCGTTTTCATGTCGCGCTCGTACTTATCCAACAGCGCGTCGTACTTTTCATCCTCATAGCCGTACAACTCGGCTTGTTCTTGTGATAATTCGATAATTTGTTCCAGCCAGGGCCGATAACTGGCAAAATCGTTTTCTTCGCGCGCGCTAACCCATTGGCTGTGCGCCTGGCCCGTTACTTCACTGGCTCGCACCACAAATTCCGATGGCAGTTTACGCGCGTCTTCGTAGCTGCGCCGCAGATGGCGGATGAGACTGGCTTCATTGCTGTCGTAATCGGCGCCATTTAGCTCGGCGGCTGCATTTTCAATCATTTCGCCATATTCATCGGATGTGGAGAGTTCGTGAATGAGGCGGCTGAGGGTGGTCATTTGTTCAATGCGGGCTGTTGTGCCGGCGTCAGGCATGTTGACTTCTCTATCCCAACTTAGCACAGCCAGAGCTTTTCCCAGGTCATGTATTTCGTATACTTTTTCAAGCAAAGCTGCATATTTTGTAGGCATAATTTCTCCGTGGTATATAAAATGTATCTATACAGGTGACAGTCACTTCTTCCAGAGGTATTAGCCGAAACCATGAGGTTGGAAAGTGACTGTCACCTCTGGTAGCTGTATAGTTACTATAAAATTAAGAAGGGGAGTGTATAACAAAAACGGCCGTTTTCCAATGGAAGACGGCCGTTGGTGTGAGAATGGGCTAATCTCCAAGATTGGCCCATTTTGCGATGAGCCTACTGTGATAACCCAATTTTAATCTGATCCAACAACCATTGGAACAACCGGCGCAATAAACTGGGACGACGCAGTTGCTCCACCTGACGCCGCTGCTCATCCTTCAACCGCTTCGCGCGGCGACCGGGGCCGCGCCCATTCAGCGAGGGCTGCAAATCGGTGTATTTAATCGTCAGCAGCGGGGTCGTGTCCTCGCCGTACCGGTGATATTTCTCATGGCCGCAGCCCAGCACAGCGCATTTGCCGCCGCCCTGTTCCCAGCAGATTTGATGGTACAGTGTGTCGCATCCGGCGCAAACGACAGGGGCCAATTCCGGATCGCTGGCATATTTTTCCACCGGATTGGCGCAAATGGGGCAGTGCAGACTCAGTTGGTTTGCTGCATCAATGTCGTTGCCTGTGATTTGGATGAATGGCAGTTCTTGCTCGTCCATGATGGGTAAAGCGTAAAACGTAAAACGTGAAACGTCAAGCATAATTGGTAATCGGTAATCGGTAATCGGATTACTGTTTACCGATTACTGTTTACCGATTACTGTTTACCCCCTCACCAACTCCCCGCCGCCCACATCGGCCAGGCAAAATCAATCGGACTGACGCGGGATTTGTGGCGGTCCCAGCAGAAGAAGCCGCTCTTTTTGGCGATGGGGTCGAGTACCAGGGCGGTGTGCCAGATTTGGGTGAAGAAGTTTTGGTGGATGAATTGATCCATCCCGGAGAGGAAGATGCCGAAGCCGGGATGGGTGTGGTACCAGCCGACGATGACGGCCGTTTCATCAGGATACTTCTCTCTCAATTTATCATTCATATACCGCCAGCTTTCCGGCGTGTAGGTCACGCTGGCCCCGTGCATGACGGTGTGTTTGGCGATGATGCTGTCTATGATGTGGACGACGTAACGGCCGTCCGGCTGCTTTTCCGGCGGCGGCCCAATCAAGACCCCGGCCACTTCCCGGCTCAGGCTGCCCAATGCGTGCGCCTGCGCCGCCCGGAAAGCGGGTTCGTCAATGAGAATGTCAACGGCCGTCCACGTTCTGTCGCCAATCGGCAGCCGTTTACCCGCAATCCGCACCCGCGCCTCGCTGGGCGCAATCCCCGGCGTCGGGTAAGCACGCGGGTCGTCCACAAAATCTGCCCCTTCAATCTCAATTTCAGGGAAAACCGGCTCCGGTTCAGCGACGGTGACCTCTATTTCCCCTGTCTCTATCTCTGTCTCCGGTTCTTCCTCTAGCTCTAGCTCTTCCTCTAGCTCTAGCTCTTGCTCTTGCTCTAGCTCTTGCTCTTGCTCTCGCTCTGGAAGAACAACCTTCTGCTTGGGCCAATTTTGCAGCGGCAGTATTGGTTCGCCGTCTTCGTCTACAACGGTTACGTCAACTGGCGTTTCTTTGGCCAGATCAACCAGTTTGATATCTTTCACCGTTTCCCAAATGTCTGCTTCCATTTGGTCGGCAAAGGCTTGCAAATCGGTCAGGGTGCAGTCGCGCAGGTGGAGGATACGGCCGTCTTCCGCTTCAATCGTAGCCGGCGGCGTGAGGGTGACATTGGCGGTGGCTGTGCCATTATTATTCGGCAGCGTTAGGGTGATAACGGCCGTGTAAGTTAATTCGTCTTGTGTCATTGTGTTTGGACTTATAAAGCGTAATGCGTGATACGTGACCAAGTTGATTACGCATTACGCATCACGGAATAATTTCTATCTGAATTTGACAATCGGCTGCGTTTTCCAGACGGATATTGTTGCGGTCAACGGCCGTCAATCGCATCTCATACGCCGCCGGTTGGTGTGGGGTCGTGTCCCATGTCGCCAAAACGCCTAAACTGGTATCTTGACGTTTGTCGTCAACCAACAGCCAGGAATCAGTTCCGGCCGGGCGTATTTCTACACGGTAGCGGTAAGCGGCGGGATGAACGGCCGTGCCCACCACATCCAACGCACTCCCCGCTCGTACCGAACTGCCCGTCAAAGGCGATAATATCCGCAAATTCGGGTCGGGGCAGACGGCGGCATTCTCCGTCAGCGCCCTATCCGCCAGCGTCAGCGTCAGCGCTTCCAGTTGCTGGGTCTGCTTTGTGAGCGGGACGACCCAGCCAACGAGCAAAAAAAAGCTGAGGAGCAGGCCCAACGCGCCCACAATCAGCCCCCATTGCGCCGGATTAGCGCGCCAATCGGCGGCAGGCGCATAATCGGGCGTTTCTCGCTCATGCGCCAGATGTTCCTCGTAAGTCTCTTGCCACACCGATGTCCGCACCATGCGCCAGTTAACGCTGGCGCCCGCTTCCGGGTCAACCAGCTCGTAAAAACCGGCCAGCGGCGTCAACCGCCCCGCGTTCCAGCCGAAAAAGGCGGCCTCGTTCCGCACCGGATCAAGCACCAGTCCCACCTGCCAGGGCAGCGTAAACGCCGCCGAATGCACCAC
>JANTHP010000343.1 GCA_024762395.1 Anaerolineae bacterium | reverse complement strand
CATACCGATCAGATAGCCAATCGGTTCAAGCGCCGCTTACGGCCTCTCCTACGTGCCATTGATTTCTCGGCCACGGACGCCAATAAATCCTTGATAACGGCCGTGAATTTTCTCAAAACAGCCTTGCAGAAGGCAAAACCTCTGACGCAATACAAACCAGATAAACTCCCGCAGCGTTTCATTACCGAGCAGTACAAACGTTATCTCTACACGGTTGACGAGACTGGCGAGAAACAACTCCTGGTTGACCGTTATGAATTTCTCATCTACCGATTGGTGCGTAACAACCTGGAGTCAGGTGATGTTTTTTGTCGCCCCAGCGTCCGCTACCGCAGTTTTGATGATGATTTGTTGAGCGATGAGCGGTGGCAAGAGAAAGAATCTCTGATAGTCCAGGTTGGTTTGCCAATTTTGTCTCAAACAGCTGAAGCGCATCTGGCTGAACTCAAAGAAGCATTGGAGATGCGGCTCAAAAGGGTGAATGAGCGAATTGCCTCTGGAGAAAATGAGCATATCAAAAATAAACGGGGTGGGCGTTGGAGCCTGCCCTACTCTCGCGTTGATGAAGATGTCAACGATCCCTTTTTCGAGTCTCTGGCTCAAGTGGACATGCAGGCGGTGTTTCAGTTTGTCAACCGACATTGTCAGTTTATGAATGAGTTCACCCATGTCCTACATCGTTATGCCGGCCGGCAAGCGGATACGCGCACACTGATGGCCTGTATCCTGGCGTGGGGAACCAACATGGGATTAGGGCGCATGAGCCAAACATCGGACATCGGCTACCAGGCTCTGGCTACTACGTCAAATAACTTTGTGCGGCTGGAGACTTTGCAGAAAGCGAATGATGTTGTCGCCAATGCCATCGCCCATCTGCCGATTTTTCAACAGTATCACATTGGCAACGTCATTCATTCCAGCAGCGATGGACAAAAGTTTGAAACTGCGCTCCATACCATCAATGCTCGATACTCTCCCAAATACTTTGGCTTGATGAAGGGGATTGTGGCCTACACCCTGGTTGCCAATCATATCCCGGTCAGCGCCAGAATCAT
Organism: Anaerolineae bacterium; assembly: GCA_024762395.1. Lineage (GTDB taxonomy): Bacteria > Chloroflexota > Anaerolineae > Promineifilales > Promineifilaceae > JACKCC01. The sequence goes on along the minus strand of JANTHP010000343.1, from coordinate 3,915 downwards.
TGGCGCCAATGAGCACGAGAGCCATTATGTTTTTGATTTGCTTTACAACAACCAAACTGACATTCAGCCAGCCGTCCACTCAACAGACTCGCATGGCGCCAATGAAGTGAACTTTGGCATCTTGAACTTCTTTGGCTACCAATTTGCCCCGCGCTATCGTGATCTCTACGACAAAGTAGACCAGGGACTTTACGGGTTCCTGCATCCCAGTCAATATGATCTTGATTGGCTGCTCCGGCCCATTCGCAAAATCAACGAGAAGCTGATTATCGAGGAATGGGAAAACATACAGCGAATCATACTTTCTCTGGCGTTGAAAACAACCACCCAATCCATCATTATCGGCAAGCTCAGCTCTTATGCCCGCAAGAACAAAACCAAGCGAGCTTTATGGGAGTATGACAATATCATCCGCAGTCTTTACTTGCTTGATTACATTGATTCGATTTCCTTGCGCCGTCATGTTCAGAAAGCTTTGAACCGGGGTGAGAGTTATCACAAGCTGCACAAAGCTGTTTCCTATGCCAATTTCGGGAAGTTACGCTTCAAGACGGAAGGGGAACAACAGATTTGGAATGAGTGTGGGCGGCTGATTGCTAACTGCGTCATCTTTTACAATGCGATGATCTTGTCCAATGTGCTGCAATATCAGACAGAGAGGGGAAATTCTATTGCGGCCGCAGAGTTGGAACAGATTTCTCCCGTTGCCTGGCAGCACATCAATTTTCACGGCCGGTATGAGTTTACAAAGGCGGTTCAGCCGATTGATATTGAGGCGATTGTGCAGGAATTGGTAAGTCACTCAAGACGTTAATCCCTAGACTGGGCAGTTCTGGAATATACCTTTTTGGGGGGATATGCAAAAATACCCATATTAGCTTTTTGCCTGCTTATACGGAAATCATTATCGGAGAACTCACCCAAACTGAGGAACAATATGAAACCTTTGTCCAGGCCAGCAGCAAACCGCACGTATTGGACGACTCAATTGTAAACCGGGCAATTAAGGCCTATGAGGAGCAGTTGACCTTCATCCCCCTGCATGAAAAACAACTCAATTGGTGGCTGTCCGAGGATTTAACCGATGCGCAACGCTACCAAGTCAAGGACTTGAAGAACAAGCTGCCTGTGCTGCAAGAGAAAACGGAGCAGCTTTTGGCATTGTTGACCGAACTGAGAAAAGGTACGCTTGACCGCATCTTAGAAATGGATGATGAGGAATTGGGGCGCAAAGTTCTTAGCGGGGAGATAAAGCGGCCGTTTTAGGTAACCTCCGTTTTGGGATGGTCTCAAAAAAGACAAGTTATTGTTCATGGCTCCAAATTCTCTTCCCAAAGCGCCCGCCATACCCCCAACAACCCCAAACGTGCGGCAGCGATGTCCAATTGACCATGGTCTAATTCTTTTCCTTGAATGCGAATGATGGAAGCGATGTCATCCAAATGGCGCGTAGATTGGCTATTTTCATACGCTTTCAACTTGGCGACCACAACGGAGGCCGCCGTAACATAGGCTGCCCGGCGCATTTCATCAAAGGGAAGGTAAACCCGTTCGGCAATCATCGCCCGTAGTTCCCGTTCCTGAGGCACATAGAAATCTGTTTTGATATGATAATGCAGATGAATGACGTTGAAGAAACTGCCCGACAAGCCGTTCAGTGCGTTTTGCACCGCTATTTTGTCCACGTGATAATGGGTCTCTTGTAAACGGCGGATGAACATTGTCATATTGAATCGTTCTGGACTAAGCAGGATGTCCATATCTTGCGTAAAGCGAGGCTCGCCATAAGCAACAACCGCCAGACCGCCCCAAATGGCATACCGGGCGCCAGTGGCTTCTAAAACGTCAATGACGCCGCCGAAAGCCTGGGCTTGATCATATCCTGCTGTCGTCATACCATGCCTCTCTTTTGGATGAGTCTAATTTAGGAACGGCTCCCAAACACCTGCCGCCGCGCTTCCTTGTCGACATCCGTTTTCGTCCAATTGGGATGTTTCTCAGCTAGAAGCAAGCGTTTTTGCCGCAGCGCAAAATCGGCGGCGGCAAAGACTTGTTGGTTTTTCTCGGTGACCGTGAGGTCACGTAAATCACGTATTTGCTGCCAACTCAATTCTTCATACAGCTGTGGCGGGTCTTGTTTTATCGGCGGAAATGCCAGATAGTAGCCGATGGCTCCGGGACGACGGGAATACGCGATACGCATCTGTCCTTGTCGCAATGCTTTAATGTCTCGCGCCAAGCTTTCTTGGGGCAGCTTACCCCAGCAATCGTCGCCTAGTCGAGCCGCAATCGTCTGCCAAATCTCTTCGCGGGGGTGGGGATGGCCGTCGGCTAACAAATCTATCAAGGCCGCGCGGCGGGCGGCAATGGGGTCGCGGCGCATATGTCCGGCCATCGCTGCCAGACGCAGTTGCAATAATTGACGTGATGGGGACGGCCGTTTTGCATCCCGCAACCAGTCTTCAGCCGGGTGGGGGCGGGGCGAGTCGTCTTCGTTTAGTGCATTTTGCATAGGCATCTTAAGAAGATTATAGACAAACATGTGTTTGAACACAAGTTTATATTCCCATCAGCTTCCTCAAATCAAAGTCCGGCTCAAAATGGATAACGATTCCAAACCTCTTCCCCAGACAACATCGCATCTACAATGTCTTGCATCATCCAGTGTGTAGGCGATAGAACCTCAGTCAATTTTTTCAACGCTGCCTGAACGTGGTTCTGGCTTGTTTTGAGCGCATCTTCCAACATCTGGTTTTGATCTGGGTTGTAAAAAACCTGGGGCTTCAGCGCTTTGCCTAATGATTGCACGATGTCGTGCAATGTATCTTCTGAGATGCCTATCGTCACGGCCGTTTCTGTAGCTTTGCTCATCTATTTTCCTCCATTGCAGGTTCAAAACTCAATTTCTACGGGTTGGGGATTGTCCAATTCCCAACGTTTTTGGCGGCGTGCCGCCAAGAGCAGCGGTTCCATTTCAGCCAATGTCGTCAACCGTACTCCGGTAGCGGCGGCGGCCTCCTGGATTTCCGCGGCAAACGGCCGTTGGCCAAAAATGATCTGCTCCACCGTCCAGCCTTCTACCTGAACCTGTGGCAGTTGCTGGCTGTTGTGGACGATTTCTTCCAGAATCGACGTCGTCAAACGGTCGCTTTCCCAGAATGCAGCACCCACCAGCAGCTTTTTCTCCCAGGGATCGGCAACGGCAATGGGAAATTCAGGAGTTTGAGCCAAGTCGTCCCAATAAGCGCCCACTCGATTAGGCAACATGCCCAGTTGTTTGGTTCTGGCTGCCGCCCATATCCATTCGCGGCATAAGGCAAAAAACGGTTCTTCGCCCAACGATTGACGCAGGCTGGCATAGATTGATACAGCCGTTTCTACTGTCTCTTTTGACAACGCTTGCTCGCATAAGACCGGTTCTAAGTGTTGGAAATAGAAAGAAAGAGCCGGTTCAACGAGAGCATAACGAATGCGTCTCCTAGAGCCTTCGTCATGAACTGAATGACGCTCTTCTATTAACTTCATCAAACCCAAGAAAAACAAGCGCCGCTCCAAATCAGCAAAGGGAACGCCCACCTGCTGGCTTAAACTTTCTGGGTCGCCGTTGCCGTTGACAACGGCCGTTAAAATTGCCCGGCATAATTCTGCTTCCTCCAGCCGCTCGTCAAACAATGTTTCCATATCCGACAAGTAAAGACTATCCGGCGCAAAACATAAGCGCTTGACGGCCGTACACATATCGGGCGTTTGGGCAAAATAGGTCAGATAGGCCGGCGTCCCGCCAGTGATGGCAAAAATCGCCAACCGCTCTTCCGGCGTGCGGTGAGGAAACAGGTCAAGCAAGTCAGTATACCGCAAGGGACGAAGATACAGGTTGGCATTGGCGCGACAATAAAGCGGAGCGGAATAGGCAAA
>JANTHP010000342.1 GCA_024762395.1 Anaerolineae bacterium | reverse complement strand
CAGCCCACCACGAATGAATGAAAATCCACAGATTGCGCAGATGGCGCAGATTTAATCTGTGTAATCGGCGTAATCTGCGGTTTATTTACAGAGGAGTGAAAAATGATCAATCCGAGGCTCGAAAATAAAGTTGTCCTCATCACCGGAGCCAATCACGGGATTGGCGCGGCGACGGCGAAGGCGTTTGCCGAACAGGGCGCGAAGGTATTCATCAGCTATTTTCGTGGCGATTGTGCGCTGTCGGCGGCGGAATTGGCGGCGGTAAGGGCCGCGGGCGTGGGCGGGCCGGCATTGTATTACGCCAATCAGCAGCAGTCCGGCGAACTGATTGTGCAAGAGATTGTAGCGGGGGGCGGCACGGCCGTTTCCTTCCCCGCCGACCTGTCCGACACAACCAACATCCCCCGACTCTTCGACCAATGCGAGCAAGAACTCGGCCCGGTGGACGTCCTGGTCAACAACCACACCCACTGCGTCCTGGAAACCTTCGATCCGGCCCGCGTCACCACAGACGGTTTTCCCGTCAGCTTCGTCAGCGCGGCCGAGATTGACCGCCACTTTGCCATCAACGCTCGCGCTTACGCCTTGATGATGGGCGAATACGTGCAGCGGTATCTGGATCGGGGCGCAAATTGGGGCCGGATCATCAACATCAGCACCGACGCCGCCCATGAACACGTCGCTAACGTCAGCTACGCCGCCAGCAAGCACGCCATCGAATCATACGGCCGTTCCGCCGCCGCCGAATTGGGCCGGTATGGCATCACGGTCAACATCGTTGCTCCCGGCCCCATCCAAACCGGCTACATCACCCCCGAAGCCGAGGCGGAGATCGCGCCCAACACGCCGCTGGGCCGTCTGGGGCAGCCGGAGGACGTGGCCGATGTCATCGTTTTCATGGCTTCGGAGCAGGCGCGCTGGCTGACGGGGCAATTGTTGTACGTCGGCGGCGGTTGGCGGATGGGGCAGTGATGGTCGAGTAGTCTTATAGTCTTATAGTCGAGTATCCTTGTGTTGGGGTTGAGGCTTGATCTGGAGCTTTGGCGGGCATTTCCGGCTAAAGCCTCGACTCCGAAAAACAGGAGAGCGTTTATGACCGCTAAAAAAATGCATGTTGATGAGGTGGACACCGACATATCGCTCGTGGCTCGGTTGCTCGCAGCGCAGTTTCCGCAATGGGCTGCCCTTTCCATCAAGCAAGTCTGTTCCGCTGGCACAGACAACGCGCTCTACCGGCTCGGCGATAACATGGTTGTGCGACTTCCTCGAATCTATTGGGCCTTGGACCAAATCGATAAGGAACGCCAATGGCTGCCGCGACTAGCCCCGCATCTACCGCTTGCTATCCCCGTTCAAATAGCAAAGGGTAAACCCGGCGAAGGGTATCCCTTTCATTGGTCTATCTACCGATGGCTCGAAGGCACGAATGCAGCCAGCGATCGCATGGCCGATCTAAACCAGGCGGCAGTTGATCTGGCGCAATTTATCACAGCCCTGCAACAGATCGATACCGCAGGTGGGCCGCTGCCCGGTTCTCGCGGCAAGCCGCTGGCAACGCGAGACACATACACCCGCGAGGCAATCTCAGCCCTGCATAATATGATTGACACCGATGCAGCGACTGCGGCGTGGGAAGCCGCCTTGCAAGCGCCCGAATGGAACCGCGCGCCTGTCTGGTTCCACGGTGATATGCTGCCTGGGAACCTGCTGTTCGAGCGAGGCCGCTTAAGCGCCGTCATTGATTTTGGGGCGATGGGCGTGGGCGATCCTGCCTGCGACTTGATGATCGCATGGAACCTGTTCTCCGGCGAGAGTCGGAATATGTTCCGCGCCGCGTTAGCGGTTGATGACGCAACATGGGCGCGAGGTCGCGGCTGGGCGTTGTCCCAGGCGCTGATCTTTATCCCCTACTATTTGGACAGCAACCCTGTGGGAGTAGGCTATGCCCGACGCGCTCTCGAAGAAGCCCTTGCCGACTATCGGGCAAACGGTTGAACGGCGTTGCGAGGAGGATGTCAGTGAATAACCTGAATCTGCCTAACTCAGCTAACGTTGGCGTTGCCGATATTTTAGAGGAGTTGCTGACGGCCGTTTCCCCCATCCTCGGCGCCCAATTCATCGGTCTGTACCTGACAGGCTCATTAGCGTCCAGCGATTTCAATCCCAACCGGAGCGACATTGACTTCATCGTGGCGACGGCCAACGACTTACCCGATGAACTTGTAGCAGCGCTGGCGGTGATGCACGCGCGGCTAAGAGCCAACGGCGCGAACTGGGCGACGCGGCTGGAAGGGGATTATATCCCCCTGGCCGCACTGCGCCGCCACGACCCGGCGCGGGCGCGTTACCCGCATCTGGGCGACGACGGCCATTTTGCGGTGGAAGGTCACGACAACAGCATGATTGTCCAGTTTCACATCCTGCGGGAAAAGGGCTTGGCCCTGGCTGGGCCGCCGCCCCACACGCTGGTTGATCTGGTTTCGCCAGATGATTTACGGCAGGCAATGAACGGCATGTTGGCAACCTGGGAACGGCGCGACATGACTCATCCAGAGCGGCGCACGCCTGATTATCAAGCCTATGCCGTGCTGACGATGTGCCGCATTCTGTACACGCTGCGGTTTGGCGCGGTGGTTTCTAAACCGGTGGCCGCGAGATGGGCGATGAGGGTGGTGGACGGCCGTTATTCTTCCCTCATCCAACAAGCCGACGCCTGGCAAAATGGCATGCCATTTGACAAATTGGCGGAAACGCTGGATTTTATTAGATACGTGATACGTGATACGTGATGCGTGATGCGTGATGGCAAAGATTTCACGTTTCACGCTTCACGTTTTACGATGAGGTACACATGGAACAAGCCATTCGAGAACGTTACAACGACGACATTTTGCACGAGGCGCAGCGACGCTATGGCATCAAACCGGAACATAGCAAAAATCTGGGCGGATTTGAGAGTTTTATGTATGAATTTGCCCTAAGCGATAGCGGCAGCGATAGCGACAGCGATAGCGACAGCGATAGCGACAGCGATAGCGACAGCGATAGCGGCAGCGACAGCGACGGTGACAGCGCCTACATCCTACGCATCGGGCACAGCAAACGGCGCACGGCCGATCTAATCCGGGGTGAAGTGGATTGGATCAATTATCTGGCGGCGGGCGGCGCGGGTGTGGCGCGGGCGGTTTTGTCGGACGATGGCAATCTGGTGGAGATGATTGAGGATGGGCACGGCGGCCGTTTTCTGGCGACGGCGTTTGTGAAGGCGCGGGGCGGCAATCCCTGGCAGATGAAGAAATGGGATGAGACGTTGTTTGAGCGATACGGCCGTCTCCTGGGCAAAATCCACGCCCTGTCCAAAGCGTATGAACCGACAAATGCAGCCTGGAAACGGCCGTCATGGGACGATCCCATCATGCGTGTTGAAAACTGGCTGCCGCCCGAAGAAAAACGGGTACAAGACAAATTCATCGCCCACATCGAACACCTGCAATCCTTGCCGCAAGACCGGGACAGCTACGGCCTCATCCACCAGGACGCGCACGGCGGCAACTTCTTCGTGGACGATGCGTACAACATCACCCTGTTCGATTTTGACGACTGCGCTTACGGCCACTACGTTTACGACATCGCCATGGCCCTGTTTTACGCCATCACCAACCGGCCAGATGCGGCCGAATTTGGCCCTCACTTTTTCGGCCATTTCATGCGCGGCTACCGGCAGGAGAACCAACTGGATGCAAAATGGCTGGCCGAAATCCCCCATTTCCTGAAACTGCGGGAATTTGACCTGTATGCCGTCATTTATCGCAGTTTTGACCTGGACAAACTGGACGAACACCCTTGGGTGGCCGCGTTTATGAAGGGACGCAAGGAAAAGCTAGAAGGCAATGTGCCCTATGTGGAGATGGATTTCAGTTAAAAATGGAGCGCAGGCGTCTCGCCTGGTGTCGCTTCTGCTCAGGGCGAACGAGACGTTCGCGTTCCATTCGCAGAGGAGAAGAGGAAAGTGGTTGAGTTTGTAGGTTTAGACGACATCACGAGCATCGAAAAGATGAAGCAGTCGTATATGGATTCATTGGTTGCGCCGCTGGATGCATATTGGCAGGCGGCGATTATTGATCCTGCGCCGCACTGGGAGTTGGTTATGGACGGCCGTTCCCTCGGTTACTTCGCTGCTGACAACCAGAAACGGCTGCTGCAATTCTATGCTTCCGAGCGGGAGGCGGAATTGTTTGCGGCGGTGATTGGGAGCGAGTGGGTGGAAACGGCCGTTGCCGGCACCAACGATCCCGCTTTCCTGTCCCTGTGTCTGGATGTGCACAAACAAGTTTCCGTTAACACCTACCTGTTTCACGATGCGCGTCCGGTTGACCCGGCGCTGCCAGCCTATCCCAAGGCGATGTTTCGGCTGTCTAGCGAAGGGGATTTGGCGCGCTTGTTGGCTTTTTACGGCCGTAACGACGAATTTTCCGACCCCGACGCCATCGAGTCCAACTTTGGCAGCCAGCGCAGCTATGTCCAATCGCTCATCGCCAACCAGCAGTCCTTCATTTTGGAAGATGGCGGCACGCTGCTGGGCATTGGCGAAGTTCGGCTCAGCGCCAGCCAGCCGCCCAACGCCGATGTGGGCATGATTGTGGACAAAGACCACCGGCGGCGCGGCGTAGGCACATCCATTCTGGCGCGGTTGAAAGCGTACTGCGCCAGCCAAAACGCCGTCCCTATCTGCTCCTGCGCCGCCGCCAACACCGCCTCGCGCAAGACGATTGAGAAGGCGGGGTTTGTAGCCCACCATCGAATTTTAGATATATTTTTTTGAGGTTACGAGTGACTGTGACAGCCATTTTTCCCAAAGGCATTGGTCACAACTTGCTGCATTTTAACATACGTCAACGGAAACGCTGCCACCTGCAATGTCGTCTCGATATTGATGAGACCAGAGACCAGAATAGGGTTCATAAAAAATCTCCGTAACTATACAGGTGACAGTCACTTTTCCAGAGGTGTTAGCCG
>JANTHP010000341.1 GCA_024762395.1 Anaerolineae bacterium | reverse complement strand
TGGGGACGACGATGACGAAGAAGATGACGGTCAAAATCAGCGTCACGCCGATGTCGCGCCAGCGGGGAACCAGCCGGTAGCCAAAATCAGGCCAGCCGCGGAAAACGCCCCAACCGAGGACGGCCGTTACCGACACCATCACCGCCCACCAGTTGTATGCAAACCCGTCGGGGCCAACCCACAGCTCATAATTCCAGCGCAAATCAAACGGAATCCACAGCAGCAGCCAGACGGCAACGTCTACCCAGGTGAGGCCGGGCTGCCCGCGCTGCACCTGGCGTAATGCGCCCAGGGCGGCGAAGGCGCCGACGCCGAAGATGACGGCGGCGTAGGGGTCGAAACGGCCGTTTAGCAAACTGGCAATCAGGTACAGCGTGACGATGCCGCCGGCTGTGTGCATGAGCGGCCGTTTTGTGTTGTTCAGCCATTGGCGCACGGACGTTAGAACATCCGGCGATCCCAGCGCCAACTGCGCCCCTATCAGCGGGGCCAACCCGATAACGATAGCCAGCGACGTTTTCTCGCCTTCATTCACCGCCAGCCCGACGATGAGCAGGACGGCCGTCGCCGACCAACCCAACCACAAAATCCAGGACTTTTTGCGCACGTTATTCATGGCGCTGTTATACACGATATTGAGGCGGAGGGAAAATATGAATTGTGAATTGTGAATTGTGAATTGTGAATTGTGAATGATGAATTAATTCACAACCTGTAATTCAACACTGCGTTTCCAGGAGGGCCGGCAGGCGTTCGACATCGCGGCCTAAATGGAGGATGTGGGCTGCGGCTTGCTGGCTGAGTTTTTGCAGGATCGTCATGTGGGCGGGGAGCATGGCAGCATCCCATTGGTCTACGCTTTGGGACATGAGCCGGGCCAGGCAGATGGCGCGGTTTTGCGGGGATAGGGCGCTGGATTGGCGTTGTTCGATTTGAGGGAAGGCAACGGCCGTTACCCTCCCCGCCTCTCCCCATTTCACAACAGCCGACAGGGCTTGTGTCACATCTGTTTGCCCATGAATAGCCAAATCCTTTGTCAATTGGCGCAGTTGGGGCAGCAAAGCCAATGTTTGGGGGCGAATACCGATTGCGCCCGGCGTAGCCAGCGCGTAAATGCCGTCCGGTTCTTCTTTGAGCAGCAGCACATCGTTGGCAAGCAGTTTCCATCCTGCCAGCAGCAAGCTTAGCCCGGTGGTGGTTTTGCCGCTGCCCGATGGGCCGACGATGAGCAGGGCACGGCCGTCTTTCACCGCCGCGAACGCATGGACCAAAAAATAGCCCCGCCGCCGCAGCAGGGGGGCCAGACTGGTGAACGTAATGTCCTCGAAACGGCCGTCATCCAGGGTTTGTTGTGTTAAAAATCCGCTGGCGGTTGGAATTGTCGTCGTTTTGGTGTGCAGTGGCACATCTACCAACGCCCCGTCTAAATAATGCAGCCGCGCTATGTCCTCCGCGCCGCGGTAGACGGCCAATATGCCCAAATCATCCTCAAAATAAGGCGGCGAATGGGGCAGCGGCGGCAGTTTGTCAACCAATTCCAACTGCAAAACCATGTCTGGCGCAGATGCGGTCGAATCGGCCAGCGGCCAACCGCCGAATAACTGCCGCCATTGTTGGTGGATAACGGCCGTATCGCTTGCCAATTGGATGGTCAGATCGTGCAGGGTGAGGAGCATGGGGGGCTGCCGCTAACGCCGGAGCAAGAGCTAGAGGATTATCTTCCCTCTTGCTCTTGCTCTAGCTCCAGCCTCTAGCTTACTGTTCAAGCATCAAGTTAATCGCTTCTTCAAAAACCGAGTACGGCTGCGCGCCGGACACGAAGTTGCCGTTGATGAAGAAGGCAGGCGTGCCGCGCACCCCCAGGTTAACCCCCTCCTCCAGGTCGGCGGCGACGGCCGTTTCATACTTATTACTTTCCATACATGCGGTGAAAACGGCCGTGTCCAACCCCAATTGGCCCGCATATCCGGCAAACAGCGCCGTCGCGTTCCCTTGACCGCTCCATTCCCCCTGCGCCGCAAACAACGCATCGTGCATTTCCAAATACGCCCCCTGGTCGCCGGCACAGCGCGCTGCCATCGCCGCGCCTACCGCCTGCGGATGAATACTCGTTAGCGGAAAATCCTTAAAAACATATCTGACCAATCCTTCATCAACATAATTTTCCTTAATAAAGGGGAACGTCTGCTGGAAATGACGGCCGCAGAAGGGACATTGAAAATCAGTGTATTCCACAATCGTCACCGGCGCATCGGCCTCGCCAATGCTGAACGCATCGCCAACCGGCACATCCACCGGCCCCGCCGGTTGAGTTGGTTCCGGCGGCGCTTCGCGCGGCGCATACGCATCTGCCAACGTCCCCTCTTCGGCCAGCGAAACGGCATAGTCAAACAACTCAAACGGCTGCGCCCCGCTGACAGGGAAGCCGTCAATAAAGAACGCCGGCGTGCCGCGCACCCCAAGCTGTGTCCCTTCCTCTAAATTGGCCTGCACCACGTCCTCATATTTGCCGCTTTCGATACAATTGTTGAAGCTGTCCATATCCAGCCCCAAATCAGCGGCCAGCGTAGACAAGGCGGCGGCGCTTTCAGCCCAGGTAGATTGGCTGTTGAAAATGGCGTCGTGCATTTCCCAGTAAGCGTCTTGTTCTCCGGCGCAGCGGGCGGCGGCGGCGGCGGCGCGGGCGTTGGGATGCAGTTGGTCCAGCGGGAAATCTTTGAGCATGTAATACACACGGCCCGAATCAATCAACTCTGAAATGATTTGCGGCATCGTCTGCTGGGCATGGCGTTGGCAGAAGGGGCATTGGTAATCGGTATATTCCACAATAGTGATGGGCGCGTCGGGGTCGCCCATTGCGCCGGCAAAATTATCGGCGGGGATGGTCGCCGGGGTGGGGACGGCGCCCGGTTGGGTCGGCTGAGCCGGTTGGGGCGGCGCGGCGGCCGTTTCATCATCGCCGCTGCCGCTCAAGGCGGCTTCGATGGCCTGGTTAAAGACGGACAGCGGCTGCGCGCCGATAAGCGGCCGGTCGTTTATAAAAAAGCTGGGCGTACTGCTGACGCCGCGGCTGCGAGCCGTAAAAACGTCGTCTTCAATGGCTTGTTCGTATTTGGCGCTGGATTGGCATGCCTGGAATGCGGCAACATCTAAACTTAAATTTGCGGCATATTCTTCAAAAACGGCGTCGGCGTTTTTGTTAGACCATTCGGAGGGCGCGGCAAAAATGGCGTCGTGCATATCCCAATAGGCGACGGCTCCTTGCTCCCCGGCGCAGCGGGCAGCATGGGCGGCGGCCACAGCTTGCGGATGCAGGCTGGTTAGGGGGAAGTCGTAAAAAATGGTTACAACGTCGCCGTTGGCAATCTGGTTTTCTAAAATGGCTGGGGCTGTTTCGGAGACGTGCCGGGCGCAGAAGGGGCATTGGAAATCGGAATACTCTTCCAATACAACGGGGGCGCTGCGGTTACCGCGGTAGGGACGGCCGTCTTCGGTAAACCCGACTTCAATGCCATTTGCATCATATTCGATGACGTTTTCTTCGGTCTGAATTTGAGACTCTGGTTCCGTTTTGACGGCAACTGAGTCGGTGTTGGCGCTTTCAGGCTCCGTTTCGGGCGCGGTGTTCGCGGCTGAAGCGGCGTCCGGTGCGGCGGGCGTATTGACGGCCGGGCCGCATGCTGCTGCCAGGATGGCTAACAGAACCAATAAACTTGCAATAATGAATTGTTTCTTCATAAATACTCCGTAACTATATAGCTACCGGAGGTGACAGTCACTTATCAACATTATGGTTTCGGCTAATATCTCTGGAAGAAGTGACTGTCACCTGTATAGATACAATACTCTAATGACAAAGTTGATTTCTCTACTATACCGTGAAGCGGCCGTTTCGCGTATTAACAATAAATAAGCGTTTTGTGGATGTAACTATACAGCTACCAGAGGTGACAGTCACTTTCCTACATCATGGCTTTGGCTAATGTCTCTGGAAGAAGTGACTGTCACCTGTATAGATACTTGTGGATAACAGAAATTACAATTCTGGGCATGGTTTAACTATGGGAACGTAACATCTTCCCGATACACTGTCTATAAAGGGTGGCGAATAATTAAAGACACTAACGAATTGCTGTTTTGGACGAGTCCAATTCGCCATAGGAGGTGGGTTGTGTTAGACTAGCCCGTTCGTCTGTCTATCGGATGATTGCGGTTAACAAGAGTGGGCGCACATGTTGAAAATAATTCGTAGATTTCTGGGGCGCTTTGGTAAGGAAATGGAAAGCGAGCAAGTTACACGGCCGTCTAACGGCAAATTTTTAATCGTCGGGCTGGGCAATAGGGGCCGCAAATATCGCGGCAACCGGCATAACATCGGCTTCATGCTTGTTGACCGGCTGGCTGAAGCGTATGGCATCTCCATGAATCGGGTGCAGAATCGCGCGTTGGTGGGGAACGGCCGTATCCACACCCACAACGTCATCCTCGCCAAGCCCCAAACCATGATGAATCTCAGCGGCGACGCCGTCGGCCCGCTGGCAAACTACTACAAAATCCCGCCGGCCAACGTACTGGTCATCTACGACGAGCTGGATTTACCCTTTGGAACCATTCGCCTGCGCGAAAAAGGGGGCGCCGGCGGCCATAACGGCATGAAATCCATCATCAACCATCTGGGCAACGATTTTCCCCGGATGCGGTTGGGCATCGGCCGTCCGCCCGGCCAAATGCCGCCCGCCGCCTACGTTCTGCAAGATTTTGGCAAAGAGGAACGGCCGATTGTAGACGAACTGCTGGCGGAGGCGGTGAAAGCGGTTGAAACTTTTTTGAATGATGGCATTGATTTGGCAATGTCGCGGCATAATAAAAGGTTGAAAGATGAAGGCTGAAGGATGAATTTGGCTTTCAGCCTTCATCCCTCATCCTTCAACATTGAATTGTATGACAATCTCCAGCCTTCTCGACATTTTTGACCGCCTTCCCGCTTATGGGCAGTTGGTTGAGCAGTTGGAGCGGCAAACGGCCGTTCAGCCCTTGTTATTGGCGAAAGGTGTACGGCCGTCCATCCTCAGCC
>JANTHP010000340.1 GCA_024762395.1 Anaerolineae bacterium | reverse complement strand
CTCGTTCTGCGCCTGATTGCGCGTGTGGAATTGATTGATTTTGACCGTATTCCTGAAACAGAAACCATCATCGTTGTCACCAACCATTTGGGGCGGCTCGACGCCATTTTGGGTTATGTCTTGATTGATCGCACCGATGTTATCATGCTGGTAGCCGAAAAATATGAGCAGGTTCCTCTGTGGCGGTGGGTGGGGAATAAGCTGGGCGTCATCTGGCTCAACCGGTTTGAGGCCGACATTCACGCCTTGCGTGAAACAACGCGGCGGCTGAAGCAGGGTGGCATTCTGGCTGTAGCTCCTGAAGGGACGCGCAGCCCCACCGAATCGTTACAAAAAGGCAAGCCGGGCGCCGTTTTCCTGGCGGCCAAAGCCAATGTGCCGCTCATACCAGTCGCTTTGTGGGGCACAGAAGACCGGGTAGTCAAAGCGCGGCTGCGCCGGTTCAAGCGGCTGGACATCAGTATCCGGGCCGGGGAACCGTTTACGCTGCCGCCAATGGATCGCAAGAATCGGGACGCCTATCTGGCAGCGCAAACGGATGAGGTAATGTGCCGGATTGGCGCGCTGCTGCCGGAAAAGTATCGCGGCGTGTATGCGGAGCATCCGCGATTGAAAGAGTTAGTCGGGTAGTCGGGTGGTCGGGTAGTCAGGTAGTCGGGTAGTCGCTAGTCTCCAGTCGCTAGTCGCTAATCTCGAATTGTTTGCGCATAAATGCGCCGGTTTTGTCTAATGCTGCTTGCGCTTCCGGTATGATGGCAGCGAAGCCATGCCAGACGTGGAACATATCGTCCCACACGTCCAGGGTGGCGTCTACACCGGCGGTTTTGGCTCGTTCGGCCAGCCGCACGGCGTCGTCCAGCAGGATTTCGGCCGTGCCTACTTGAATGAGCAGCGGGGGTAAGCCGAACAGATCGGCGTAGAGGGGAGAAGCCAGCGGGCTGCGGGGGTCGGTGTTGCCCAGGTAGGCTTTGACAAAACGGTCTAGTTGGGCCGGAGAAAGGAGCGGGTCCTGGTCGTTTTTTTCGGTGAGGGATCTGCCGGTTCCGGCTAAATCGGTCCAGGGGGAGATGAGTACGGCCGTTTTCGGCAGCGCAATGCCATCATCCCGCAAGGCAATCATGGCCGCTATCACCAATCCGCCCCCAGCCGAGTCACCGCCAAAGGCGATTTGGTTGGGTTGGAAGCCATTTTGGAGCAGGTAGCGGTAAACGGCCGTTACATCCATCACTGCTGCCGGGAAAGGGTGTTCCGGGGCCAGCCGGTAATCCGGTAAAAGCACCCGCGCCTGCGCTGCTGCCGAAAGCCGCCAGCCAAAATCCCTGTGCGCCAAACTCGACCCCAGGCAGTAGCCGCCGCCATGCAAATAAAGAATCAAGCGATCGTCTCTAGCCCCCTCAGCCGCCAGCAGTAAGCCGGAAACAGCGCCAAGCCGGATTTCTTCATGGTAAACCGTGTCCGGCAGCGGCGTCTGGGCAGCCATATCGGCCGTTAACCGCCGCTGCTCGACAAAGGGCATATCAATAGGCGATGGGTTGGTTTTTAGCAGTTGGTAAATCGCTTCAAATTGGGGGCTGGGCATAGGCTTTCCTTTATGTAAGGCGTTGAATAAACATGCGTGAAACGTGAAACGTGATGAATTCTTTTTCACGTTTCATGTTTCACGCTTCACGCATAATTTTATGTCGCATACCTTCTGCACGCCATTTTTCTCGCCCTAGCAGCTTGTCGGAGAAAGAATAATGGGACACGGATCTCACGGATAAACACAGATTTTTTGATATTTTTGACTTGAAAATCCGTGTTTATCTGTGTTAATCCGTGTCCAATCAATGTTTCTTCGACTTTTCCAACAGCCTGCTAGCCCAAAATAATATTTCGTGATACAGATCAGGGTATGCGAATTGCAATGGTCGGCCCTTTTGGTTTTCATCCCAACAAAACGATGCGTAGCCGCGCCTTTAACCTGGCCCGCGAATTGGTGCGGCGCGGCCATGCCGTGCGGTTGTTGATGCCGCCCTGGCAAACGCCGGAAGAGGCGGATAAAACCTGGACGGAAGCAGGCGTGGAGATTCGATACACACCTTTGCGCGGCGGCTTGCTGGGGATTACGCGCCATCTCATCCGGGAAACATTGGCCTGGAAGCCGGATGTTGTTCATTTTTTCAAGCCTAAAGCATACAGCGGATTAGCGGGCTGGTGGTTGTGGCAGTTTCACCGGCAGCGCATCCGTTTGGTGATGGACACGGATGATTGGGAGGGATGGGGCGGCTGGAATGAATTGGCTCCGTATTCGCCCATGCAGAAACGGTTTTTCGCCTGGCAGGAGCGGTGGGGGATGCGTCACTGCCACGCGCTGACGGTCGCCAGCCGCGCGTTGGAGACGATTGCCTTGAGTATGGGCATTCCGCCGAAGCGGGTGGTGTACGTGCCCAATGGCCCAGGGATAAGTGAACCGTTATCAGGGGGTAACTATACAGGTGACAGTCACTTTTCCAGAGGTGTTAGCCAAAACCACGATGTTTCGCAAGTGACTGCCACCTCTGGTAGCTGTATAGTTACATCAGGGGTCAGTAATCAATCTCCAGTCTCAAATCTCAAATCTCCTAATCTACTGGTTTACAGCCGGTTGTTTGAGTTTGATACGGGACGGTTGGCGGCGATTTTGCAGGGGGTGAAAACGGCCGTTCCCAATCTAACTATCCTCATGGTTGGCGCCGGTTTGTATGAAGCGGACGCCGCCCAATTTCGGCAGCAGTTGGCCGACGCCGGGTTGACCGACGCGGTTAAAGATGCGGGCTGGGTGGAGCAGGATGCGCTGCCGGCGCTGCTACAATCGGCGGATGCGGGCGTGTATTTGATGGAAGATACGCTGTTGAACCGCACCAAATGCCCGGTTAAGTTGGCCGATATGCTGGCGATGGGTGTGCCGGTTGTGGCTGAGGCGGTGGGGCAGGTGGGGGAGTATGTGGTGAACGGCCGTTCCGGCATCCTGTGCGCGCCGGGCGACGACGCCGGTATAACGGCTGCTCTTATTCAGTTGCTGCAAAACCGGCCAGAGCGCGACCGGCTGGCCGCCGGGGCCAAAGAATGGACAGCCGCCCATTTTAGCTGGGCGCGGCTGGCCGAAACTGTTGAGCGTGTTTTGATGGACGCCCCCTACGCGAGCGGCGCATGAAAGAGAATGGCGAGATACGGCCGTTCTATCTCCCCGCCATATGCCTCAATCACATCCACAATACCCGCATACAATTTCTCGCGCACTTTTCGATCCGCATGGCGATAGGATGACTGCGTATCCAATAGTTTGACATATTTTTCAGCCGTCATTATTTCCGACCAGGCGTATTGGCGCACGGTGACTTCGCCAAAGCGATTGGAATCGGCAAAATTGGCTGTGATTCGCCGGGTGAGCCATTCGGGCGTGACGACATGATCGGTTGAGGCAATGTCGGGGGCCAATTCTTTGTGAACGGCGGCGATGGCCTGGTAGACGGCCGTTTCCTGCAACGGCCGTAAAATCCAAAACAACGCCGCCGAGCCGTCCGGTTTTAACGCCTGCGCCAGCCGGGGATAGCCAATTTCCGGCGGAATCCAGTGAAACGCTTCGCCGGAAATCGCCAAATCAAACCCATTTTCCTCCAGCGGCCACGCTTCAAACGCGCTGTGCAGAATTTGGACGTTGGGGTAAGGGCGGCAGTTTTCCGCCGCCAACGCCGCCAGATGTTGGCCCAGCTCAATCGCCAACATCCGGTAACCGCGTTTGGCAAAGGGCAGGGTGGCTTTGCCGGAGCCGCAGCCAACTTCGAGGATACGGCCGTTCCGCCCAATCCCCGACAGCGCAATCACATCCTCAACCAACGCCTCTGGATAACCGGGCCGAACCTCGTCATACAATGCCGCCGCCTCATCAAACAACACCCGCCGACTGCGGTCAATGTTCGGTACTTCAGATGATTTTTTCATGCGATTCTTCCTTCACCCACCGCGCCAAAATTAACACCGCGATGAGCATTAGTCCAGCCGATGTCAGGCCGTTACCGGTGGAACCAAAATTGTCGGCCACAAAAGGGCCAAGCAGCGTGCCGAGCGTGCGCCCCAGAGCAAAAGACCCCATCACCACAGACATGACGACGCCGCGAGCGCGGGGCACAATTTCGGTAAGAAGCGGCACGCCGCCGACAATGGTTGTCTCAAAGGTAAAGAAAAGGAGGAAGAGGGTGATGAGGGCGCTGGTGAGGGTGACGGCCGTTACCGGCAGCAGTGCGTACAGCAGCACATTCACTAACCCCGACGCGATAATAATCGGCCGTTTCCCGAACCGATCTACGGTCCAACCGGCAAACAGTTCCCCGGCTACCTCAGCTCCGCCAATGATACCGGCCGTCAGGCCTAAATTCGTCAGCGATAGGCCAAAACTCACCTCCATCCAATTTCCATAAACGATAAACAACGCTTCGTTGGCGGCCATTGCCAGCGCGATGTAAACGCCTGCGGCCCAGATGACGGGATGCTGCCGGATGACGTGCAATGTTTCCCGCAAATTAGTCGGCTGACCGTCGCCGCCGCCGCTGTCAGGCAAAACCAACCGCAGACACAATACAGCTAGAATACCCAATCCGGTTAGCCAGGCAAATGGCGCCTGCCAGCCCCAGCGGGCGATGATGAAGCCAATAGCCGGCGCGCCTAGCAGCAGCCCGCCCGACCATGCCAGTTCGGTGACGGCAATCGCCTTGCCGCGCTGGTTGTAGGGGACGGTATCGCCGATGTAGGCCTGCATGGCCGGGTCGTAAATTACTTTGGCGACGGAAATGGCGATGAGGGTGACGCCCAACGGCCAATAAGCGGGCCAGATGACGACGACGGCCGTTCCCACCCCAAACAGTAAAATCGAACCGACCATCACGGCGCGACGGCCGTACCGCTCCGACAGCGGGCCGAACACGGGACTGAAGAAGCCGGAAAAGTTACGGATGGTGATGAGGCGGTAAACGGCCGTCAATTCCACGCCCAGCCCGCGCGCCAACGCCGGGGCAAACGGGTAGACCATCCGCAGGCCGGTATTGAGCAGCAGCCGGGCAAAAGTGATGACTGTTAATTGAA
>JANTHP010000339.1 GCA_024762395.1 Anaerolineae bacterium | reverse complement strand
TGGATAAAATAATCGCGGATGGCGTGCCCATACTTGTCATAACGGCTGGGATCGTGCAGCGGATGGGTTCTATCCATAAACTTCCACAGCGCATGGCTGACCGTATCTGTGCCATTAAAGACCAGCATGGCAAAATCCCACGCATCCCGTTCCAGCAAATACTGGAACGTTTGGACTCGCAAATCAGCGGCCCGGTAAAGACGTTTCAAGAAATCGTCAATACCGCTGTCGGAGTAAGCCTGTCCCGGATCGGGATAGAGAATGTAGTCGCCTACGTCGCGGATGATTTCGTCATACAAAGTGTCCGGGTAGGTGATGGTCACGTCTGTGGAAGGCGCGGGCATCCCTGAGACCATGTAGCCATTTACAGGCGTGGGAGGATAAGTCATGGGGATGTTCATGGCGACAACCCGGCGTCCCGCCTGACTTAACAGATCATATAGCGTAGGCGTGACGCAATCTACCGACAACACGGGCGAAAAGCGGTAGCTGCCTTCATCGCGGGCGATCCAATCGTACAAACCGTGCTTGCCGGGATTTGTGCCGGTTGCAAATGCAGTCCAGGCCGGCGCAGTCATGGGGGGAGTGGTACTGCGCAAATCGCCGGATGCTCCCTGGCGAAACAGGCGGGAAAAGGTGGGTAAGTGCCCTTCACTGACCCAGGGCTTGATGAGATCGTAGGTTGCTCCGTCCAGGCCCAAGACCATTACTTTTCCTGGTTGGGCTGACGCGGTGTTTTTTTCAGATGGGGTGTTTGTTTTAGGATTTGTCATCGTTTTTTTCGATTGAAGCGTGTAGTTCCAAGTTTTGGGCTTCAGGTTGACTGTTTGAATTATTTGTTTGAGCAGTTTCCAACTGATTCAAACGCCACTCAAGGATGGCGATGTGCTGCGCCAAATCTCGCAGACGATTAGACAGGACGGATACTGCTATGGTTAGGGAAAATAAAATCGCCAGTGCAAACAGTATGGCTAAGGCTAAACTTAGCACTGGCGGGTAGGTGACGTTGAAAAAGGATATGAGGTAGTTTGAGGCCTGGGTAAACGTGGCTAATACAAGAATAACTACCCCTGTTAACAGCCAAAGCAGTGAGTATTCTTCACGCAGTTTGCGCTTTCGTATCAAGTAAATCGTTAGTAATAATATCGCCAGACCGTAGAGAACGGCCGTTAACCTTTGCACGACGGGCACTTGCATAGCGCATATCCTCAACCCATACAGGGACATCTTTTAGGGCTGTCATTAACACAGCAACTGAAACCTTTAGCGAATAATAAATTGATTGCCACGAATCAATCGAACTAACGCCGGCAACACGTTCGCGCATTCTAACCTGCACCTCAGCCGTTGCCAGACCCGCTTTATGTAAAATAACACGCCCTTCGACTTCAGGATAATCTTGGGGTAAATAATTGGCTAACACCTGTACCGCCCGGTAATTCATAGCCATGAAGCCAGACGTGGTATCTGTCGCCGGCCGGCGGGTTATTAAACCTACCTCTGTGGCAAAAAATCGAATACCTATCCGCCGCACAAAAGGTATGTGCATCTCCAATTGCTTTTTGTCCAAGAAGCGCGAACCGATAGCAACGTCCGCTTCACCCGAAATAACGACATCCAACAACTTGGGAATATCGGCAGCATTATGCTGTCCGTCTCCATCCAGGCGGATGATGTAATCGTACCCCATGCGGCGGGCGAATTTCAAGCCCGTTTGAACTGTACCGCCGATTCCCAGATTGATGGGATGTTGAACGACTGTTGCCCCAGCGTCACGCGCCACTTCGGCCGTCATATCGGTTGATCCATCATCAATGACAAGGATATCAGCATGAGGAACTGCATCCAGAACATCTGTGACAACTTGCCCAATCGCTCCCTGCTCGTTATAGGCGGGAATGACGGCAAGTATATTATGACGAGTTATTTGAGATACCATTTATAACTCCTTACTGGAATAATTTGAACGAATCAGGCAGCTGATAACTCTTGCAGATCTAAGCAGTTACCGAATTCATTTGTACACGATCGAATCAAACATACACTTATTGATAGTTGTCCATTACGTGAACTCATTTTCTTTCAATAAACTTACAATACGACTTACATAATCGTCACTGCCAATGGGTGTATTTCATTCAGTTGGTTCAACTTATTTGAAACGCCCATTGCCAATTGGCCAAAAACATTGATAATTGCAGGTATTCTGAAGTAGGAGGCTGGATGATGAACCATATACGAGTAGCTCGTTCATTTATTGTTGGCGATGCGCTGGGCGAGGTGATTGAGCAAGAATATGATTTGGGGCCGGTTAGCTGTAAACTGTTTAGCAAAATGGTGCGCACGCAGGATAATGACCATTATTTGGTGCGTACGGCCGATGGCGTTAAATATGTGGCGCGGGTTTACCAACTAGGGAAAACCTTGCAGCGAGAAGAATCCGATTATTTATTTGAATTGGATTGGTTGATGTTTTTGAAGCGTAACGGCCTGCCTGTTTCTTATCCGGTTGCGCGGAGAGACGGCCGTTTCCTGGGCAGCGTCAATGCGCCGGAAGGAACACGGTATTATGCGTTGTTCAGCTTTGCCAGCGGCGAAGCCATGTCCCTAACAAACGAAAATCAACTATACCGATGCGGCGCAGAGATGGCCCGGATCCATATGGCTTCAAACGAATATGAGCCAAAATATGAACGCCGGCCCATGAATCTGGAATGCCTGGTTGATAAACCCGTCGAACGCATCCGCCAATTGTGGGATGAAGAACGCGCTGATGATTTGGATTTGATTTTGACATCTGCAGCTGAAGCAAAAGAGGAAATTCTGGCCCTGCTGCGCAATGAAGAATCCACCGAAGATAGCTGGGGGCCGATTGGCGGCGATTTCCACAACGCCAGCGTCCGCTTTGACCAAGACGGTAACCCGACATTTTTCAATTTTGATTTATGCGGCTATGGCTGGCGGGCTTATGACATCGCTACATTTTTGTTAAACACAAACTTGATGCACAAACCGGCTGAACTTTCGGAAGCATTTTTTGCCGGTTATTATTCGGTACGGCCGTTATCCCGTAACGAACACGCCGCCATCTCCCCCTTCCTCACCATCCGGCGCGTATGGCTAACCGGGTCATTCACCATAGCCGACGGCCTGACCGGACATACATTCATCGCCTCAGAATAAAACAAACCGCGTGAAAAGCAAAAAGCCCTGCCACGAAGGCAGGGCTTTTTTGATTTATCCTATGCCCCCGCCAGGACTCGAACCTGGGCTTCCGGCTTCGGAGGCCGACGCTCTATCCTCTGAGCTACGGGGGCGTTGCAGCGTGGGATTCTCCCATAGCGGCGGGTAAATGTCAAATTCAATCAGGCGACAGACGCCATCGCCCATTCATACAATTGTTGGTACCCCTGCGCCGATCGTTTCCAAGAAAAATCGGCCATCATTCCACGCTTTTGAATCATGCGCCAGGCATCTTTGTCTGTATTGTAAAAGTAAATGGCGCGCTGCAGCGCCTGCCCAAACGCCGCCGCGCTGTATTCGGTGAAGGTATAGCCGGTAATGCCGTCTTGCACCGTATCAGCCAGGCCGCCGGTTGCGCGTACGACCGGCACACTGCCATATCGCATGGCAATCATCTGGCCTAATCCACACGGCTCAAACAGCGATGGCATGAGGAAAATATCGCTGCCCGCGTAA
Organism: Anaerolineae bacterium; assembly: GCA_024762395.1. Classification (GTDB taxonomy): domain Bacteria; phylum Chloroflexota; class Anaerolineae; order Promineifilales; family Promineifilaceae; genus JACKCC01. The sequence goes on along the minus strand of JANTHP010000339.1, from coordinate 1,424 downwards.
ATAGTGGGCGCGAATCCGGCGTTATAATCGAGAAATGCGGCCATCTTGCCTCGATGATAAGCAGCCAGATGGGCAAACATTTGCTCGTAGCGCGCTTCGCCGGTTCCCAACAGGATAAACTGTGCCTCACCGGCGAAGCCGTTCATGAGCTGGTGGATGACGTGGCCGGTGATGTCCAGCCCCTTTTGCCAATCCAGGCGTGAAATCATGGCGACGATGGGGATGTCGTCACGCTGGGGCAAGTTGGCTTTTTCCTGGAGGATACGGCGGTTGGCAAGACGGCCGTCCGGCGAACCTTCGCTCACTGCATCCACATCATAATTCACCGCCAGGCGGGAGTCGGTCGCCGGATTCCATACATCATAATCCAACCCATTCAGAATGCCATGCAAATGATATTGGCGATGGCGCAGCAAACCGTCCAAACCGGCTCCGCCATCCGGCGTCATAATCTCACGGGCATAGGTGGGGCTGACAGTATTAATCATCGTTGCGTGATAAATACCCCGCGCCATAAAATTCACCTCGCCATACGCTTCTTCGTACAGCGAATGGGTTTGGATACCTAAATAATCAAACACATCCCAGCTTACTTTGCCCTGGTGCGCTAAATTGTGGATGGTAAAAACGGTGGGAATGTTGTTGAGGAAGGGATGGCTTTGCCCGGCCGTTGCCAGCCAGGTGATGGCCGGCGCTGTGTGCCAATCATGGGCATGCACCACATCGGGCCGCCAATCGAGCGCCACAGCCAATTCCAAGGCCGCCCGGCTGAAAAAGGCGAAACGATACGGATCGTCCCAGTAGCCGTACAATTGGGGCCGGTTAAACAAATGCCATTCGGCAATGAAATAGATGGGAACGTCGCTGCCAGGCAGATGCCCTTGAAAAACACCGGCAGGAACATCGCCGAAATTGGTGGGCACGTCCAGCCGCACAGGAATAGGCTCGACGCCGGGATAGCCGGATTCGATGTTTTGATAAGCGGGCATCATCACCCGCACATCGTGCCCCATCGCCCGCAATGCTTTGGGCAAGGAGCCGCCAATATCGCCGAGACCGCCGGTTTTGGCAAAAGGTGCAACTTCAGCGCTGAGAAATAAAATTTTCAAGGATTTAGACATGCCGTTCCCTCACGTTTCACATTTGTAACTATACAGCTACCAGAGGTGACAGTCACTTGCGAAACATCGTGGTTTTGGCTAACACCTCTGGAAAAAGTGACTGTCACCTGTATAGTTACTCACATTTTACGTTTTCCGCCGCTATTGTCTACGATTTACGCAAGTTGTCCAGATGAACGTCGCTCATGTACAATACAAACAATTAGGAGATGCGTATGTCTTTTCGTCGGATGCTGCCTTTTTTGTTGATTAATGTTGTGGTTTCGGCCGTTACCATGCTGGCTATTCTGTTTTGGTGGGATA